>NZ_JBIVRD010000045.1:0-66971 GCF_044755565.1 Kitasatospora sp. NPDC092286 | reverse complement strand
ACGTCGGACTCGCCCTGGTCACCAACCAATAGCGAACAGACAGGCGATAACCCGAACGCCACAGAAGATGATCAATGGAGGTCAAACGACAAGCTGAGGTGTCGAAGCCCAAATTGGATCAAGCAGAGAGACGGCGCGCCTGCCTTCAGCAAACACCGTGGTCGAGGCGGTGCGCTGGGACAAATCAGAACAGTGCGTGGTCGTGTCGGTACGGCCTGACGCGCGGCGGCGTGGACGGTGCGGACTGTGCCGCCGCCCGGCAGCGCTGTACGACCGCGGACGCGGCCGACGCCGATGGCGCGACCTGGACCACGGGACGCGGCAGGTGTTCCTGGAGGCCGACGCCCGGCGCGGCACCGGTCACACCCTGGCCTTCGACCAGCAGGCCGCGTGGATGGCCGCCGAGTGCTCCAAGAGCGCCGCGGCCGAACTGCTGCGCTGCACCTGGCGCACGATCGGCCGGATCGTCGAGCGCTGCACCGCCGACCGCGACCGGCACACCGACCGCCTGGCCGGATTGCGCCGGACCGGGATCGACGAGATCTCCTACCGCAGGGGCCAGCGCTACATGACAGTCGTGGTCGATCACGATACCGCCCGCGTGGTGTGGATGGCCGACGGCCACGGCGCCGACGTCCTCACCCGCTTCTTCGACCAGCTCGGCCAGGCTCGAACCGCCCGGCTGACCCACATCAGCGCCGACGGCGCCGCCTGGATCGCCCAGGTCATCGCCCAGCGGGCACCCGGTGCGCTGCGGGTGATGGACGCTTTCCACGTGGTCGTCTGGGCCACCGAAGCGCTGAACACCGGACGCCGGGCCTCGTGGAACCGGGCCCGGCGCGAACTCGGCGTCCGGGAGCAGGCAAGAGCGCTGAAGGACTCCCGTTTCGCGCGGTGGAATAACGCCGAGGACCTGACCGACTGCGATGGTGCCGTTTGGCGATCCACAGCGCCAGTCGCATCCTCGCGAACATCCTGATCTTGTCGAAGTGGCGTGATGAGTTTCCATACTTGAAGTACACCGCCCACCCGGACAGGAACCAGTTCATCTCCTGCACCACCACTTCAACCGGCAATCGCGGACGGGAACGGTCCGTCAGTTCACAGAGCCGATCCCGCGCATGCCTCATAGCCTTGTCTGCGGGCCATCAGGCGAGGAAGGTGATGGGCTTGCAGCCCCGGCGCGGAACATGACGCACCAGCGGATGGTGAACCCGAGGAAGTCCACTCCGGACACCCATACCGGTTGCAAGCCCTCCAGGGCTGATCACGACCACCTCGGCGCACCGCTCGGCATCGCCCGCCTTCCGGGCGGGTTGCAAGCCCTCCAGGGCTGATCACGACCGTCGGCGGACGCGGAGAGGAGGCCTCGGACATTCTGTTGCAAGCCCTCCAGGGCTGATCACGACGAGGACCTGAGCGTCCGGACGACGCTTGACTTCACGTTGCAAGCCCTCCAGGGCTGATCACGACTTCGCCGCTGGCCGTCCGTACGCCCGCGACCTCGCGTTGCAAGCCCTCCAGGGCTGATCACGACGCGAAGCCGCTGGCGGTGGTTCTGGGGGAGCTGCTGGGTTGCAAGCCCTCCAGGGCTGATCACGACGGTCCCCCCCCGGCGGGGGTGGAGAGTTCGGCGGTGTGTTGCAAGCCCTCCAGGGCTGATCACGACGCCCCTGCCCGGTACCGCCCTGGAGGCCACCGTGGAGTTGCAAGCCCTCCAGGGCTGATCACGACCAGGTACGCCGGGCCCAGCGTGAAGGGATCCGGCGCGTTGCAAGCCCTCCAGGGCTGATCACGACAGGGCGGCGCGCACGCGGCCGGGGCGCGGTGGACGTTGCAAGCCCTCCAGGGCTGATCACGACTCTTGATCATCTGACCGGCCGAATTCACGGCCTGGCGTTGCAAGCCCTCCAGGGCTGATCACGACACGCCCCCGCGCCCGAGACCGACCTGCCGCTCATGTTGCAAGCCCTCCAGGGCTGATCACGACCAAGAACGTCTACAAGGGCGGGATCGGCAAGTGGGCGTTGCAAGCCCTCCAGGGCTGATCACGACCTGGGTATGGAGGTCGAGCGGCATGCTCGTCCACTCGTTGCAAGCCCTCCAGGGCTGATCACGACCGGCGGGGGCCGGGTGAAGTCCGGGCACCGGAGCGTGTTGCAAGCCCTCCAGGGCTGATCACGACCTCCGCCGCAGACGCAGGAAGGTGTCGGCCGCCTGGGGTTGCAAGCCCTCCAGGGCTGATCACGACGAATGGTCAAGTTCGAAGGCTCCCGGCCGATGGCGTTGCAAGCCCTCCAGGGCTGATCACGACGCAGCCCTACGCCACCCTCCGCACCCGCACCGCCATGTTGCAAGCCCTCCAGGGCTGATCACGACTCGTGGCCGTTGGCGTAGCGCTTGTCCACCTCGGGTTGCAAGCCCTCCAGGGCTGATCACGACCCGCCGCCTTCCGCGTGGTGGTCGAGGTACTGGCCGCGTTGCAAGCCCTCCAGGGCTGATCACGACCACCGCCCTCCTCACCCGGGTCCGGGAACTGGAGGCGTTGCAAGCCCTCCAGGGCTGATCACGACTCCATCGCGGACGCCGTGCTCGCCGTCGTGCAGCCGTTGCAAGCCCTCCAGGGCTGATCACGACCCTCCCCCGCCTCCCTTGAGGTGCGTTCGGGGTGAAGTTGCAAGCCCTCCAGGGCTGATCACGACCCAGCGCAGACTTCCAGCGACTCCTCGGCAAGTACCTGTTGCAAGCCCTCCAGGGCTGATCACGACGTGTCGCCTGTGCCGCGCGCGCGCCGTCCTCGTCATGTTGCAAGCCCTCCAGGGCTGATCACGACCCGAGGGTAAAGTCCAAGGTCAGAGTGCCTGCGAGCGCCGTCGTGGGTCGCGGCAGCGCGGCAACCGGCCGGTACTGCAGCGGTGCTGGTCACAGGATGTCGCCCGGCCCGCCGAGGGTGGCGCCGAGTGTTACGGAGTCAATCATCTCCGGTGAGCGGGCGGTGTAGGTGACGATGCTGTCGTAGGTGGGGTCGATCACGTTGTTGAGGGCGCTGGTCAGGGCCCGGTACTGGGCGGCGGTGAGTTCGCCGTGGAAGACGCTGCGCTGCGTCCAGTGCAGGTATTTGCGGCAGGTTTTCAGGACTTTCGGGTTGCGTTCGGCGGCGGTGTCGTAGACCAGGATGACGAACATCAGCCCCTACCACCAGGGCCGGAAGGGCTTGTACGACGTGCCCTCCAAGCACAGACGAACAAGCTTGAGTGCTTCGAGGTGGATGAGTTCCTCGTAGCTGACCTGCCGCTTGAGCGTCCGGTGGTACACCGTCGTCGCCAGTTCGTCCCGTACGAGGGCGGCGATCTTCTTGCGGCCGTCCGTACTGAGCGCGGCGCGGCCGACCTCCGTCTCGAAGTCGCTGGGCTTGACGTGCTTCTGGCTCGCGGCCCGTCGCAGCAGCCGTTCGGCGAACAACGGCTTGAAGGGTTCAGCGAGGTCGAGGGCGAGCGTGTTGCGGCGGCGGTCGGTGTCGGCGTGGAGGAACCCGATCGCGGGGTGGAGCGGGGTACTGCGCAGGGCGGTGAGGACGCGGGCGTAGACGAGGGCGTTGAGGTAGCTGATGAAGGCGTTGCCGGCGTTCGTCGGCGGCCGTCGGCTGCGTCCATTGAGACGGAGCCAGGCGGGGAGGCGGCTGTCGAGCACGGCCCAGGCGGTGCGGCGGAAGTTGCCTTCCTGTCCCATGAGTTCGTCGGCGTCGTGGCAGTTGGGGAGGTTGGTACGCAGGGTTTCGAGGGCGGGGTCGAGGAGGTCGGTGTCGAGGGCCCAGCGGAGGTTCTCGGCGGTGGCGAGGAGGAGGACACGGGCGATCGGGAGGCGTTGTGCGGGGTCGCCGGTGATCTCGACCTGTCGGCGGACGACGGTGGCGGAGGACATGGCTTCGGCGGGCGCGAAGTGTCCGGCGTGGTTGCCGTAGTGGTCGAGGACATGGACAGTGACGCCGTGGCGGCTGAGGAGGGACATCGCGGAGGTGTTGAGGTCGACGTGGTCGAAGGTGACGAGGTCGCGGATGTCCGTGATGGGGATGCGGACGGGGCTGCCGTCGGGGCGTTCGATGCGGAGACTGTTGTCTTCGCGGCGGATGCGGCAGGGTTCGGTGAGCCAGTAGGTACGGCCGACGGCAGGCATCAGGTTCCCCAGCAGTAGTCGAGGTAGGAGCAGCCGCGGCAGGCGGCGCGGGTCTGACGGTCAGGGGGTGCAGCCAAGGCGATCACGGCACGGGCTTCGTCCTCGGCGGTCTCGGCTTCTTCGCGCGCCTCGTCGTTCCAGGGGACGTCGGTGGTGCGGCGGATCAGGGGGTAGTGGACGGTCCCGCCGCGCACGTTGACGCCCCGGCGTTCCAGGAGCAGGCAGTAGTGGCGGACTTGGGCGTCGTGGGCGGGAGAGGGGGTGCGGGAGGACTTGGTCTCGTGGACGACGGCGCCAGCGGTGACCCAGTCGATGCGGGCTTCACCGAGGTCGACGTCCCGGCGGCGGGCGAAGGTGGTCTCGCTGACGACCTCCCCGAAGGCCACGAGGTCGCTGCCGGCTTCGGGGCGGTAGCCGCGCATGTAGAGCCAGAGTTGGCGGGGGCAGTGGCGGAGGTATTTGATGTGGACGCCGCCGAGGCACTGGTCGTCGCGGGTGGGGTCGGAGGGGATGGGGTTCACAGGATGGTCTCCGGCTCGGCGGGCGGGCGAAGGCCCAGGACGGGGTCGTAGTCGCCGTCGATGAGGTGGACGCCGAGGGCTCGGTCGAAGGTGGCGTTGTAGGTCTTCAGTTGTCCGTAGCGCAGCGGGATGAGCAGCCCGGCGGCGAGCAGGGGGTCCGCCTTCTTCCCGATCGCGAGCTGCCGGTACTCCTGGGCGTCTTCGCGGAGGAGGACTTCGACGGTGTCGAAGCGTTCGCCGAGGCTCTTGGCGTGTTCGGTGCGGTCGTGGAAGGGGTCGGTGAAGGTGAGGAACTCCGTGGTGAAGCCGTCGCGGGCCTGCCGCGCGCGCTGGGCCCAGTCGTGGCCCCAGTCGGTGTCGTAGGCGAGGTGAAGAAGGCGGTCGATGTCCTGCTCGCTGAGGGTGGTGACACCCTCCCCCACCAGGGTGGTGAGGGCCGACCAGGCGGCTTCCACCGCGCCCGCGTCGTACGGGCGGTGGCCCTCGGTTCGGTGGACACGGAACTCGACGGCGCCGTCGGGGTGCAGGCCGCGGCGGTTGACGCGTCCGGCGCGCTGGGCGACGGCCTCGACGGGGGCGTTGTCCACCGCACCCCGGTCGAAGTCGAGCTGCAACGAGACCTCGACAGCCTGAGTGGCGACGACGAGGCCGCCGCGGTGTCCCGGTTCGTCGGGTCGGCGTTCGGGGTGGCGTGCCAGGAGGCGGGTCTCGATGGCGTCGCGGTCCTGGTTCTTGAAGCGGGAGTGGAGCAGGAGCGCCGCATGCGGGTCGTCGGGCCGCGCCTGGCGGGCGTGGTCGGCGAGCGCGGTGAACAGGTCCTGCGCGGTGGCGACGGTGTTGGTGACAACCAGGACGCTGCGGCCGTCCCCAAGCCACGATTCGAGGCGTTCGATGCTGTCGGGATGCGTCAGGGGGAGGTCGTCGACAACTAGCTGGTGACGGACCGGGGCGGTTCCGGGCGCGGCGCGGTGGCAGGTGACCGGCTGGTGAAGGCTCTCGTCGACGATGTCCAGCAGTGGCGGGGCGAGGGTGGCGGACAGCACGGCGATCCTGCTGCCGAGCTGCTCCCACAGACGCATCGCGGCGCAGAGACGGCCGAAGGTCTCGGGGTCGTAGGCGTGGAGTTCGTCCAGGACGAAGAGAGAGTTGGCCTGTTCGAGGAGGACGGAGGAGTGCGTGGGGCCGGCGATGGCGGCGCCGAGTAGTTGGTGGGGCGTGGCGACGCGCAGGCGCTGGGTGAACAGCCGCATAGCGTTCGCGCGGGCGCGTGCCTTGCGGGCGTCGTCCTTGGTCGGGCCGCAGCAGTCGTCTTCCAGAGCTTCGATGAGGAGGGTGCGGGCGAGGGCGCCGTGGAGAAGACCGATGTCGGGCCGCTCCTGGCCGGCCGCAGGTTGAAGGGTGCCCGCGAAGCGGTGCCTGGCGGCGTTGAGGGAGGCCCGGTAGGGCAGGGTCCACACCAGGCGGGGCAAGCCGGTCATCGTGGCCAACTGCCGGGCCGCCCAGGCGAGTCCCGCTTCGGTCTTACCGCTGCCGGTGGGGGCGATGAGGACCAGGTGGCCGACGGTGTCGGCGGCGTCCTGCTGGTGGCGGTGCGCCGTGTACGGGAGCCGGGCGAGGTAGTCGAGCGGCAGCGGCATATGGGTCTGCAGGTCCACATGGGCTGAGCCGGCGTGATCTGCCAGGGTGAGGGCGCCCTGGGCTAGGACGGCGATCAGGCCCCGATGGGCTTTGACCGGCTCCCGCCAGGTGGTGAGGACCTCTTGGAGGAGAAGGCGGGCCCGGTCGGCGAGCGGCGGGTCGCCAGGTCTCGGGGGTGCTGGTTCGGTGCCGAGGAAGCCGGCCAGCCAGGCGAGGAGTTCCTGGTGCAGGCCCCGCGGCACCTGCGGTCCGCCGTCCAGGCCGGGTCGGCGGCCGAAGGCCTCGTCCCAGCGGGTGCGCTCGTTGTACTGGCGGGACAGGGCGGGCTTGCCGCCGCCGAGCGAGGACGCCGCGTGCAGCGGCCGGTGGTGGCCGGCCACGAGGGTGGCGATCAGCAACCGTTCCTCGGCGGTCCAGTCGGCCGCCGGGGCCAGCAGGTCGACGTAGGCGAGGGAAAGTACCTCGTGGCGCTCACCCCAGGGTTCGGCGCCGGGTTCGAGCTGCCGTTGGAAGCTCTCTGCGATCTTGCCCGCATCGTGCAACAGGGCGGCGGCGCGCACGAGGACCCAGAACAGCGGTTCGGTGGCGATGATCCCGGCTGCGGCGATGCGGGCCTCGATCTGGGCGACTGCGGCGTGCACGGTGCGCAGGTGGGTGGTGAGCCGCTCCGGGTCGTCGCGGGGAAGGGACTTGGCCCGCAGGTCGGTAAGAGCGCGCCGGCGGGGCGGGGTCAGGGGGCTAGGAGCCATACGGCTTGGGTGTCCTCGTGCGGGTCTGCAGGGGTGGGTGCTTCGCGGTAGGCGTGGCGGACCAGGGTCGCTCCGGCAGGCTCGTCGCACCACAGGTACGACGACCACGTGGTGGTGAGGCGGTCGGCGGAGACGGTGTCGGCGAGGCGGTGGGTGTGCGCGGACGGCACGTCGTGGCCGTCGAGGGGGGCGAGCGCGTGGCCGACGATCGCCGTCCGGGCGGGTTCGAGAACGACGCGTGCGGCGCCCGTGAGGTGCACGAGGTCCTGGGAACGGCCCAGGCGCAGGGCATAGCATGGTCGGCGGAGTGCCTGGGCGAGCCGGGCGCCGTCCGGATCAGGCAGCCATACGGTCAGGTGGACGTCGGCCAGGAAGGGCCGGTCCTTGGCTGTCGCTCCGCCCTTGCCGGCCCGTACCCGCCCGCCGGCGGAGGGGTTGCTGCCGTCGGCGGCGATGGGGTGATAGGTCTCCGTGTCGATGCCGTGGCCCTCGGACCACGCTGCCATCCCGAGGATCAGCGGTTCGGCGGCCGCGCCGGTGGCTGCGGCGAGCATGCCGCGGACCGTGGAGGGCGGCGGTACGGGAAGGATACGGGTGATACCGGGGAACAGCGGGTCCCGGAAGGAGGCGACGGGGGCGTAGAACGTGGCGCGCAGCGCCTGCACCGGCTCGTGAGGTGGTGGCGGGGCCGTGTTCGGCACCGGGCTCACCTCTGGTCCGGGTCGTCGAACCAGCCGTCCAGTCGGCCGTCACGGAGGTCGGCCGCCAGCTGGAGCAGGATGGTACGGGGGTGGTCGATGACGATGGTGCCGTCGGCCAGCTCGCAGGCGCACTGCTTCTCGAACTCCTCACGGGCCTGGTCGCGGAAGCCGGGCCGCCATCCGATGCGGACGGGTGCTTCCCACTCCCCGCTCCAGGCCTCGAGTTCCTTGGCGAGTACGTCCCCGCGTAGGCGCACCCCTGTGTCCGGGTCGCTGTCAATGATGTTGCCCAGCGGGTTGATGCCGCCCTTGAAGGGGACCAGGACCATCAGAGCGGGGACCCTGTCGCCGTAGTGCAGGGCCTGCTTCGCGCCTCCGCCGAGGTGCGCGATCGCCTCCAGCAGCAGCGCCGCGCGGCGGCGGCGCTCCTCCAGCGGCAGCCGCACCGCAGGCTGGTCACGGAACATTCCAGTGGTGGCACCGAGCGCTGCGGCCTCGGCGACCTGGAGGGCCTGCTCCTGGGTGAGGTAGTTCGGCCGGCCCACCCCGTCGGCCCCCGGCAGCGTGAACGTGCCGACCCTCGGCACGTCCAGCAGGAAGGGTGCCGCCAAGTCGGCGGTGTAGAACTCGTGGCCGTGCAGGACGGGTTCGGTCACACCCCGGGACATCACACCGAAGTCCTCGGTGGGGTAAACCGGTTCGACGGACATCAGCGTGCCCAGCATGAACGGGCTGTCGCGCAAGGTCGTCGCCGCGTCGTCCTTCTTCGCCCCGGCCTTCATGTAGCCGAACAGGTCGTCATCGGCGAAGCGAACCGGATCGGCCTGCGTGTTGGCTTTCTGCGCCTTGCCCTGGGCCTTGCCGACCCGGGTGACCGGGGACGGGACCGAGCCGCGCTCGACCATGGTCTCCCTGATCCAGCGGCGCGCCGCCTGCGCGGACACGTACGGGTGCTTGCGGCCCCTGATCCGCGCGAACTTCACACGGGACATGGTCTCCTCGCCCCGCCCGTTGTTGGGAGCGCCCGCGCTCACCGCAAGTACCATCATGCCTGCCAAGAAGGCCATTTACGCCTGTCCCATCTCGTAGTCGTGGTAGCCGTCGTCCTCGTCCTCGCCGTCAACGGCGAGTGCCGGCTGGTCGGTCAACGCGTCGATCTCACGCTCCTGCTTCGGGTCGGCCGCCTTCTCGCTGACCGCGACACCGCGCTGTTGGAGCAGCACCGACACCTGCGCGAACAGGAGCATCCGCTGTTCCCAGGCCCGCGGCCGCCGCTGGATCAGCGGCTTCCACAGCTCCGGGCCCGCCAACGGAGTGGCGTTGCCGTCCAACTGCAGACGTGTGTAGGCCTGAACCAGGAGCCCACCGAGCTGGTAGTCGCTGAGTGCGGCCTTGCGGTACTCCGCCAGACGCCCGCGCGGGCTGCTGCCCCGCGCGATCCAGTCGGCGATCAGCGTCGCCACCGGTTCCAGATCCGTTTCCATTCCGAAGACCTCCTCGGCGTAGGTGAAGGCGAGCCGGGCCAGGGCCTCGCGGTCGCGGAGGCTCCATGAACCGCCGGCGTCCGCGAGGAGGCGGTGCAACTGTCCCAGCAGCGGCCGGCTGCGGCCGTCCTCGGCCTCGAAGAGCAGTCGCGCCGCCTCGCTCGCGCCGCCCGCGGTGATCCGCCCCTGGGCGTCGTAACGGGTCAAGGCGCGGCGCAGCAGGTGCCAGCCCCGGCGCAGTGGCGCGTTGCCATCCACCGTTGCGAGGAAGGCGGGTACGGCGCGGCGTGTGCGGGTGACGCGCAGCCAGGGCTCCTGGTTGTCGTTCTTGAAGGTCCACAGCGTGGTCGCGCACAGGCCGCCGGCCGCGTCCCGCAGCGCGGTGAGGGCTACGAGTTCGGGCCTGGCCGTGGCGGTCATGCCGGTGAATCCGGCCTGCATCACGCGGCGGGCGCGCCTCACGTTGCGCCGGGCGAACTCCCACTCGGCCTGGTCGTTCTCGCAGGACAGCACGGTGGCCGAGCCCGCGGTCACCCATGCCCCGTAGGGCAGTGCCCACATCGCGATCCGGCACCCGCGGCAGACCGGCCAGCCGGCGACACCCGGCGGCAGCGCGTTCAGCGCCTTGCTCGTGTCGAACAACGGCAGGTTGGACTTCGCCCACACCACCGTCGCGCCGGTTCCGCAGAACGTACAGGGCCGCGCCGGCCCGGCGGCTGGGGAGTCCGGGGCGAAGAGGTTCTCGATGTCCGGCCTGAGCACGAGCGGGTCCGAGGTCCGCTTGCTGTGTGTCGCCTTCGAGTTGGGGTACAGCGCGAACAGCACCTTCCACCAGTCGTACCGGCTGGTGTCCTTGGCCGCCGTCGCCGCCGCGACCACGTCTGCCACGAGGACGGACGACACGGCATCCAGATCGGCCTCGCTCACTCGGTTCGGGTCCTCACGATCGGCGAGGACGGTGACGGCCCACGCCCCCGCCCGTTGCAGCGGCTGGCCGGTCACGAGGAGCGCGGTCATCGCACCCATCCGAACCCCTGGATCGTGTCCAGCCCCAGGCCCCAGGAGCGCACGGCATTCGCGAACCGCGCATCGGCCTCCATCACGACCCGCACGCGCGCCCCGATCCGCGGCGCCCCCCGCACGGTGAACCGCCGCCGGGGGCCGGCCTCCAGCACCCGCAGGCCCCGAGGGGCCGGCAGGCCCAGCACGTCGGCCTTGTGCGCCAGGTTGTGCTCCAGCCGGTCCACATAGTGCTCGTCGCCCGGCAGCAGGTTCCTGCCTTCGTACTTGAGCACCACCGGTGTCACCGTCTCCAGTTCCACCGGCCCCTCCCCCGTCGGCAGCACGGCGTCCATGTCCACTGCCACACCGCGCACCCGCAACCGCGTAGCACCCCACACCAGTTCCTCGCACGACGCCAAAGCCCGCACCAGCACAGACGCGATCTCCGGGACCGGCGACCCGAACCACACCGACCCATCGCGCGACGTGGTGTAGACGCCCTTGCGGTGCGGTGCTCCCATGAACAACGGCCCCGCCACACCGACCGGCTTCAGCGGCTTCCCCCGCCACCCGCCGTCGTGCAACGCCTGAGCCAGCGCCTCGTCCTGGCCACGGAGCAGCTGATACACCACACCACGGGCCGCGCCGTGCAGGTCGTCCCACCGCATGGTCGGCGTATCCGGCGTGACATCCACCCTCACTCGCACCGCACTCTCCCGTAGACCCATATGCCGGCCATCTCGTCCAACGTGCTGGTCGCGCAGCCTAGTTGGACACGAACAGTGATGGTTCCATTTCTCATTATTTGCGCCAATAATTATCTATATGTGCTATAGGTTCCAGGCTGGCGGAAGCCTTCGCCGTCATCGCGGATCGCCCAACAGCCACGTCGCGGGGCCGCACCGACACCCACGACGCCACCAAGCCCATGAACAGCGTGCACCCACAGGTAGGGCCGCTCTAAAACGCCCTGACCTGCGGTGATGCACTACCGACCGGTCACCGCAGGACAGCTGCCACTCACACACCCGATACACCCGGCGACCTGGTGCTTTACCCTCGGGTGGTCATCTGCCCTGAAGGGCTTGCAACGCGAAGAACCGGTCCTCGAACACTGCGTTTTCGAGGGTGGTCATCTGCCCTGAAGGGCTTGCAACGACAGACCGCCATGGCGATAGCCGGCAACTGGAAGGTGGTCATCTGCCCTGAAGGGCTTGCAACGTGCTGTCGCTCGCGGACCTGGTGGTGGTCACCACGTGGTCATCTGCCCTGAAGGGCTTGCAACGGGATCTACAACGTAGAAACCCACTTGGTGCCGGGTGGTCATCTGCCCTGAAGGGCTTGCAACGGGGGTTCTTCTCGGGGAGTCCACCCCCGGGGCCCAAGTGGTCATCTGCCCTGAAGGGCTTGCAACGCCACGTTGACCAGCGCGTGTTGAGTCTGGGCCGGGGTGGTCATCTGCCCTGAAGGGCTTGCAACCCGCCGTGGCCGGTCTGCCGGATGCAGGTGGTGGCCGTGGTCATCTGCCCTGAAGGGCTTGCAACGCGCGCAGCCGCCCACCATTGACGGGATCGCACGCAGTGGTCATCTGCCCTGAAGGGCTTGCAACCAGCTCCCGACCACCGCACCACCGTGCGCGCCGGGGTGGTCATCTACCCTGGAGGGCTTGCAACGCAGCCGGGAGTGGGCCCAGCTCCCCGACGGGACGCTGTGGTCATCTGCCCTGGAGGGCTTGCAACGCGGTCTCTTTCAGGCGCTGCTGGAGACTCTCGAGTGGTCATCTGCCCTGGAGGGCTTGCAACGACGCCGGGCAGGTCCTGCCCCTGGTGCCGGCCGCCGGTGGTCATCTGCCCTGGAAGGCTTGCAACAGTGCGGCGCGCACAGCAAGCGCCGTGCTCAACCGCGTGGTCATCTGCCCTGGAGGGCTTGCAACGCGGTGATGACGACGTGGTGCTGGCCGGGGTTGTCAGTGGTCATCTGCCCTGGAGGGCTTGCAACAGGGCGCCGGGGATCGGGGCGCCGTAGATGCGGCCGGTGTGGTCATCTGCCCTGGAGGGCTTGCAACACGGTCCAGTCCGCCTCGGGCGCCGTGGTGGTCAGGTGGTCATCTGCCCTGGAGGGCTTGCAACGCCAGGTCCATCACGTACATCTGGCCGACGCGGTCGCAGGTGGTCATCTGCCCTGGAGGGCTTGCAACCGGACTGCATGACCGCGCACGAGTACAACCCGGCCCGTGGTCATCAGCCCTGCAGGGTTCGCACGTCGCCCGCCCCGGGCCGCAGGGCTTCCGCCCGGCGCAGGGCGGGCGAGGGGCGGGCCGACGGCGTCCCGGAGCGCGCGCAACGTGCCGGAGCCGCCGTCAGACGCGCTCGCGCTCCCCCTGGCCCCCGCCGTCCGGCGCACCGTGCTCGGCCATGGCCTTGTTCCGCGCCGCGAAACCGGCTTCCTGCATGGCGGTACGGTTGGCCGCCGCCCACGCGTTCGAGGCGCGCAGCCGGTCGGTCGTGCCCCGGAAGCGGGGCGCCACGAACCGCGCGAAGAGGTCCACACTCAGCAGTTGGGCCGGCCACGGCGCCCAGTCCTGGCAGGAGATGAGCAGGGTGCCGAACCCGCCGGTGACCTCCTGCAGCTTGGTGATCGCGCCGACGACGTCCTCCACGTCGCCGACGATGATCCCGTTGGCCGCCACGGTGGCCTCGAAGGCCTTGGCGCCGCTCTGCGGGTTGCGCGACATCGGGAGGCCGATGGTGTCGATCCAGAGTTCGTCGCGCTGGCGCAGCCACCCCTCCCGGATGTCCTCCAGTGCCTCCTCCCTGGTCCGCCCCACGTGGACGGGTATGACCAGTCGCCAGTCGTCCCGGGACACCTGTCGGCCGGCCTCGGCCGCCGCCTCCTCGTGGTGGCGCCACTGGTCCGCCAACCGTTCGATGCCCAGGCTGTGCCCGGCCCGGACGGCGCCCCACGGCGGTGCGGCGTGGGACAGCACGCTGATGCCGAGCCGGCCGGCCAGCTGGACGCCGAACGGGGTGGCGGCGCTGGCGACGGTGACCTCCGGGCCGCCCGGGCTGAACGGACCCAGCTGCAGCCGGGCGTCGACGAGCCTGAACCAGCCCTCGTCCCGGGTGACCGTCTCGCCCGCGAGCAGCGCGACGATCGTCTCCATCGCCTGGGCGGTGCGCTCGCGGGTGTCCTCGGGCGCGATCCCGAACATGTGCATGTCCGAGATCACCGACCCGGCCCCGCCGCCCAGGATGAACCGGCCGCGGGTCATGTGGTCGAGGTGCATCGCCCGTTCGGCGACCAGGAAGGGGTGGTGGTACGGCAGCGCGGTGACCCCGGTGGCGAACTTGATTCGCCGGGTGCGCTCGGCCGCGGCCGCGATGAGGAGCTCCGGCGCGGGGATGGTGCCCCAGCCCGCCGAGTGGTGCTCCCCGATCCACAGCTCCTCGTAGTTCAACGAGTCCACCACCTGGGCGAATTCGAGGTCGCGCTGGTACAGGAGGGTCGGGTCCTCTCCGATCGGGTGCAGGGGGGAGATGAAACAGCCGAAGCGCATGGTGATCCTCTGTGTCGGTTCGTGCGGTCCTGGCAGGTTCCCGCCGAGGTCACAGCGACCTTGCGATCGCCGCTCGCTGGATCTGGTTGGTGCCCTCGATGATCTGCAGGAGCTTCGCCTCCCGCATCCACCGCTCCACGGGGTGGTCCTGGACGTAGCCGTGGCCGCCGAGCACCTGGACGGCATCGGTGGTGACCCGCATGGCGGTGTCGGTCGCGAAGAGCTTGGCCTGTGCGGCCTGGGTCGCGAACGGCCGCCCGGAGTCCCGGATCAGGGCCGCCTCCAGCAGCAGGGCGCGGGCCGCCGCGACCTGGGTCGCCATGTCGGCCAGCAGGAAGCCGACGCCCTGGAAGGAGATGATCGGCGAGCCGAACTGGACTCGCCCTTTGGCGTAGTCGGCGGCGTAGTCCAGCGCCGCCTGAGCGAGGCCGACCGCGCAGGCCGCGATGCCCAGCCGCCCGTGGTCGAAGACCGAGGCCGCGACCAGCATGCCCCGGTTCTCGCGGCCGAGCCGCATGGACTCCGGCACCCGGACGTCCTGGAGGACGACCTGGGCGGTCGGCAGGGTGGCCAGCGCCATCTTGCGCTCGGGCCGCTGGGGCAGCACGCCCGGAGTCTGCGCGTCCACCATGAGGCAGGTCAGCCCGCCCAGGCCGGCGCCGCCGGTTCGGCAGTAGACGTTGTAGAGGCCGGCGACACCGCCGTGGCTGACCCAGGACTTGGTGCCGGAGATCCGGTAGCCGCCCTCCTCCCGGACGGCGGCCGTCCTGATGCCCTCCAGGTCCGAGCCGGCGTCGGCCTCGGACAGCGCGTTCGCGCCGAGCACCTCGCCGCTCAGCAGCCGCGGAAGCCATCTGTCCCGCTGCTCGTCGCCGCCGAACCGGGCCAGTCCGTGCGAGGCGAGGACCTGGAGGTGGACGGATTCGGCCACGGCGAACCAGCGGTACGCGAGCCGTTCCAGCACCTGGAGGTAGAGCGTGTACGGCTGGTCCCCGCCGCCCCAGCGCTCCGGGAACGGCAGGCCGACCAGCCCGGCCCGGCCGAGGAGTTCGACCAGCTCCCTCGGGAAGCGTCCCGAGCGCTCCTCCGCGGCGGCGCGCGGCGCGAGTTCCTTGTCCGCGATCTCCTCCACCAGCGCGAACAGCTCCCGCTGGGTGTCGTCGGCGAACGACCGTTCGACCTTTACCATCCCGCCGCCTCCGGCCAGGCCCGTACGACGGCGCGTACGGAGTGCTCCCAGTAGGACCGGACCGCGAGGTCGCCGTAGATGAACTCGCGCTTGGCCTCGACGTCGGTGGCGGAGGAGCTGTGGTAGCCCCCGGGCGCCGACTCCGCCAGGAGCTGCAACCGGCAGGCCCGTTCGAGCAGGTGGGCGAGGACGATGGCGTGCTTGAGCGACTTGCCGACCACCAGCCCGCCGTGGTTGCGGAGCAGCAGCGCCGGGTCGGGCCCGAGTGCGGCGGCGACCGCGCGGCCGGTGGCGATGGACAGAATCGTGTTGCTGGTGACCGTGAAGCGGGACAACCGGTCCTCGAAGCAGGCACCGTCGTGGGAGACGGGGCGCAGCGCCAGGTCGGTCGCGCCGAACACCAGGGTGTACGGCGCGTGGCTGTGCACGATGGCGTTGATGTCGGGGCGGGCGGCGTACACCGCCTGGTGCAGGGGGAGTTCGGGCGGGGCGAGGCGGTGCGGCGGCGCGTCTGGGTCCACCTCGGCGGGGACGATGTCCTCGGGCCGGCACTCGTCGAAGCCGGTGAGGGCGCCCTTGATCTGGAAGGACCCGCCGCCGGGGAGGCGGGCCGAGACCTGGCCCTGGTTGAAGTCGTCGTGCCCGCCGAGCGACAGCGACCGGGCGCCGATCGCCAGGTGTCCGCGCAGCCGCAGCAGCGCGGGCGTCGGGGCCGGCGGGCCGGCGGTCGCGGGTGTGGTCGCGGGCGTGGCCGCAGCGGTCTCATCGGTGCTGATCGGCATGCCTGCTCCTTCGGGCCGCGGCCTCGTAGACGTCGTCCATCGACCACAGCCCGGCGTCCGCCCGCGCGAGCCAGCGCACCCCGAGCAGGGCGCCGGCGCCGGCCGCGGCCAGTGACCTGATCTCGTGATTGATTGTCAGAATTTGCTGTTCAAAGGTGAGTTGGAAAGTGTGGTCGCTGACCGGCAGGCCGGAACGCAGAGCCGCGACCTCGGTCGGTGGCTCGCCGGTCCGGGCGGTCCACAGCTCGGCCAGGGCCAGCGCGGAGGCGCTGGGGCTGTCCTTCTTGGCCGCCGTGTGCCGCTCGCGCACCACGGCCTCCGGCCGGTCGGTGTGTCCGGCCAGGGCCTCGGCCAGCACGGCGATCGCCCGGCGCTGGAGCCAGTGGCCGAGCGAGAGATTGGCGGCCCGCAGGACCGGCCGTTCGGCCGCCAGGGTCCGCAGAGCGTCGAAGTGCCGTGGGGTCAGCCCCGAGGCGCAGCTGAGCAGCGGCAGGCCGGCGCTCCGGCACTGGGCGACGGTCCGCTCGGTGGCGGCCGCCGGGGCGGCGTCCACCACGACGTCGGGGCGGCCGCCGGTCGGCAGCTCGCCGCCTTGGCCGGTCGGCAGCACGTGGTGTCCGGCGTCCCGGCACGCCTCGGCCACCGCCGTACCGAGCCTTCCCCGGGCGCCGACCAGGGCGACCCGGAACGTCTCACCCGGCATGGGGGCCGACTCCCTGGTCCTCCATGTACCGCACGAGGCCGCGCACGGTGCCGAGGGTGCCGGCCGCCTCCTCCAGGTCGATGTAGACGCCGAACTCGTTCTCCAGGGAGTCGATCAGGCGCAGGAAGGACAGGGAGGACATGCCGAGCTCCGCGAAGGAGGAGCTGCCGACCAGGACGGCGTCCAGGGGAAGCCCGCCGTCGGAGGCGGTCACCGCGAGATCGGCGACGCGATCGTGCAGGGCGCTGGGCTGCGGGGACGGGTTGGTCATGACACTCCGTTTCGCGGGGACGGTCTGGTCGGACGTGCGAACAAGGGCGTGCGGACGAGGACGTACGGACAAGGGCGTACGGACGAGGACGTGCGGACGAGGACGTGCGGACAAGGCGGCGGGACGGCGGCCGGGCCGGCCGGCGCCCCGGCGCGCCGGTCTCAGCCCTCCAGCAGGGCGCGCGCGGCGGCCAGCCGGGGCTTGCCGATGCTGGAGGCAGGGATCCGGTCCACCACGGCGAGGCGCTCGGGCACCTTGTAGGGGGCCAGCAGGCCCCGGCAGTGGGCGCGCACGGCATCGGTCCCCACGTGCGCCGGCGCGGCCACCAGGGCGCCGAGCGCCTTGTCGCCGTCGGACCTGGTGACCTCCAGGACCAGGGCGTCGGTCACACCGGGCACGGTGCGCAGGACTTCCGCCACCTCGTGGGGATCGACCTTGCGGCCACCGACGTTGATGTGCTTGCCGGAGCGGCCGGACAGGTGCAGCAGCCCGGACTCCAGGTGGCCCTCGTCGCCCGTGAGGTAGAACCCGTCCTGGTCGAGGCGGTGTTCGAGGAGGCCGGGTGCGTTGAGGTACCGGGAGCCCATGGACGAGGAGCGGACCGAGATCGGGGCGGGCTCCCCGGCCCGCGCGCCGGGCGGGATCCGGAACTCGACGCCGGGCAGCGGTGCGCCGAGGCCGCGCTCCAGGGCCGGCTCGCGGTCGAAGGTGAGCGGACCGGTCTCGGCGATGCCGTAGTAGTTGGCGACGGGAAGGCCGTACCGGTCGATCAGGGCACGGGCGTCGTCCGGCGGCAGCGGAGCGCCCGAGGAGATCGCCACCCGGATTCCGGCGAGCTCCGGGGCGGGGGCGGTGCGGCGCAGCAGCGAGGCGTACAGCGCCGGGAACCCGGTCAGCCGGGTGGGCCCGGTCTGCCGGACGTACCGCAGCACGTGCCCGGCGGTCGGCAGGCCACCGGCCAGGTGGAGGACGGAGCCCGCGAGCAGGCCGGGGACGAGCGAGGTGTTGAAGGCCAGGCCGTTGGCGAGGCCCGCGAAGCAGAGGATGCGGTCGTCGGGCCGCAGACCGGTGCCGGCGAGCCAGCTGGTGGCGGCGCCGGTCACGGCGGTGCCGGAGAACTCCACGCAGCTCGGGTACCCGGTGCTCCCGGTGGTGTAGCGGCACAGTTCGGTGGTCGGCAGCAGCTCCGGGCGCTCGCGCGGTCCGGTGGCCTCGCTGACCTGTAGCGGCCCGGCCAGTGGGCGGGCCGGGCCGGCCGACCCGGCGGGCAGCGGGCGGTCGTGGAGCAGCAGGTCGATGCCGCAGCTGCGGATGGCGGAGGCGATCTCCGTCTCCCCCCACTGCGGGTCGAAGAGGAAGGGCACCGCTCCGCTCCCCAGAGCGGCGAGCAGCGCGACGGGGTAGTGCGCGGAGTTGCCGGCGCTCAGGGCGATCCTGGGGCGGTCCTGGCCGGGCCGGATACCGAGCCCGAGACTCTCGCTCAACTCGACTGCCCTGGTGAGGATTTCACCGTAGCTGGCGGTCCCGTCCGGATCGGTGACGGCGGGCCGGTCACGGTGGGTGTGCAGGGATTCGCGCAGGCGCTCCCACAGCAGGCCGGTCATCCTTCCCCCTGGGCGTAGGCGATCTCGGCGCGGTCCAGCTTGCGGCCGGCGTCGCGGTCGCTGCCGAGGGCGACGATGTAGAGCAGTTCCCGGGTGTCGTCCAGCTCGGCGGCGGCCCGCCACCGGGCGGCGTCGAACCCGCCGACGCCGGTGACCCCGATGGCGTTGCGCGCGGCGCCCAGGTAGAGCAGGTGGGCGGCGGCCGCGGACCGGAAGATGGCCTCGCGCAGCAGGGCGGGGCCCTTGCCGAGGGTGCCGGCGCGGTCGGCGTGCAGCAGGACGAAGGTGTCCGCGCCCGCCAGGTGGTGCTGTCCCATGCAGGCGCGGGCGATCGCCTCGGCGTCGGTGACGAAGTCGGTGCCCAGGAAGCGCGGTTCGCCGTGGTGCTCCGGTCGGCCGGCGGGGAGGCGGCCGTGCGGGGTGAGCACCGTGACGCCGAGGCCGGCGCCGGCGAAGTCGCAGGGCAGTGTGGTCGTCAGGGTGCCGACGGTGTCGAGCAGGACGGCAGGGTCGAGCGGTCGGCGCCCGAAGTGCTTGGAGGAGCGCCGCCGGCGGGACAGACCGGTCCACTCCCCGGGCCGGATCCGCGCCGAGGCCGGGAGCACCGGGCCGGCGTCGACGACGGTACGGGCCGCCACCGGGGCCCGTTCCTGCCCGGTGGCGAGCAGGTCGGGGATGCCGGACCAGCAGACCGCCTCCAGGTGACCGGTGTTCTCCATCGGGACCGGCCGGTCCTGGCACAGGTAGCTCCAGCCCTCCGGGACGGGCGCGTCGGGCGACTCCGGGAGTCCCAGCTCCAGGACGGAGTGGATCTCGCGGTACGGCAGGAGGTCGGCGAGTGCCGCGGCCAGCCGCTGCCGGGACACCGCGAGGCGTAACCGGGCGGTGCCGTGGTCGAGCGCGGTACCCAGCATGTTGGTCGCCGCGTGTCCGGTGTCGATCTGCGCGTAGAGGTAGCCCCGCGGACCGTACTTGCGGATCGACAGCCAGGGGCGGACGGCGAGCAGGACGAGAACGGACCGTTCGTCGTCGGCGTCCTCGGCCAGGATCTCGTCCAGTGGTGCGCCACCGGCGGTGCGGACGCAGAGCCGGCGGTCGAGATCGAGCCGGTAGAGGACGGCGGGGCCCGGGCCGGATCGGTCCAGGGCGAGGACGTCGTAGGGGAAGATCGCGCCGGCCGAGGGGACGGACCGGATACCGCCGGATCCCCTGCTGAGGATGCCGTTGTCGACCACGGCCAGGGCCCTGGCCAGACCTGGTCCCGGTGCGGCGTCGTCAGCGAGTGCGGGACGGGCCGAGATCGCGATCAGGTCGGCCCAGATCCGGGCGAGTTCGGTGCCGTCCTCCGCGGTCGCGGGGTCTTCGAACCGGTGGATGGGGTCACGGGTGTGCAAGGTACCTGCCTTTCTAGGCGTATGCGGCGGCTTGCAGGGTGTAGAGCTCCGCGTAGAGTCCGGGGCGGGCCATGAGCTCCTCATGGGTGCCCCATTCGCGTACCCGGCCCTCCGTGAGGACGAGGATTCTCTCGGCGCGGCTCACGGTGGAGAAGCGGTGGGTGACCAGGACCGTGACGGAGCCGTGGGCCCGGGCCCTGGTTCGGGCGGTGGCGCCGTATCCGTCGAACAGGAGGTGCTCGGCCTCGGCGTCCAGGGCCGAGGCCGGCTCGTCGAGGATGAGCAGCAGCGGGGCCGGGCGCAGCAGGGTGCGGGCGAGGCCCAGCTTCTGCCACTGACCGCCGGAGAGTTCGGCACCGTCCCCGTAGCCCTTGCCGAGCAGGTGGTCGACGCCTCGGGGCAGGGCGGCGGCGACGCTCTCGGCGTCTGCCGAGCGCAGCGCGGCGGCGAGGGCGGCGGTGTCGTCGCCGGGTTGTGCTCCGGGACGGAGGTCGCCGAGTCCGACGGTCTGCCGCAGGGGCAGTTCGTAGCGGGCGAAGTCCTGGAGCAGGGCGGCGACCCGGGCCCGCCAGGCCACGGGGTCGAGCTCGGCGAGGTCGGTGCCGTCGACCAGGATCCGGCCCCGGGTCGGGCGGTAGAGGCCGCAGAGCAGCTTGACCAGGGTGCTCTTCCCGGCTCCGTTCTCGCCGACCAGGGCGATGGTGGAACCGGCCGGGATCTCCAGGTCGATGTCGTCCAGGACGGGCTCGGCCGCCCCGGGGTAGCTGAAGGAGACGTGTTCGAAGCGGATGCCGCCGTGCAGCCGTGCGGGGACCGACGGGCCGGGCCGGGCGACGGGCGGGGCCGTTCCCGGCGCCCCGGCCGGGTCGGCGCCCGCTGCCGGACCGGGCTCCGCGGCCGTGCCCGCGGGGGCTTCAGCGGCGGCGGGGCCCGGCGCCCGGTCTCCCTCCGCGCCGAGCCGGGCCAGTCGGCGGACGGTCCGGCCGGCCCCCTGGAGCGTGCCGAACAGCCCCAGGAAGGTGGCCGTCTGGGTGCTGATCTGCACCGTCAGGGTGATGACCAGGATGACGTCGCCGAGCCCGATCCGCCCGTCGAGGGCCGCGCCGACGGTGATCAGCAGCGCGGCGGCGTAGGCGGCCGCGAACAGAAGCTGTCCGACGGCGCGCAGGGCGGCGGCGCTCCACTGTGCGCGGTTCAGGACCGCGCTCACCGCCCGCCAGGACTCGGCCTGCCGGCGGCGGAGTTCGGGACCGGCGCCGGAGAGGCGGATCTCCCCGGCCGGCCCGGGTGCGGTGGCGAGCCTGAGCAGGTCGCGGGTGCGCCGGGAGTCCTCGGCGCTGTGCTTCTTGGCGCGCTCCACGACCTCCTGGGCCCGGTGGCCGACCAGCACCGGCGGCACGGCGAGCAGTGGCAGCAGGGCCAGGACGGGCTGGACCTGGGCCAGGAGCACCATGGTGAGCACGGTCTGGAAACCGATGGTGACCAGTTGCAGCACCGCCTCCAGCGCCGACCTCGTTCTGACCACGTCCTCGCGGACGAGGTGCAGGGTGTCGGCGAACTCCGGGGTGCCCACCCGTTCCAGGGTGCCCGGGGCACCGGCGGCGTCGAGCAGACGGCTCTGGAGTTCGACCTCCTCCAGTTCGCCGAGCTCGAAGTAGTGCAGGTGGGCGAAGTGGCCCAGCATCTGCTCCCCGACGAGGAGGAGCGCGGCCGCCAGCGCGAAACCGACGGCCGGGCCGCCGTGGCCGTCCAGCACCGCCTCGGTCAGGTGCTTGAGGGCGACGGCGAGAGCGGGTGTCGCCAGGCAGCCGAGCAGCAGCAGCCCCAGGCCGGTGATCAGCCGGCGCCGGTCGATGCGCCAGGACAACCGGATGAAGTGCGCGACGGCGAGCCACAGATCCTTCATCGCAGAGCTCCCTGGCGGTCGGGGGCGGTCTCGTCCGGCCGGCCGTCACCGGTGCTGTCCGCCTGCGGGTCGTCCGGGGCCCGGTCGAACCGGTCGGCCTGGAGGCGGAACAGTTCCGCGTACCGCCCGCCGGCCCGGAGCAGGCTGTCGTGGTCGCCGTTCTCGATCACGGCGCCGTCCTCGATGACGACGATGTTGTCGGCGCGCCGGACGGTGGAGAACCGGTGCGAGATCACCACGCTGGTGATCCCCCGGGTGAGTTCGAGGAAGCGGTCGTAGAAGGCCACCTCGGCCCGGATGTCGAGCTGGGCGGTCGGCTCGTCGAGGACGAGTACCTCGGCCCCGGCGTCGACGGCGTAGAGGGCGCGGGCGAGGGCCACTCGCTGCCACTGCCCACCGCTGAGGTCCCGCCCGCCCTGGTAGGCGGCGGAGAGGGCGGTGTCCGGTCCGACGGCGTCCAGAATCTCCCGGGCGCCGGCCCGGACGAGGGCCGCGGTGACGGCGTCCCGGTCCATCGGCCGGTGCGCGGCGCCCAGCGCGACGTTCTCCGCGAGGGTCAGGTCGTAGCGGTTGAAGTCCTGGAAGACGACGGCGAGTCGGCGGCGCCACTCGGCCGGTTCGAGGTCGGTCAGCGGCACGCCGTCGGCCTCGATCCGGCCGGAGCCCGGTTCGTGCACCCGTGCCAGCAGCTTGACCAGGGTCGTCTTGCCCGCGCCGTTGAGGCCGATGACGGCCGTGGAACGGTTGGCGGGCAGGAACAGGTCGAGTTCCTCGTAGACCCGACGGTCCGCGCCGGGGTAGCCGAAGGAGACCTTCCGGAACGCGATGCCCTCGCTCAGCCGGGGTACCGGCCTGGCCCGCTCCGGCCGTGCCTCGTGGCCCGTCTGTGCCTCGAAGTCGGTGAGCGCCCGGTGGGCCAGCATGCCGTACTGGGTCTGCACGTCGCTCTCCGGGAAGTAGACGCCGAAGCGCAGCGGGACGAGCAGGCACTGCACGGTCAGCGCCAGCGCCAGAGCGCCGTCGGTACCCCGGGGGACTCCGGTCGCGAGGGCGAGGAAGACCCCTCCGCCGCCGACGGCCGCCACTGCCGCGAGGCCGACGAACGGCAGCAGCAGCAGGCGACGGCGCTCCTTCCAGAGTTGCGCCAGGTAGCCGACGGCCTCGGCCCGGTAGCGGTCGCGGAACCAGGGCAGGGCGCCGAGCAGACGGATCTCCTTGCCGCCGGACGCCTCGATCGCGGCGGTCCGCAGGTAGGCGGACTTCCGGCGCTCGCCCGCCATCCCCTTCCAGTACTCGACGAAGGCGGCGAGGGAGCCGCGCTGACCGAAGCGGACGGCGATCGCGGTGACGGCGGCCAGCACGGCGGCCCACGGCCGGAGCACCACGGCGAGGACCACCAGCGCGGCGGCGAGCTGGGCGTAGCGTGCGACGAGGCCGACCAGACCCGCGACGGCGTCGCCGGGGCTGGGCATGGCGCGGTCGAACGCCGACCGGGCGTCCGCCAGACGGTCCAGCGCCTCCGGCCGGTCCAGCGAGGAGGGCGGCGCGTCAATGGTGGTCGCCGTCAGCAGCCGGTCGACGCAGTAGCCGTCCACGGCCCGGGTGACGGACTCGGCCACGGCGGTCTGGAACGGGCGCAGTGTCTGCGCGACGACGAAGGCGGACAGGCCGACCAGCAGTGCGGGCAGCACCACGCCCCAGGCACCGCCGGCGGCGGCCGCCCGGGGGAGCCGCGAGATCGCGACGGCCGTCGCGACCATGAACGCGACGGGCAGCAGGCCCAGTGCGAGGTTCACGGCGAGGGCGAGCGTCACAAGCGGCCCTCCGGCCGCCGGCAGCAGGCGGGCGATGGCCACCCACCGGGCCGCCCGGGTGCGCACGGACGCGACCGGATTGCGGTGTCCGGGGGTCATGCGCCCTCTCCGCCCGGCACAGGCGCTGCCGCGAGCCGGAGCGCGCTGTCGAGGACCACCCGCTCGGTCTCGCGCAGGCACTCCTCGATGACGGGCCGGGGCAGCAGGAGGGTGTCCGCCATGACGAAGAAGCGGACCGAGTCGGGCGAGTAGGCGGTGTGGGCGAAGAAGGTCGCGTCCTGGGCCGCCCAGGCGCCCTCGACGTGGAGGCGGGTGCGGGCCCGGAGCCGCTCGACGGCGCCGGCCTCGGTGGGCAGCGTGCCGAGCGTGTCGGGCCACCGGTCCTGGAACCGCGCGTCGTTGAAGAAGCAGCCCAGGTCGGGGCGGGCGCCGCGGCGCTGCGCGACACCGTCCAGTACCCGGTCGAGATCGACGGGGTGGTAGCGGGCGTTCTGGTAGGCGATGGCGGCTCGTTCGTGGGTCGCGCGGACGAGGGAGGGGAAGTCGGCCGCGTCCACGTCGACGGTGAACAGCGCGTTCTCCGTCATGGAGCCCACCAGGTCGTCGGTGCGCGGGTCGACCCGGTTGAAGGCGATCAGTTGGAGCACCACGGAGGTGCGCTCCGCGAAGCGGCTCACGACGGCGGCCGTCGCGGCGAGCAGGACCGTGGAGACGGACGTCCTGCAGTGGTCGGCCAGTGCGGTGGCGGCGAGCGCGAGCGCGGGCGAGTCCATCCCCAGCCGGACGAAGCGCTCCGGGTCGGCAGCGCTCTGCGGGGACGGCCCGAACATCGCGGGGGGAGCCTTCTCGATGGTCCGCTCCCAGTAGCGCAGCGCGCCCCGGCTGCGGGCGAGCCCGGCCGGTGATCGCTCGACGCCGGCCTGGTCGCGCGGCTGCCACGGGTCGGCGGCGAGTTGCTCGCCCGCGGCGAGGGCGCGCAGTTGGCGTTCCAGGATTCGCATCGACCAGCCGTCCACGGCCTGGTGGGTGACCACCAGGCCGACGCACATCGCCTCGGTGCCGCGGGTGAAGACCGTGAAGCGGCCCGGCATCCCCTCGGCGCCGGGGAGCCGCTCGGCGGCCTGGACAAGGGTGCGGGCCTCCGCCGCCTCGCGGACGTCCCCCTCGGGTACGGGCACGACCAGGATCTCGACGGCGCCCTCGGCCCGCACCGTCTGCGTGGGTTCCTCCTCGTCTTCCTCCCAGCGGGTCCGCAACGCCTCGTGCCGGACGACGAGTTCGCGGACCGCCTCCACCGCGCGGTCCACCGTGGTGCCGTCGGGGAGGTCGATCAGCCGGCGCACATTGAAATAGTGCGCTTCGTCCCCCATCCACGCGATGGTCTTCCAGATCGCGAGCTGCCCCCAGGTCAGCGGAGCGGTTCCGCCCCGTGCGGAGAACGATCGTCGGTGAACTTCTTCCTGGTCGAGCACCTGAAAGCATCCTCCGTCGGAGACAAGGGGTGGCGAAAGGCGCGAAACATCCGGCGGTATCGGGGCAGGTCACGACCTGCGGGCACCGGGACACCCGGCGGTGGGTCCGCACGGCGACCCCGTCCGCACGGCGCACAATCTATTCAGAGGTCTATACCAAAGTCAACGATCTGTAATATCGTCAGAAACCTTGAAGCACAGGAGATTTGACGCTACGTCACACAACAGAGGAAGCCGGTAAGACCAGCCGGGTGAATCCGTCCGCCCCGCGCTTCCGGTTTGTCCCGCAACGCTCCCGTACCACTGGCGACGGCTCCGGGACCTCTGCTTTGATGGCGCCCATGAGCGACAGAAGGCTTCGTCAGATCGCGATCCTGCTCTTCCCGGAGGTCGAGGAGCTGGACGCCATCGGGCCCTGGGAGGTTCTCTCCTATTGGACGCGCAAGTTCCCCGAGGACGGCTGGCAGGTGAACTGCGTCTCCCGGGACGGCGCTCCGGCGGAGTGCGCGAAGGGCCTCACCGTCCTGCCGCACTTCTCCCGGGACGGGATGCCGGCCGCCGACGTCGTCCTGCACCCCGGCGGCCAAGGCACCCGCCCGTTGCTGGAGGACGAGGACCATCTCGACTGGGTCCGCCGGCTCGACGCACGGGCGTCGCTGACGACCAGCGTCTGCACCGGGGCGCTCGTCCTGGCCAAGGCGGGCCTGCTGCAAGGCCGTTCCGTCACCACGCACTGGGCGTCCCTCGACCTGCTCGCCGAACTGGAGCCCACCGCCGAAGTCCACCGGGACGCCCGCTTCGTCGACGACGGCGACGTCATCACCTCGGCCGGCATCTCGGCCGGCATCGACATGGCACTGCACCTCGTGACGCGCCTGCACTCGGTGGAACGCGCGCGCCAGGTGCGCCACGGCATCCAGTACTACCCCGAGCCGCCCGTGTAGTCGGGGCGGCGGGTCAGCGCATCCTTCCCCGCGGCTTCAGCTCGCGTGCTCCACGCGGGCCCGGCTGACCGAGCCGAGTACGGTCCCGGCGAAGCCGCCCGGGCCCCGGCTGCCCATCACGAGCAACCGCGCGCCCCGAGCTGCCTGGATCAGCTCATCCGCCGTGACGAACGGGCGACGGCTGACGCCCGCAGTGAGACGTGGTCTGATCAGACGTCGGCCGCGTCACCACGCCCCTCCCCGGCCCGCACACCTACCTGCGAACCCCTTCGCCCACGACGGGCGCGAGAAAGCCCCGGGCGAAGCCCGAATCCGGCACGCCTTCGCCGACCGGGCGGTGCGTCAGGCCGGCCCGTAACCTCCCCCGCCGGGAGTCTCGATCTCCAGGACGTCCCCTGCCGCGAGGTCGGCGCTGTCGCAGCCGGCCAGCCGGACCGTGCTGCCGTCTGCCCGGCGCACCCGGTTGGTGCCAAGGGTGCCGGGCTTTCCGCCTGCCATGCCGTAGGGCGGTACCCGCCGGTGCCCGGACAGGATGCTCACGGTCATCGGCTCGCGGAACCGGATCCGCCGCACCGCTCCGTCGCCACCGCGCCAACGGCCCGCACCACCGCTGCCGTGGCGCACGGCGAACTCCTCCAGCAGGACCGGCAGGCGCCATTCGAGGACCTCGGGGTCGGTGAGGCGGGAGTTGGTCATGTGTGTCTGCACCACGCTCGCACCGTCGAAGCCCTCGCCCGCTCCCGAGCCGGAGGCGACCGTCTCGTAGTACTGGTGCTGCTCGTTGCCGAAGCTGACGTTGTTCATCGTCCCGGAGCCCTCGGCCTGGACGCCGAGTGCGGCGTAGAGTGCGCCGACGATCGCCTGCGAGGTCTCGACGTTCCCCGCGACCACCGCCGCCGGGTAGACGGGCGCGAGCATCGAGCCGGGCGGTACGACGATGCGCAGCGGGCGCAGGCAGCCGTCGTTGAGCGGGATGTCGTCGGCGACCAGGGTGCGGAAGACGTACAGCACGGCGGCGGTGACGACGGCCGACGGTGCGTTGAGGTTGGAGTCGAGCTGAGCGGCGGTACCGGTGAAGTCGATCGTGGCGCTGCGCTGTGCGCGATCGACCTCGACCCGCACCGCGATCACCGCGCCGGAGTCCGTCTCGTACCGGTACTGCCCGTCCTGGAGGGAGTCGATGACCCGGCGCACGGCCTCCTCGGCGTTGTCCTGCACGTGCCGCATGTAAGCCTGCACCACGTCCAGCCCGAAGTGCTCGATCATCGCGGCGACTTCGTCCACGCCCTTCTGGTTGGCGGCGACCTGCGCGCGCAGGTCGGCGAGGTTGGTGGCGGGGTCGCGGGAGGGGTGGGGTCCCTCCGTGAGCAGCTTCCGGGTCTCGGCCTCGCGGAGTCTGCCGTCCGCCACCAGGAGCCAGTTGTCGAAGAGCACGCCCTCCTGGTGGATCTCCCGGCTGGTCGCCGGCATCGAGCCGGGGGAGATTCCGCCGAGCTCGGCATGGTGGCCCCGGGAGGCGACGAAGAAGAGGATCTCGTCGCGATCGCTGTCGAAGACCGGTGTCACCACGGTGATGTCGGGCAGGTGGGTGCCACCGTGGTACGGGTCGTTGACCGCGTAGGCGTCACCCGGCCTCATGGCGCCGGCCCGGCGGCGGATCACCTCCTTCACGGTGGTGCCCATCGAGCCCAGGTGCACCGGGATGTGCGGGGCGTTGGCGACCAGGTTGCCGTCGGGGTCGAAGAGCGCGCAGGAGAAGTCCAGCCGCTCCTTGATGTTGACCGACTGGGCGGTCGACTCCAGCCGGGCGCCCATCTGCTGGGCGATCGCCATGAAGAGGTTGTTGAAGATCTCCAGCAGCACCGGGTCGGCTGCGGTGCCGACGCCCGGTTCGGCGCGGGCGCCGGAGCGTTCCACCAACAGGTGCCCGGTCGGGGCCAGCGTCGCCCGCCAGCCCTCGTCGACCACGGTGGTGGCGTTGGCCTCGGCGATGACCGCCGGGCCGGTGACGGTGTGTGCCGGACGCATCCGCTCTCGTTCCAGCAGCGGCACCTCGCGCCAGGCGCCACCGGTGTACAGCCGCACCGTGTGCGCCTCGCCGGGAAGTCCGCCCGGTGTGCCCAGGGCGCCGAGATCGGGCTGCTCGCTGAGGCCGGTGGCCTCCACCAGCAGGGCCTCGACGACGATCGGACGGTCCATCAGGAACGAGTAGGTGGCGCGGTGCACGGCCTCGAACGCGGCGGCCATCCTGGTGGGCCCGGCCAGCTCGACCGCGAGCGTGGTGTCAGTACCGTCGTAGCGCAGCCGTGCCCGGTGCGTCACCCGGATCCGCTCGGTAGCGGCGCCCTGGTCGAGCAGTTCGGTCCGGGCCGCTGCCTCCAGCTCTCCGGCGATCTCCCGGACCGCCGGCATCGAGGCGGGTTCGAGCGCACGCTCCACCGCTCGTTCCCGCAGGACCGTGGTGTCGGCCAGGCCGATACCCAGCGCGGAGAGCACCCCGGACATCGGCGGCACCAGCACCGTACGGATGCCCAGCGCGTCGGCCACCGCACAGGCGTGCTGCCCTCCTGCCCCGCCGAAGGTGGTCAGCGCGTACCGGGTGACGTCGCGGCCCTGCTGCACCGAGATCCGCTTGACGGCGTTGGCGATGTTGCCCACCGCGATCCGCAGGAACCCCTCGGCGATCTGCTCGGGTGAGCGCCGTTCTCCGGTGGCGGCGCCGATCTCCTCTGCCAGCTGCGCGAACTGGCGCCGCACCAGGTCGAGGTCGAGCGACCGGTCGCCATCGGGGCCGAAGACCTGTGGAAAGTACTCGGGCTGGATCCGCCCGAGTTCCAGGTTGGCGTCGGTGACGGTCAGTGGTCCGCCGCCGCGGTAGCCGGCCGGTCCCGGGTCGGCCCCGGCCGAGTCGGGGCCGACCCGGAGCCGGCTGCCGTCGAAGTGCAGGACGGAACCGCCGCCGGCCGCCACGGTGTGGATGGCCAGCATCGGCGCGCGCAGTCGCACGCCCGCCACCTGGGTGGTGAGCACCCGCTCGTACTCGCCCGCGTAGTGCGAGACGTCGGTGGATGTGCCGCCCATGTCGAAGCCGATCACCCGGTCGAAGCCGGCCAGCTGCGACATCCGCACCATGCCGACGATGCCGCCGGCCGGCCCGGAGAGGATCGCGTCCTTGCCGCGGAAGTGCCCGGCCTCGGCAAGGCCGCCGTTGGACTGCATGAACATCAGCCGCACGCCGCGCAGTTCCTCGGCCACCTCCCGCACATAGCGGCGCAGCCCCGGCGACAGGTAGGCGTCCACCACGGCGGTGTCGCCGCGCGGCACCAGCTTCATCAGCGGGCTGGCCTCGCTGGAGAGCGAGACCTGCGGGAAGCCGATCTCCTCGGCGAGCCGACCAACCGCCCGCTCGTGCGCGGGGTGCAGGTAGCTGTGCAGGCACACCACCGCGACCGCACGGATGCCGTCCCGGTAGCAGCGGCGCAGATCGTGGGCGAGCCGTTCCAGATCGGGCGCGCGCAGTACGGTGCCCTCGGCCGTGATCCGCTCGTCCACCTCGATCACCCGGCCGTACAGCGGCTCGGGCAGCTTGATCTCACGGTCGAAGATGTGCGGCCGGTTCTGGTAGCCGATCCGCAGCGCGTCCGCGAAGCCGCGGGTGATCACCAGCGCCGTCGGCTCGCCCTTGCGCTCCAGCAGGGCGTTGGTCGCCACCGTCGTGCCCATCCGGACCGCCTCGATCCGATCGGCACCGGCCCGGCCGCCCTCGCGACCCAGCAGCGCGCGGATTCCGGCGACGGCGGGATCGCGGTATCTCGCCGGGTCGTGCGAGAGCAGCTTGTGGGTCAGCACCCGCCCGTCCGGGCTGAGCGCGACCACGTCGGTGAAGGTACCGCCCCGGTCCACCCAGAACTGCCAGCCCCTGCCTGCCACCGCCGGCTCCCTCCACTCGTCCGGTCGTCCGCTCGTCCGGTCGTCCGCTCCTCGGCTGCCGGTGGTCCGTCCGGGGGATCCAGCCTCTCAAAACGCGACATACTGGGCATGTCGGCCTGCTCCGAAGGGCGGTGGCAACGGCTGTGACGGCTATGACGGCGGGGGTCCTGCGGGAGACGGCACCCGGTGAGCGGCGGGTGGCTCTCGTCCCCGAACTGGTCCGCACCGTCGGCGCGCTGGGCCTGACCGTCCTGGTGGAGCCCGGCGCCGGCACCCGCGCCTGGTGCCCCGACGATGCCTACACCGCCGTCGGCGCGCGTCTCGTTCCGCGCACCGACCTGCTGCGCCGCGCGGACATCCTGCTCGGCGTACAGAGCCCCAACCTCGGTCTCACCCACCGCTTTCGCCCGGGTCAGCTGCTGATCGCCCTGCTCCGGCCGACCCTGATCCCCTTCCTGGTCCGCCAATGGGCCGACCAGGGCCTCACCGCGATCGGTCTCGACCTGGTACCGGAGAAGATGAGCGACGGATACCCCATGGATGCCCGCACCTCGCAGGCCCGGATCGCCGGCTACCGGGCCGTGCTGACCGCGGCCGACCGGCTGGACCGCTGCCTGCCGCCCTGGGGCTCGACGACCGCGTCCTTCGAGCCCGTCCGGGCCCTGGTTGTCGGCGCCGGGGCCGCAGGCCTGCAGGCGGTCGACACGGCCCGCCGCCTCGGCGCGCTCGTCCACGTCCATGAGCTGCGGCGCCGCGAGCGGGCGGAGGCCGTCGCGCTCGGCGCCACCCTGCTCGACCTGCCGAACCTTCCCCCGGTGACCGGCGCGGCGGGACTGGCCCAGGCCCTCGACACCGAGCAGGACGAGCTGCGCCACGGGCTGGCCGCCGCGCTCCCCGGCTTCGACCTGGTCTTCGCCTCCGTCGACCCGCCCGACAGGCCACCACCGACGCTGCTGATCGGCGACGCGGTGCGCGCGATGCGCCCCGGCTCGGTCGTGGTCGACCTGGCAGTCGGCCCGCTGGGCGGCAACGTCGAGGGCGCCGAACCGGACACCACGACGCCGGTCGGTGACGGAGTCACGGTGATGGGCGCCGGCAACCTCCCGTCGCAGGTACCCGCCACCGCATCGACCGCCTTCGCACACAACGTCACGGCGCTCCTCCGGCATCTGACCCGTGGCGGCGGCCCACCGGCGATCGATCCGACCGACCCGCTCCAGGCCGCCCTGCTGGTGACCCACCGCGGCAGCGTCCTGAACCAGGCCACCTGGCAGCTGATCCTCGACGCCACCGCCCCCGCCGGCACCGCATGACCGGAAACTCGACCACGGCGGACGGGAGGCACGGGCGGCCTTCCCCGGTGGCCACCGGTCACGGTCACGAGGCCGCGCTGACGGCGGTCACCACCGCGGCACTGGCGGTCGGCAGACTCGCCCGCCTCACCGGCCCCCGGCCGCCGAAAACAGGACCGCATGGCGCGCGACGGAGACGGCGTGGTCGGCACAGCGCTGGTAGTAGCACGCCAGCAGGGTCGCGTCGGCGCTGTCTCCGGCCCCGGCAGGTTCGGCCCCGGACAGCAGCAGCTCGTACAACAGGCGCTGCCGCTGGGCGACCTCGTGCTGCTCCGCGAGCAGATCCGCGCGGGCTTCGGCGGCCTCGGCCTCCAGCGTGTCAGCGGCCTTGGCGAGCATCACCAGCACGACCTCGCCCATTCCGCGCAGGGGCAGCCTCAGCCGCTCCGGCCACGGCTCGGCCGACTGGCGCGACCAGGCCAGTCGCAGCAGCTGCTCAGCGAGATCCGCCAGGCATTCCACCTCGGTACCCACATGCACGCCGACGACGATCGTGTGCCGGTCCGACCTCTGCGCGGTCCTGCCCGGCAACACGCCTGCCGCGTCCTCCTCGATCCGCTCACGCAGCTCTGCCAGCGCCTTGTCGGCAGCCGTCGCCCCCTCCGCCACGGCGGCCGAGCCGGTCAGCCCGTCCATGACCTCGCTCATTGCCGCGCCCGCCAGCCGGACCAGCTCGGCCGGCTCGCCGGTCAGCCGGCGTTGTCCGTCGCGCCCGTTCCCAGCCATCGGTCGACTCCCGTTCCCGGCGGGCCGGCCGGCTCCGCCGTCTTCACCACCGCCGTGCAGTGGTCCATCACTTCCCAGTCTCACCGTTCCCACAGGCGGCTGCCCCGGCCGCCCGAAGTGCGACCGGTGCCGCCGTTGTCCAGGCTGGACGTGGTACCGCCGTGAAGTGCGGGAGGCTGTCACGGGGCGCTCGGACGGCAGTACCGCGAGGAGCCGACGGCCACACGGGGCACACCGCGACCGTCATGGTCCCACCGGGCGGGAAAGCCGGCTCCACCGTCTGAGCTGCCACGGCCCGTCCGGTCCGGCAGAGATCGGGCAGAAATGACGACACGGAGGCAACCACCATGCAACCGGAGATCACCGTCGGCCTCGACGGCTCCCCCGAGAGCCTGTCCGCCGCCCGTTGGGCAGCCCAGGAGGCGCAACTGCGCGGGCTACCGGTACGGCTGCTGCACCTGTGGATCCTGCGCTCCATGACGGCGCAGAACGTCCCCGGTGAGCACCCACAGGCCCGGGCAGCGCAGCGCATCCTCCAGGACGCGGAGAGCGACCTGCTCAAGCGCTACCCCGACGTACCCGTCATCAGCGAAGTCCTGCCCGTGGACACGCCGACGGCACTGCTGCCCGCCGCCCGCAACGCGGAGATGCTGGTGCTCGGTTCGCAGGGGCTGGGCAGCGTCCAGGGCTACCTGCTCGGCTCGCTCGCCCTGCACGCCGTCGCCCGGTTCGAACGGCCCGTGGTGCTGGTCCGCGCCTGCGAGGAACCGGAGGGCACCCGCACACCCGCCGCGCGGCCCGGCGCGGTGGCCGTTGGCATGAGTCTCCGCTCCGGGTACGAGGGCGCGGTCGGGTTCGCCTTCGGCGCCGCCGCCAGACGCCGCACGCCCCTGCTCGCCGTCCACGCCACCACTCGCCGGCCAGTGGCCCTCAGCTGGGACCGGCCGCCCAAGGAGTCTCTGCAACAGTCGGACCAGCAGGCACTGCACGAGGCGCTGCTCCCATGGCACGAGAAGTTCCCCACCGTCCACGTGGTGGAGCACCTCAGCCACGACGGCCCGGGCCGGGCCGTCGTGGACATCGCACCCGGCGCAAGCCTTCTCGTAGTGGGGCGCGGCGGGTACCGCACCGGCCTGGGACCACGCATCGGCCCGGTGGCCCACGCCGCGATCCACCACGCGGTCTGCCCCGTCGCCGTCATCCCGCACGACTGACATCCGGGCCCGCGCCCGGCACGGAGAATCTCGGCGAGCGCAAGGCGCGGCCCGGAAATTGACGATCTCCCGGGAGCAGACCACCGGGCGGGGCCGCGCGGCCATCGCTTCTGGGCGCGAACCGGACTAGCGTCGGGTACGGAGTGGTCCACGGTCGGCCCGGGAAACCGGGACGCAACCGTACCGGGGCCGAGTGGGCACGCCGGATGCCGTCAGCCGTACGGGCAGCCGCACCTGCCTCGCGCTCCAGCCGGGTGTACCGCGCTGCATCACGGTGTGGCAGCCCCGAAGAGCCACGGTTCCGCCCGAGGAGGGCTCGTATGAGAACCGGAACCGAGGTCGACACCAAGGCCCTGGAGCTGGTCGCCGCGCCCGGGCCCGTCCCGTCCGCCACCGCTACGACGGCTGCTACGGCCTCATCCACCCGCCGGGCAAGCCCCCCGACACAACCACCCCCGCAGGAGCAACCGATGACGACCCACCCCACCACCGACCCCGCCACCAGCGACTCACCCGGCGACGGCCTCCACCCGCCCGGTCGAGACCTCGAAAGCGCCATTGAGCGCGTGGAGATGCTGGAGTCCCAGGTCCAGGCCCTCGGGCAGGCGATCCGCACCCTCGTCCAGGGGATGGAGGAGATCCCCGACCAGGAACCCGACCCCGAGCAGGCCGCCCGCAGCGCCCGCCTGGCCCACGAACTCCTGCTCGCCCAGGGCCTCTAGAAAACCGCTCCCCCGATCCGACGGCCTCTCGAAGTCGAACTGACCCCCCAGGGGGCCGACATGGCCGCGACGGCGACCTCCCGGGCCAACGGCGGCGGGCTCTTCCACCGTCAAGGAAGAGCGCGGCGCTCAGGCACTGATCCTGAACGCCGCGCCCAAGTCCTCGTGCTCCCAGGCCCTCGTGCTCCCAGGCCCTCGTACACGGGTCGGCCACCGACGGAGGCGTCAGTGCACGACCACGAACGCACGGGCTCGATGTTCCCCCCGGGTTCACCGCGCTTGTGCTACGTCTGTCAAGGTGCCCGGATCAAGGTGCCCGGATCCGGGCAGGCGCCGGGCAAGAGCCTCAAGGGCACGCGCGAACGACGGCGCCCTCGGAGCCGTCCCGATGCCGCTGATCCGACGGAGCACGAGCTCACGACGGGGACGGACGTGCCACGGCGAGACAGGCGGAGGACCATGGAGGACAGCGGACAGGTCGGCGACCGCGCCCTCCCTCGGACCTACCGGAGTCGCGGAGTCCGCCGGCCCGCTCACCGGCCGCACACCGTCGGAGGTCACCATGGGCAACGTTTCCACTCACGGTTCCGCCGGCCCGGTAGTGGTCGGTACGGACGGCTCGGAGCCCGCCCGTCGCGCCGTGCTCTTCGCCCTCCGCGAGGCACAGGTGCGCGGCGTCACCGTGCGGGCCGTCTGCGCCTACGGCTCCAGCCACACCGGGCGGTCGGATCTGGGCGGGGCTGCCTGGCCCCGCACGAGCGGCGAGTTTCCGACGCACCTGCACGACATCGTCGCGCGCGAGGTGACGGACTCGGTCGACGAGCTACGCCGACAGGTCGGCGAGCCGTTCGTCGAGGTCGAGGTCCACTGCGAGCGCGGCCGGCCCACGCAGGTCCTGCTGCACGCGAGCCGGGACGCGAGCCTGCTCGTGGTGGGCACCCGGGGCGCCGGCATCTGGGGTCGCCTCGCGCTCGGCTCGACCAGCACCGAGGTCATCCACCACGCCCACGTTCCCGTCGTCGTCGTGCCGCCCGCGCCCGAGGCCTCGGCTGCGTGAATCGGCGCACCACGCCACCCGCGGACCGCCCGGACCGGGGAAGGCCGTCCGATCGGCACCGCCGGCCGCGGCGGCCTGTGGACCAGGGACGCCGGTCAACCGGTTGACCGGCAGATCCGGCAACCGCGGCGCGGATGCCGGTCCGGTCGAACGACCGGCAGAACCCGGCGTCAGGTCAGCTGAACGGCACGACCGCGACGGGGCAGAGCGCATGGTGGATCGCCGCATGTGCGACCGCACCCAGGTGCGGTCCGACGGGCACGCGCCGGACGTGGCGGCCGACCACCAGGAGCCCGGCCCGCGACGCCGACTCCACCAGAGCGACCTCCGGACTGCCGGACACCAAAGCTGTCGCGACCTCCACGTTCGGACAGCGCTCGCGCCAGGGTGCCGGCATCTGCGCGAGGGCCCGCTCCTCGGCAGCCGCCAAGTCCTTCTCCTGGCCGCCGCCGCTTCCGAAGGACAGGTGTGCCCTGCCACCCGGCGGGCTCCAGGCATGGACCACCCGCAGTGGCACCGAACACACCGAGGCCTCCTCGAAGGCGAAGGCGAGCACCTCGTCGTACGGCTGCCGAGGGTCCCTCGTGGGCCGCCCGAGGGGAGTCTCGCGGAATCCGGGGCTCGGGCAGCGGGCGCCGCTCCCTCATGGTGGTCCTGCGTGCGGACCGAGTACTGCGGGCGTTGCTCCGTCGACGCTCCGCCCGTCGACGCTCCGCCCGTCACCTCCGACCTTCCTGCGGCCGGCGGGGCTGCGCCGGCCGTGGGCTCCCGTTCACGATGCCGAGAACGACCTTGCCGTCCACCGTCTCCTGCTCCACCAGCAGCCCGGCCAGCTCCTCCAGCTCGCGGCGGTGACCGCGCAGCAGCCCGACCGCCCGTGCCTCGGCCTCCCGGAGCAGCCGGGCCACCTCCTGGTCGACCGTGCGCTGGGTCTGCTCCGAGTAGGGCCGGCGCAGCAGGTCCTCCGGGCTCTCGCCGAGGTGCTGCGGGGTGGTGATGGCGTATCCCACCGGCCCGAGTTCGCTGGACAGGCCGAACTCGCGGACCATCCGGGTGGCGAGCGCGGTGGCGTTGGCCAGATCGTTCGCCGCGCCGGTCGATCCCTCCCCGAAGACCACCAGTTCCGCGGCCCGGCCGCCGAGCTTGACGGTGAGCAGGTCGGTCAGGTAGCTCTCGCTGTACAGGTGCCGCTCCGCCTCGGGCAGCTGCTCGGTGGCACCGAGGGTGACGCCGGCGGGCAGGATGGTCACCTTGGCGACCGGGTCCGCGTGTGCGCACAACGCGGCCATCAGGGCGTGCCCGGACTCGTGGACGGCGACCGAGCGGCGTTCCTCCGGGAGCAGCGCGTTGGAGGACTCGCGGCGGCCGAGGAGCACCCGGTCGCGGGCGGTGTCGAGGTCCTGCGCGCTGATGGTGGCGCGCTCGGCGCGTACCGCGTTGATGGCGGCCTCGTTCACCAGGTTGGCCAGGTCGGCGCCGGAGAAACCGGGGGTGCCGCGGGCGATGCGGTCGAGGTCGACATCGGGGGCCAGCGTCTTGCCGTGGACGTGGACCGCGAGGATCGCGGCCCGCTCGGCCTGGCTGGGCAGCGGCACGGTGACCTGGCGGTCGAACCGGCCGGGCCGCAGCAGCGCCGGGTCGAGCGCGTCCGGGCGATTGGTGGCGGCCAGGACGACGATGCCGGTGCCCTGGTCGAAGCCGTCCATCTCGGCGAGCAGCTGGTTGAGGGTCTGCTCCCGTTCGTCGTTGCCGCCCAGCCTGCTACCGCCGCCGCGCCGACCGCCGACCGCGTCGATCTCGTCGATGAAGATGATCGACGGGGCTCGCTTGCGGGCATCGTCGAACAGGTCCCGGACCCGGGAGGCCCCGACGCCGACGAACATCTCGACGAAAGCCGAGCCGGTCACCGAGAGGAAGGGGACCTCGGCCTCTCCGGCGACCGCGCGGGCGAGCAGGGTCTTGCCGGTGCCGGGCGGGCCGACCATGATCACGCCACGGGGTCCCTTGGCCCCGGCTGCGGCGTACCGCTCGGGGCTGCGCAGGAAGTCCACGACCTCGCTGACCTCCTGCTTGACGCCCTCGTAGCCCGCGACATCGATGAACCGGGTACTCGGCCGTTCCGCCTCGATGATCTTCGCCCGTGACCGCCCGATCGCGCTCAGACCACCGGTCATCGTCCTTGAGACCGCACGCCCCGACCAGAGGAAGAGCGCGGCGATGACGATCAACGGCAGGAAGACGAACAGCGTCGACAGGATCGAGCCGCCTCCGCTCTGGGTCGCGGTGATCGCGACGTGCTGGGTCTGCAGCTGTCTGGTGAGCTGACTGTTGTCCAGTGCGGTCGGGATCTGGGTGGTGAACCTCGTCCCGTCCTTCAGCGTGCCGGTGATCGCGCCCTTGTCGGTGATGTCGACCGTCTTGACCTGGCCCGCGTCCACCCTGCCCGCGAAGTCGCTGTAGGCGTAACGGGGTTCTGTTCCGGTACGGCTGTGCGTCAGCAGGAGGGACAGCACCGTGACGGCGAGGACGGCCGGCAGCAGCCATCGCCGCCAGCCCGGCGACTGCGGCGCCGATGTCGGCGGCCCAGGCTTCGACGGCCGCCGCACGGGCCCGGGTCCGGACTTTCCGGCCGCGTGCAGAACGGGAACCAGCATGCGTGCGATCATCCGATGCATTCGAGCCTCCCGTCCCATGGTCCGTCGGCGGCGCGGGCGACGGGCGGAGCCGGTCGGCCCACCGGCCCGGGACATCCGGTCACCGTTGCCGGGTCCGTACGCCGACCCGGCACGGGAGGACGATCCTGCGGGTGCAAGCGCGGGTCGGCCGCCGGAGCGACCTCTCGGCCGGCGCCCCGGGCAGGGGCTGGACGGTGGAACGTCCCACCACCCGGAGCCCTCGGGTGGACGTCAGCGGGCGATCGGGTCGCCCTGAACCTGTCGCAGACGCTCCGTCACTCCCGCACCTTGTGGGGGCGGGGGCGCACGACAGCCACGGGGCAGATGCCGTAGTGCAGGAGAGCGTGGCTGACGGATCCGAGAGCAAGACCGTGGAAGCCGCCCCGGCCACGCGAGCCGACGACCGCGAGATCGGCCCGGTCGGAGGCACGGACCAGCAGTGGCGCGGCTCCTCCGCGGACCACGTCACGCTCGACCTCGACATCGGGGAACCGCTGGACGAGGTCGCCGAGCTGTTCGTCCACTTCGCTCCGCTGCCGGGCCTCCTCCTCGTCCGGGTCGACCTCGGCCCCGTCGGTGCCGGCCGGATTCGGCATGCTCCACGCCCGCAACACCTGGAGACGCGCCCCACGCAGCGACGCCTCCTCGAATCCGAACTCCAGGGCGCTGTCGGAATGCGGGGAACCGTCGGTGCCGACAACCACTCTGCGATGGCCCGTGGTGATCTGCCCGACCACCACCACCGGGCCCGGCGACCTGCAGACCGACCGAACCGACCAGCAGGTTCCAGAAACCGCCCTCCCCCCGGGCGCCGAGCACCACACTGTGCGCCTGCTCGGACATCGCGCGGAGGATCCCGGCGGGGGAACCGGGGAACTGGGCCGACCCCACCTCCAGACCGGGATGGCTCTCCTTGATGATCGCCTCCGCCTCCTTCAGGATGCCCGCACCCCGTCGGCTGAGGCCCTGCGAGCGTCCGGGCGGGAAGAACGGGGCGTCGAACTCCCAGCCGGGCAGCACATGCACGATGTGCAACGGACAGCCGTGCAGTACCGCCTCGTTTCCCGCCCACACGAGGGCGCGCAGGCTCCGTCCGGAACCGTCCACTCCCACAATCACCGGATCATTCATCGCTCCTCCTGCCAGATCGTCGTGGCGAAACGTCGTAGTGCCCGGTTTTCCTGAGCCGACGGGCCCACGTCGCCGGTCCCGGGCCGCTCATGCCGATGGCTCCTACCATCCAGACTCGCGTGCCCCGCGCCTGCCTGCCATCGGTCGGGGCGACGTGCTCCAAGTGGTCCGGTCAGCCACAGAAGCCGACCGGGCGGTGTCCGTCGAGTACCGGCAGACGCCTGACCCCGGTACGGCGGAAGACCCGGTAGGCGGCTTCCAGATCGTCGGTCGCGTCGACCGTGACGGCAGGTGCGGACATGAACTCCGACACCGGCGTCTCCGGGTCGGTGCCCGTGGACAGTACCCGGACGGCCAGGTCCCGGCCGGTGACGACGCCGTGCAAGGTGTCGTCACCGGCGACCAGCACGCAGCCGACCGCCTCGGTCTCCACCCGGCGCGCTGCCTGCCGTGCGGTCGCCCGTGGTGGCACCGTGACCGGCGGGGTGATCATCACGTCGGCGATCCGCATCGCTACCGCTCCGGGGCGATCGACACGGCCGCGGCCTGCCGCACCAGCAGCGACGCCAGGTCCCCGGCCTCGCCGGGGGTCAACAGGATCCAGACCGCGTCACGGTCGTACGGCTCACAGGCGGTTTCCAGGACGATGCGGCCCTGGTCCAACGGCAGGACTTCCGGGGCGTACCGGGAGATCGCGATCGTACGGCCGCTCCGGGTGTGCATCAGGCTCTGCTCGAAGGGGACCTCGGTCTGCGGCATGGTGCGCCTCCCTCGGAATGCTTCTCGCCTCCCAGGGAAGCGCCGCGCCCGGCGTTGCGGCCAGGGCTGGCCGGTACCGGACGGGTGGGCCGGTCGGCCCTGGCGGGTCGGGTATCTCCGTCGAACTCGCCCGGGCGCTGGGCCGCCTCCCCCGGCAGCTCGTCATCTGCGCCGTCGAAGGAGCCGACGGCAGTTTGGGCACCGGTCTGTCGGCACCGGTCGCGGCCGTCGTGGCACCGCTGGCCGAATCGCGGCGGAGATCGCGCTGTGCCGGGTGCCCCCCTCGACGGCGCGGGACAGCGCTGTCCGTCCCTGAGGCCTGAGCGAACCGGCGCCCGGGGCGGCGTCGGCCGTAACCGGAGAGTCGTCCCCGCTCGCCCGTTCCCGGGCTGCCGTTCCCGCCCTGGTGGTCGCCACGTCTCCCCGGACGTTTCGAATCAGCGCGTCAGAAGTCGCCCGCCAGGGTCGGCGACCTGCCGCTGCCGACCCGGCGGCCGGTGATCTTCTCCGTGCGGACGCGTACCCAGAGCGGTCGGTCGCCGCCGGCCCACGGCGTGGTGCCGGGCAGCCGCCGCAGGTGACGGACGGTGTCGGGGTCGTCGACGTGCTCGGCTCTGCCGAGGATGAGGACGCTCCAGCCCTGGCTCAGGTGATCGTCGATCCGGTCGACCTGGAACGCTACCGAGGCTCCGTCGTCCGGCGCCGCGGCGCCTTGTGCGGCTGTCCGGTAGACGATCGTCGCGGCGTCCACGGTGTAGTTGACCGGGAAGACCGCGGGGCCCGGTTCGACGGGCAGGGCGATCCGGCCCACACCGTGGGTACCGACCCTGTCCCAGCACTCGGCGGTGGTGAGGTGGACCAGCAGCGGACGCGGCCCGGCGTCCGGCTGTCCCGGCGGTGCGTCGGCGCGCCCCTCGACCAGTTCCTGGTAGGTGAGCCGCAGGGCGGCGGCGATCCGCAGGAAGCCACCCGGGTCGAAGTCCGGTCCGGTCTCCAGAAGGTACTTGAGGTAGCGCGGCGCCATGGCCGCCTGGTTCGCCAGCACCTCATCGGTCAGGCCGAGTTGGGAACAGCGATCGGCGACCCTGCGCGCGACGGCTGCGGGATCGACGCGGCGGACGGCTTCGTTGTGGAGGTTCTGGTTCACCGTGTGCTCCTTGGCTCGCCGGTGTCGGGTTCACGTCCGGAAGAGTGCGACCTTGAGGGCGCCGTCGGTGTCCGCGTCGGCGAAGATGTCGTAGGCGCGGGTGCACAGCTCGAAGGATGCGGGGACGCCGACCGCCTCGATGGGGTCGCGCACCGCGGGGTCGGGGACGTCGCCCCAGGTCCGACGGCCCGGTCCGTGGTAGGTCAGCGCCTTCATGGCCTGGTCACTCCTGTCGCACCTTGCCGGAGCGCGACGGCTGCGGTGCCGTCCCGTCCTCCCTTCCAGCGTTCCTCGGGCGACGGGTGATCGCCATGGGCCGGGCGGGGCCGGCGGCTGGGGCCGATGGGCCCTGGTGGCCCAGCGGGACACGACGCGCCCGGGCCGCCGCGTCTAGTCTGGGCAGTGGCACCCGGCGAGTCTCGGAGGAACCGGTGGGCAGCGAAGCGGAGAGTTCGACTCCTCTGCCGCACCTGCGTCTGGACGACCTGCTGGACGAGCTCCAGACCAGGCTGAACGCCGCGCGCGGCACCCGGGACCGGGTGCACAGCCTGCTGGAGGCGGTCCTGGCGGTGGGCCGGGAGCTGGAACTGACCCAGGCGCTGCAGCACATCGTCGAGGCGGCGGTCACCCTGGTGGACGCCGGGTACGGCGCACTCGGGGTGATCGGTGAGGACCAGCGGCTCTCCCAGTTCATCCCGGTCGGTATGACCGACCAACAGGTGAAGCGGATCGGAGCGCTGCCGTCCGGTCACGGGGTCCTGGGCGAGCTGATCCGCAACCCGGTGCCACTGCGGCTCGGCCGGATCTCGGACCATCCGTCGTCCTACGGGTTCCCGGCCGACCATCCGCCGATGCGGAGCTTCCTCGGGGTGCCGATCCGGGTCAGGGACAAGGTGTTCGGCAACCTCTACCTGACCGAGAAGCGGGGCGGCGGCGAGTTCGACGCCGAGGACGAGTCGGTGCTCGCCACTCTGGCCGTGGCCGCCGGGGTCGCGATCGACAACGCCCGTCTGTACACGCAGACCAGGCTGCGCGAGCGCTGGCTGACGGCCAACGCGGAGATCACCAGCAGTCTGCTGTCCGGAAGTTCCGAGCAGCAGGTGCTCGACCTGCTGCTCGCCCGGGCGGCCGGGATCGCCGGCGCCGACCTCGCGGTGGTCGCGCTGCCACTGCCCGGCTCCGACGACCTGAAGGTGCGGACCGCCGTCGGACTCGGGGAACAGCAGCACCGCGACCTGGTCCTCCCGCTGGACGGCTCCTTCGTCGGCGCCGCCGCCCGGACCGGCGGGCTCGTGGTGAGCTGCGATGTACGGAACGACCCGAGGATCACCGTCGGTCCGCCGCGTTGGGAGGGCTTGGGACCCGCCGTCGCGGTACCGATCGGCATTGCGGGGCACGGGGTGCGCGGGGTGCTGATGCTGGCCCGCGCGACAGGATCGCCCGTGTTCGGTGAGGACGAGTCCGGGCCGTTGCTGGGCTTCGCGGGCCAGGCTGCGGTGGCCATGGAGCTGGGTGAGCGGCGTCGGGACTCCGAACAGGTCGGGCTGCTCCAGGAGCGTGACAGGATCGCCCGCGACCTGCACGACCTTGCCATCCAGCGGCTGTTCGCCACCGGGATGACCCTCCAGGGTGCCGTCCGCTTCATCGACCACCCGGAGGCCGCCGACCGGGTCCTGCGGGCGATCGACGACCTCGACGAGACCGCGAAGACCATCCGGGCCTCCATCTTCGGCCTGCGCGCCCGCGAAGCCGGCCCCGCGTCGAAGGGGCTTCGTTCCCAGGTGGTTCAGGTGGTCGAGCGTGCGGCGCGGACTCTCGGCTTCGCGCCGGGTCTGCGGATGGCCGGTCTGCTCGATGTCACGGTGCCACCGCGGATCGTGGAGGGCACGGTCGCCGTGCTGGAGGAGGCGCTGTCCAACGCCGCCCGGCATGCCGTCGCGAGCGCGGTCGACGTGTCGCTGACGGCAGGATCCGACCTGACACTCACCGTCACGGACAACGGCGTGGGCCTCCCCGAGGACGGTCGACGCAGCGGGCTGGCCAATCTGGCCGAACGGGCCGTCGAGCTCGGCGGCACGTTCAGCGCCCGGGCACGGCCCGGCGGCGGCACCGAACTGGCCTGGCGCGTCCCGCTGCCCTAGGTTTCCCGGTCCAGGACATCGGCGGCCGCCAGGCGGGGCGTGGGCGCGCCCTCGGGGCCGTAGCCGAGCCGGACCAGCATCTGCACGTGCCCCGGCCGCTGGTGCGGCTCCCTGGTGGTCCAGCGCAGGTGCGGCCACTCCATCGCCTGGTGCAGGAGCGAGGCCCGGACACCGTGCACGGTGGCGGTCAGCAGGACGTGCTCCAGGGCGAGCCCGGTGCGCAGCCAGTCCTCGGGGCGGTCGTGCTCGGTGGTGAGCACCGCGATGCGCGGCTCGCGTTCGAACGACGCGAACGGTTGGTGCTCGGTGGGACGGATGGCGGAGAAGTCCCGCATCGGCAGCCGGCCGGCCCGGTCCTGCGGGCCCAGCGCGTGGACCGGGATTCCGTACGGCGGCTGGTCCCCGCTCCGGATCCAGCTGCGGCTCTCGGCCCGCTGCGCGGGGTCGGTGGTGCTGCGGCGCTCGGCCTCGGTGGTGATCTCCAGCAGCCGGGCCGTCTCCTGCCGGTCGGGCAGCTGGAGCGTGGCCCCCTCCACCCGCGCGGCCGCCACCAACTGGTCCAGGACGTCCGCCGGGACGGGCCGTCCGGTGAACGGGGTACGGATGGAGTGGCGGTGCCAGATCGCGTCGTACAGCTCCTCGGTGCCGGGGAGCCGCACGGGGGACGCCTCGTCCAGCCGGACGCCGGCGAACAGGTCCGGTTCGGCGGGGTCGGGCAGCAGGCGCACCACGGGTGCCCAGCCGAGGTGGCGGGCGGCGACCCGCAGATTGAGTACCGCCGCGCCGACGGAGATGTGCATCGCCCGCCCCTGGGGGTCCGCGGCCGGCACGGCACGCTCCCGCACGGCGCGCACCTCCAGGATCGAGGTTTCGGGCTGGAGCCGGAAGTGCCAGGGCTGGCTGTTGTGGATCGAGGGGGCGGCGACCGCGGCGGAGACCAGTTTCTCCAGGGCGGTGGCGTCGAGGGCGAGCGTGGACATGGCGGTCTCCCGGGGTGTGCCGTCAGCAGGAGGGCGGTCCGCCGCCGGGGCACGGTGTCCCCCGGCAGTTGCCTCATCCCCACCGTGCTGCCCGGACCCGGCTCCGCGCTTGGGCCGACCGGCTCTGTCGGCGGGGCCGGTCGGCCTCAGCGCGAACGGTCGGACCGGTGTTCCGGGTCGGCGTGGGCCGCGAGCACCGCCGCCTGAAGACGCCGTTCCACGCCCAGCTTGGCGAGCAGCCGCGAGACGTGGTTCTTGACGGTCTTCTCGGCCAGGTAGAGCTCCTGGCCGATCTGCCGATTGGTCTTGCCCTCCCCCACCAGGGCGAGGATCTCCCGCTCACGCGGGGTCAGCTGGGACAGGACCGTCCCGGTGTCGGCCTCCTCGTGGTGGCGCAGACTCTCCATGAGCTTGCGCGTGGTCGCCGGATCGAGCATGGACTGACCGGAGGCCACCGTCCGCACCGCGCCCACGAGGTCGGCGCCCTTGACCTGCTTCAGCACATAGCCTGCGGCACCCGCCATGATCGCGTCCAGCAGGGCGTCGTCGTCGTCGAAGGACGTCAACATCAGGCAGACCAGATCCGGCATCCGGTCGCGCAGCTCCCGGCAGACGGTGACCCCGTCACCGTCCGGCAGACGGACGTCGAGGACGGCGACCTGCGGCCGCAGCGCCGGGATACGGGCGAGCGCCTGCGCGCAGCTGCCGGCCTCACCGACGACCTCGATGTCGGTTTCCGCTTCCAGCAGATCGCGCACCCCACGCCGGACCACCTCGTGGTCGTCCAGCAGGAACACCCGCACGGGCCCCGCGGACTCGGCGGGTTGCACGGGCTCGGTCACGTCCATCGCCGGCTCCCCGGGTGTTGGTGTCCTCTCCCCACCGATTCTGCGCGCCGGACCACCGCAGCGCACTGGGGAGAAGGACCGGCCGTCCGGCTCCGCCCCGACCGGGTACCGGAAACGGTGGACGAGCGGCTCGGCTCGGCCGGGGAGCGGCCCGACGGCCCGTTGCGCAGACTGGAAGGACGCCGACAGCACGGAGGCCGCGCGTGGAACCGGACACCGCCACGACGACGGCGGCCAACGCCGCGATGCCCGATCCGTGGACCCTGTGCTACCAGGGCTTCGACCCGGCCGAGGAGGGGCTGCGGGAGGTCCTCTGCGCGGTCGGCAACGGCTACCTCGTCAGCCGGGGCGCCGCACCCGAGTCGGTCGCCGACTGCGTCCACTACCCGGGCACCTACCTGGCCGGCTGTTACGACCGCGCCGCCTCGACGGTCGCGGGCCGGGTGGTCACCAACGAGGACCTGATCAACACCCCGAACTGGCTGCCCCTGACCTTCCGCCCCGTCGGCGGCACGTGGTTCACCGGCCCGCCCGCCGAGCAGGCCCTGGAGCTCGACCTCCGGCGCGGTGTCCTGACCCGGACCGCCCTGGTGGTGGACTCCGGCGGGCGCCGGACCCGGCTTGTCCAGCGGCGGATCGCCAGCCAGGCGCAACCGCACCTGCTCGTCCTGCAGTGCACGCTGACGGCGGAGAACTGGTCCGGTCCGGTGGAGATCCGCTCGGAGCTGGACGGCACCGTCACCAACACCGGAGTCGCGCGCTACCGCGGCCTGGCCGACCGCCACCTCCTCCCCGTCGGCCAGGGCGTGGACGAGGACGGTCTGCTCTGGCTGGAGGTCGCCGCCATCGGGTCGCCGCTGCACATCGCGCTCGCGGCCCGCACCCGCCTGCACCGCGCGGGCGGCGCGCCCGTCCCGGCCCACCGCACCGAGGAGTTCCGGGACGGCCGGGCGGCCCAGACCCTCGCGGTGGAGATCCGGCGGAACCGCCCGGTGACGATCGAGAAGACCGTCGCGGTCCACACCTCCCGCGACCCGGCGATCGAGGCGCCCCTGCCCGCCTCCCGGCTCCTGGCCGCGCAGGCCGCCGCCTTCGACCGGCTGCTGACCGAACACTCCGTGCGCTGGGCGGAGTTGTGGGGCCGCTGCCGGATCGAGGCGGACTTCGACGGCGCCGGCCCGCTGCACCTGAACCTGTTCCACCTGCTCCAGACGTACTCCGAGCACTCCGCCGACCTCGACGTCGGCATCCCGGCCCGCGGGCTGCACGGCGAGGCGTACCGGGGCCACGTCTTCTGGGACGAACTGTTCGTCCTCCAACTGCTCAACCCGCGCTTCCCCGAACTCGCCCGGGCCGTCCTGCGTTATCGCCACCGGCGGCTGGGCGCCGCCCGGCAGAGCGCCCGCGAAGCAGGACTGCGCGGCGCCATGTACCCGTGGCAGAGCGCGAGCGACGGCCGCGAGGAGTCCCAGCGGCTGCACCTGAACCCGCTCTCCGGCCGCTGGCTGCCCGACCGCAGCCACCTCCAGCGGCACGTCGGCTCGGCGGTCGCCTACAACGTCTGGCAGTACTACCAGGCCACCGGTGACATGGACTTCCTCGCCGAGGCCGGAGCCGAGATGCTGTTGGAGATCGCCCGGTTCTGGTGCTCGACCGCCACCTACGACCCCCGGCGGAAACGCTATTCGATCCGCGGTGTGCTCGGCCCGGACGAGTACCACGACGCCTACCCGTGGGCGGCCGGTCCCGGCCTGGACGACAACGCCTACACCAATGTGCTGGCCTCCTGGGTGCTGGCCCGCGCCCTGGACACCGTACGGATCCTCCCGGAGTACCGCCGCGACGAACTGCTGGAACGACTGGCGCTGGACAGCGCCGAGCTCGACCGCTGGCAGGACGTCGGGCGGCGTCTGCACGTCCCCTTCCACGACGGGGTGCTCAGCCAGTTCGACGGTTACCAACGGCTCGACGAACTCGACTGGACGGCCTACCGGCGCCGCTACCCCGACCTGCGCCGGCTCGACCGGATCCTGGAGGCCGAGGGCGACACCGTCAACCGCTACCGGGTGTCCAAGCAGGCGGACGTGCTGATGCTCTGGTACCTGTTCTCCGCCCGCGAGGTCCGCGACCTGCTCCGGCGGCTCGGCTACCCTGCCGGGCACGAGCTGCTGCGCCGCACCACCGGGTACTACCTGCGGCGTACCGTCCACGGCTCGACGCTCAGCTCCGTGGTGCATGCCTGGGTGCTCACCCGCTCCGACCGCAGCGCCTCCTGGCGGTACTTCCGCGACGCCCTGGTGGCCGACCTCCGGGACGCCCAGGGCGGCACCACCGCCGAGGGCATCCACCTCGGCGCGATGGCCGGCGCGGTCGACCTGCTGCAACGCTGCTACACCGGCCTGGAGATCCGCGAGGACGCACTCTGGCTCGATCCCCGTCTGCCGTCCGCCCTTGGCCGCCTGGAGCTGGAACTCCGCTACCGCGGCCACTGGGGTGTGGTGATCGCCACCGACCGGCGGGCGGTGACGGTGAGCCTGCGGCAGAGCCGCCAGGAGCCCGTCCAGATCCGGTTCCGGGGAGCGCCGACCATCGTCCGGCCCGGTGAGAGACACACCTTCACTCTGTGAGCCGGCCGGACCGGAGCGGTCCACCGTACGACGTGCGGTGCGCCGGCGTGGACCAGCCGGTCGATGCCGTACTCGTCCGGTCCGCCACTGGCGGTGATGCCCGGGGCCGAGCAGGTGTATCGCGGGCCGGGGGCACCAACACGGTCGCACTGCGGGACGAGCCCGCGCCCGAGGACACCATCCCGCTGCTGGAGACGGTGATGTCGGGCGGTGAGCGGACCGCCGCACGGCCTCCGCTCGCCCGGGCCCGGGCCGCTTTCGCGACCGACCTGGCCCGGCTCCCCGCCGGTGCACGTCGGATCAACGCTCCGCAGCCGCCGGCCGTGGCCGTCTCCGGCCGTCTGCGCCGGCACACCGGCGACGTCCGGCGGCTGATCGAGAACCGGCTGCGGGCCGGACAACCGGTGCCCCGTGCGGTCCGGCCCTCCCGCATGGGGCCGGACGGCCCTCGCACCGAACGCCCCGGTCTCCCTACCGTGGGAGCAGGGCCGGTCGTCACGGACCGGCCGGCCGATCCGGTGGAGGAGCCATGACATCCGCCAGCGAGCGCCGCCCGGTCGTCCTCGGCGTGGACACCCTCACCCCGGGGAGGATGGTGGTGGCCTGGGCGGCCGACGAGGCCGACCGCCGCAGACTCTCTCTGCGGATGGTCCACGCCCTTCCGCCGGTGTCCGAGGATCCGCATGCCTTCAAGGAGTTGCGGGAGCGCGGCGACCGGGCCCTGGACGATGCCGCGGCCTTCGCCCGCCGACGGCACCCGAACCTGTCGGTGGCCACCGCCGTCAAGGAGGCGGCACCCGCCCCGCTCCTCTGCCGGGAGTCCGCCCACGCCGCACTCGTCGTCCTCGGCTCGCGCCGGCTGAACCGGCTGGAGGAGGTGCTGAGCACGTCCTCGGTGACCGTCCCGGTGAGCGCCCAGGCCCACTGCCCGGTGGTGGTCGTCCGCGAACCCGAGCACGTCACCCAGGAGCCGCCGTACGTGGTGGTCGGTGTGGACGGCAGCCCGGCGTCCGGGGCGGCCGTGGACTTCGCCTTCGGTCTCGCCGCGAGCCGCCGGGCCGCGCTGCGCGCCGTCTGGGTCTGGCAGTCGCACCTGGACGGCCACGTCGACGAGGGCGCGACCGTCCAGACCCTGCGGCGGCGGCTGGGCGAGACCACGGCCGGACGCCGGGCCGTCCACCCCGATGTCACGCTCACGCACGAGGTGATCCGCGGCCACCCCGTCGAGGAACTCGCCAAAGCCTCCGAGCACGCGCTCGCCGTCGTGGTGGGGCGTCGTGGGCGTGGCGGGTTCACCGGCATGCGGCTCGGGTCCGTCCCGCACGGCCTGCTGCACCGCGCCCACTGCCCGGTCGTCACGGTGCCCTCCGCCCCGGGCGGCGGACGCTGACCACCGGCGTCGCGGTCCCGGCCGGTCCGTCCGCCGCCGGGCCCGCTCCCCTCGCGGACTCGCGGCCCGTGGTCCCACGATGGAGGTACCGGACACGCCTCGCCCCCGTCCCGGCGGGCCGCGCGGACACACCGGCGGCACCGGTCCCCGTGGACGGGCCCGCGTGGCCCGCCCCCGAACGAACGGACGCGAACATGAACGAGGGCACCGCACCCCAGCCGGCCCGCACCAAACGGTGGACCCTTCGCCTGGACCTCTTCGAGGAGGGGGACGTCACCAAGGTGCACGCCGTACTCGACACCGGCGACAACACGCTGGAGAGCCGGACCACGGCCCGTCGCAACCCCCACGACGACCCCGTACCGGAGATCGGCGACGAGTACGCGGCGGGGCGGGCCCTGGTGGACCTCGGACACCAACTGCTCCGCGCCGGTGTCACCGACGCGGCCACGAACGCCCCGTTCCCGCCGTCCTGACCTGTCGGCGCTGCCCCGCCACACGCGCTGCCCGGTGGCGGCCGTTCCGCTGTGGGCCGGGGTGCGGTCAGCCGGCCGGTGGCCCGCCGTCGTCGAGGTCCCAGGCGAGGACGGGCCACCGGCCCGGGACCTTCCGGCCCCTGCCGTGCCCGGCCTCCGGTGGTGTCATGGAGGTACGGGCGGCCGGCCCCGTCCCGTACCGACCGCAGGAGGACGGCATGAAAGCCGCCGTGGGAGACCGCATCATCGTCCAGGGCACCCGGCCGGGCGCCACCAGGAGGGACGGCGAGATCATCGGCCTGCACCACCCGGACGGCAGCCCGCCGTACGACGTGCGCTGGTCCGACAGCGACCGGGTGACGGAGTACTTCCCCGGCCCGGACGCCCGGATCCACCACTTCCGCCACGAGCACGAGGCCCCCGCCGCGCCCGTACCGCTCAACCCGCACCTCTTCGCCGACTGACGGGCCGAGCGACCGGCCCGCGCCGATGAACACGGTCGCCCGACGCCCGACGACCGACGACCGGCTCCGGCGACTCATCGAGGCCGGGTTGGCTCTCCGTCGCGACCGCGGCGGCCTCGGCAACGATGCCGGCGCCCCACCGCACCTTTCACGTGCCCCTCACGGCCAGACCCGCTCGGCCGCGCGACCCACCCACAGGGCGGCCGTCCGGCCCCGGCGGCGGGGCCGTCCGAGGAGCTCGACCGTCCGGGCGACGGCCTCCGGAACCCAGGCCGGCGCACTCGACGACCCCGGCCTACGAGGAGACGCCCCGGCGCACCGCGTAGGCGGCGGCCCCTGCGGCCAGGACAGCCGCGCCCGAGACGACCGCGGACGCCGGCAGGGCGAACGCCAGCACCAGGCAGCCGGCCAGACCGACTACGGGAACCAGCCTCGGCGGGCGGCCCTCGGCCCGGGTCAGCGTCCAGGCCGAGGCGTTCGCGACGGCGTAGTAGGTCAGCACCCCGAAGGACGAGAACCCGATCGCCCCGCGCACGTCCGCGGTCGCCGCCACCACCGCGACGACGGCGCCGACCGCGAGCTCGGCACGGTACGGCACCTGGAACCGGGGGTGGACCGCCGCCAGAGCGTGCGGGAGGTGCCGGTCGCGGGCCATCGCGAGCGTCGTGCGGGAGACCCCGAGGATCAGGGCGAGCAGCGAGCCGAGCGCGGCCACGGCCGCCCCCGCCCGTACCACCGGGGTGAGCCAGTCCGCGCCCGCCGCCCGCACCGCCTCGTCCAGCGGCGCAGCGGCGCCGGCCAGGCGTTCGGACCCGAGCACCAGGAGGACCGCGACCGCGACGAGGGCGTAGACGACGAGCGTCGTGCCCAGCGCGACCGGGACGGCCCGGGGGATGGTACGGGCCGGGTCGCGGACCTCCTCCCCGAGGGTGGCGATCCGGGCATAGCCGGCGAACGCGAAGAACAGCAGGCCGGCCGCCTGCAGCACCCCGTGCGCCGTGGCGTCCGCACCGATGTCCAGCCGGACCGCGTCCGCACCGCCCGAAGTCAGCGCGGCCGCCACGACGGCGGCGAGCACCGCGAGCACCATCGCGACGATCACCCGGGTCAGCCATGCGGACTTCTGCACGCCCGCGTAGTTCACCGCCGTCAGCGCCACCACCGCGGCCACCGCCACCGCGTGCGCCTGGCCGGGCCACACGTAGCCGCCCACCGTCAGCGCCATCGCGGCGCAGGACGCGGTCTTGCCGACGACGAACCCCCAGCCCGCCAGGTAGCCCCAGAACGCTCCCAGCCGCTCCCGCCCGTAGACGTACGTCCCGCCGGACTGCGGATACCGGGCGGCCAGCCGCGCCGAGGAGGTCGCGTTGCAGTACGCCACCACCGCCGCGAGCGCCAGTCCCAGCAGCAGGCCTGACCCGGCCGCGGCGGCGGCCGGAGCCAGCGCGGCGAAGATCCCCGCGCCGATCATCGACCCCAGCCCGACAACCACCGCGTCGAACACGCCCAGCTGACGGCGTAGTTGCGGCTGCGCGCTCTCGACCCGTCGTCCCATGACAAACCCCTGTATCGCCCCTCGATGACGGTGCACGGTATCCCACCTCGGCGACGGGACGGTTGCCCCTGGATGCGCCGGCCCCGGTCCGGCCGCCGACCGGACCCGATCCCGAGACCCCGCGGCTCTGTCCCGTGCCGCCGGGCCGGGCGGACAGCGTCCGGGGCCGGCGCATCCAGGGCAATCTGAGAGACGAGAAGCCCGCAGTGTTCCTGCCACCATGGGGAGAACCACGAAGTTGCCCGCCGGGCAGGAATTCCACGCGTCCCCCCGGTATTCGGAAAGGCCTGCGGGGCGACCCGTACCGTCGAAAGGGAAGGCGATTACCCATGACCGATCCGAATGTGCTGAGCACGGTTCGCGTCCCGCTGGTGGAGGAGGCCGAGGCCGAGGGCCGGACGAAGGAGCTGTACGACGCGATCAAGTCGCGGATGGGCATCCCCTTCGTGCCGGACATGTTCCGGCTGGTCTCCAGCCGCCCCGACCTGCTGGAGGTCGTGATCGCCGGATACGGCGGAGTCTTCAACGACGGGGTGCTACCGCGCGCGACCCGCGAGATGATCTCCGCCTGGAGCTCCAAGGTCAACGGCTGCCCGTACTGCGTCGGCACCCACAACTGGTTCCTGGCCCAGTTCGGCGGCCCCCGGGAGCTGACCGACGCGATCGAGAACTCCCCCTCGGTGGAGGAGCTGCCGATCGACGAGCGCACCAAGGCGCTGATGCGCCTGGTCACCAAGGTCGGCACCGGCGCCTTCCGGATCACCGACGAGGACTGGGCTGCGACCGAGGCCGCCGGCTGGAGCAACGAGGAGATGCTGGAGGCGGTGTTCACCGCCGCCCTGTTCGCCTTCATCAACCGCCTGGTGGACGGCCTGGGCCTGGGCAACTCGGTGACCCGCAGCCGGATCGCCTCGCAGCCGGAGGACGCCACCGTCTCCGAGGAGCGCCTGGCGGAAGGCAGGTGAGCGGCCCTCGCCCGCGGTCCTGCTGACTGGCGCCTCCTCCAGCACCGGCATGTCCTCCGTCACTATCTTCCTGGGCCCGCTGCCGCCGAACGCCCAGGCCAGGCCAGGCGCTCGGCCCGGTGCTCCGGGTGCTGATCGGCCTGATGCGCGCGTCCGTCCGGGCGCCGGCCGCGCCGGGCACGTCGCTGTCGCTGCTGCCGGCCGCGCCGCTGCCGCCGGACCTGGACCGGGCGGCGGCCGATCCGCGGATCGCCGACGCGCCGGCCCGCGGCACGGCGGCCGTCGACCGGGTCGGCGCCGAACCGGTGCCCGAGCCCGCCCTGACCGGGACGTGAGGGGCCGCCGCACGGCGCGCGGCGGCCGGACCCGCTCAGCGCCCGACGAGCGGCTCCACCTCGGCCGCGGGCGGCGCGAACGGGCCCCAGGCGAACGCCTCCGCCCACTTCCCGGCCGATCCCCCGGACCACTCCAGGCCCTCGATCTGCGGCCAGGTGCGGCGGCCGGTCAGCGACCGGAACACGTCCACCGCCACCCCGCGCACGGTAGCGGCGGGGGCGCCCTCGCCCACCACCCAGGCCCGCCCGGGGGTCTCGATCCGCAACGCCGGCAGCCCGCCGCCGTGCACCGCCAGGCCGAAGCCCATGGTGCTCAGGTCCAGCGCACCGTCGAACGCGGGGTGCGCGGTCGGCTCGGCGGGCGCGTCCAGCCCCAGCCGCAGGTCCAGCTCGTGCGAGAACACGTCGAGCAGCAGGATCCGCCGGCGCAGCTCCGGGGTATGGCCCAGGGCCTCGAGCAGCGCGCCGTCCAACCCGTCCCAGCGGTCGAGCAGTTCGGCCGCCGGGACGCCCTCCAGCGGGCCCAGGTCGATCTGGCTGTCCTCCAGGGCGACGAACGACTCGCAGATGTGCACCAGGTGCCCGATCAGGTCCCACACGCTCCAGTTCGGACAGGCGGACACACCGACGGCGGCCGGGTCCGGCAGCCCGGCCACCAGGGTGGCGATCGCCTTCCGGCTGCGCCGGTAGGCCAAGTGCTGCTCGGCCGGATCGTGCTGGGTCTGCGCCGCTGTCACGGTCGTCTCCTCTGGTTCCGGGGCGTCGCGCGGCGCCGCCGTCATGATGTGGTCAGTTCGCCCGCGGCGCCCGCCTGGCGCCGCGTCAGCAGACCCGTACGGTACAGCCGGTGGACGGTGTCGGCCACCGCCTCCTCGACCGGCCGGGGCACGGGGCCGCCGGCCGTGGCGGCCGCCACGGCGGGCACCGCGTGGACGCAGGTGCAGGCCGCGCCGAACTCGGCCGGGATGTGCCGGGCCCACCAGCGCTGCACGGCGTCGGCGAGCCGGGCCGCCGGGAGCGTGGCGTGGCCCGTCCGGCCGGCAGCCACCGACTCGTCCGTTGTTCTGGCACGGCGCCTCCCGGTCCCTCGTGGCGGGCGGGCCGAACCGGCCCGACAGCGAGGAAACCAGCCGCCGAGTGGCCGATCTATACGTGATATTGCCCAATGCGGCCGCGCCCCTCGCCGGGCGGGCCGAGGTAGGTCTGGGCGATGCCCAGCCAGTGGTCGGCCGCCGCGCCGACGGCGGTCAGCGCGAGGTCGTCGCGGTGCCTGCGACGGGTGACGAGCAGACAGAAGTCCGCGGCCGGGCCGCAGATCCGCTGCTCGGCCTCCTCGGGGCCGAAGGCCCAGGAGACGCCGGACGGGCCGGTCAGCTCGAACCGGAACGGCTCGGCGGGGGGCTCCAGGCCGCGGGCCCGGTAGGCCAGGTCCCGGGTCCTGGTGCCGAGGAAGGCGATGTGGCCGATCCGATCGGTGAAGGCGTACGGGACGCCCAGGGCCTCGTGGACGTCCTGGCCGTGCGCGAACAGCTCCATCAACGCGACCGCGGCGAGCACGCCGGCCGGCAGCGGACCGGCCAGCCACGGCACCGGTTCGCGCCGGGGAGCGGCGGCGAGCCCCTTCTCGGCGGCGGCCCTCTGCTCGGCCCAGCGGCGCAGCAGGTCGGGGACGGGCTCGGCGAGGCCTTCGGCGAGCCGGGCCGCCATGCCGGTCCCGAAGTCCTCCCGGATGGGCGCGGTCTCGGCCTCGAAAGCGACCGGGTCGCGCACCCCGAGGTCGATCAGGTGGCTGACCAGCGCCAGGTGCGCCACCTGGTGCCGGACCGTCCAGCCCGCGGCCGGGCTCGGCGCGGACCACTGGTCGGGCGACAGGCCCGTCACCAGCCGGGCGAGTTCGGCCCCTTCCGTCGCCAGGTCGGCGCAGACGTCCTGCATTGCGGTCATGTGGCCATTCCCTTCCTTGCCGAAGCGCGCTCAATCCGATCCCGCGTTCATTTTCCGGACGCGGCCCCGCGCGTGCTTCTCCATACGTGCCGCCCGTATCCGGCACCGGACATTCGCCGGCCCAGGACGACGACCTGCCGCCGCTCACCCTGCCAGCCGCCCGGACCGGCCACGGCCCGTCCACCGTCACCGGGCAGCTCCACCTCCCCTCCGACGTGACCCTGCTACACCCATCCCAACCGAGCCCGAAAGGCCGCACGGCAACCCGGGCGACCGCCTCTCAGCACCTCCGGGCGACCAGACCCGCAACCTCACACGCGCACCTCTATACGGGCGCTACCGCAGCTCAGCGCACCCGACCCCGCGCCTTCAGCGGGATGTCGGGAAGCTCCGGAGCCCTCAGTCGGGCACCGTCGTAGCCGTGCATCTCGCCGAAGCGGGGGGTCTCCCAGTCGCTCCGCGCCTGCTGGACCTCCTCACCGGACCGGCCACCTCTACCCCGCCTTCCGCAGCCGCCGGATAGGCACCTTCGACCACAAGGTCGTCGAGGCCTTCATCCAGACCATGGAGCGCAACGGCGTCGGCCTCGCTACCCAGTCCAACGCCTTCGACAAGCTGAAGTCGATCCTCCTCGACGCCCACCTCCTCGGCCTCCACGACGAGAACCCGTTCGACGGCGTCAAGCCGCCCCAGCACGACCCGAAGCGCGCCGTCATACCCTCCCCAGCCGAGCTCCAGGCGATACGCACCGCCGGCGACGACACCTTCCTCCTGGTGGTCGACCCGATGAGCGGCTGCGGTCTGCGCAACGGCGAGGCCTTCGCGGTGAACCTCGCCGACATCGTCGCCGACGACGTCTACCGCGTCACCGAGCAGGTCAACCTTCAACCGCGTCGGCGTCGCCGCGGCCTCCGTGACGGCGCCGGCCGTTGCCGAGGGAGCCGTCCTGGCGGGTACCGAAACGGGATTGCTCCGCGCCCCCGCGCCCGTCACCGGGCCCGACTGGGACGCACCGGGAGGGCTGTTCAGCAGCGGGAACCACGTCGTCGACCTGGACGTATCGGCGCAGGGCGGGTCGCCGGCCTGGAGGACCCGGAGAGTCAACCTGCGGTGCACCGCCGAGCGGAGCACCGACGGGGCCATGACGTGGCAGGAGCGGGGATCGTGGCAGGACGCCGTCTTCGCCGTCCGCGCTCGCGCAGCCAGTCGGCGTAGAGCATCTCCACCGCGCTCGGCACGGGCACGATGACCATGCTGCGGTTCTTGTTGGCCGCGCCCTTCGGATGCCCGCCCCGCTTCCGCAGACGGAGATGCGGCCCCGGAGACAGGGGCGCCCCGGCACGGTCCGGCCGATCGGGACGCAGTGGGTGTCCTCGCGCATCAGTGACACGAGCTGGTCGACGCGCGGTGCGCAGCAGGCCGTGATTGCCACCATGTACCTGTCCCGGGCGGTTTCCGCCGCTCTCAGGAGGCCGGCGAACTCGGCGTGGGTTGCGGCCGGTGCACGCGCCGAGCAGTGGCTCGGCCGCGAGTCCACGCGGATCCGCGGCTTGACCTGTGCTTGACGTGCGTCCAGGCCGCGAGTACGTGCACCAGTAGGGCGCACGACGGACCACCCCCGGGCGGCACGGAGGTGCCCCGCGATCGTGCCGGCCTTGCCGGCCCGATCAGCAGCACCCGACCGCGCGCGGAACCGGCGATCACCCCGGGACTCGTTCCTGTCCTGCGCCCGGGGGCGGTCCGCCCACGTGCTACTTGACCAGCGCGTAGAACTCCTCGAAGTCGAGGACGCGGTCGCGGTTGCTGTCCGCCGCCATCGCCTCCTTGACCTTCTCCTTGAGCTGCCCCTGGTGGCCCTCGCTCTTGAAGTGGTTGGCGAGTTCGACGACGTTGATCTGTCCGTCGGAGTCGCTGTCGATCTTTGCGAACAGTTCCCTGGCCTCGGCTTCGGTCATGGCGCGTCCTTCCAGTCATCATCAGGATCCTGAAGATCCATCTGGCCGCAGCCACATTGGCAGAGGTGTGCCGCGCATTGCACGTCAGCGTGGGGCCATGTGGGTGAGAGGGTGGCAGGCTTCCAGCCAACCCCGGCGCCGGCCTATGCAGCCAGCATGGTGCACGCCGACGAGCACCATGAGCATGAGCTGCTGCATGCCGAGGCATGCTCCTGCCGGCCGGTGGACTTGCCCGGGATCATCACCAGGGTCGGTGTCGGATGTCGATGACGCGCATGCCGGCGGCCGTGGCGGCGGTGATGCCCTCGTCGCTGTCCTCGTGGGCGAGGCAGTGACCGGGTTCGGTTCGCAGCAGGTGGGCGGCGTGCAGGTAGGCGTCGGGGGCGGGTTTGGGCTGGGCGACGTCGTCGCGGCCGACGATGGTCCAGGGGAGGTCGTCGAGTCCGATGACGGTCAGGCCGTGGCGGACGATGTCGCTGTAGTTGGCGGAGACGACGGCGAGGGCGGCGTGTTCGGCGGCGGTGCGTGCGGCGGTGGCGACCGCGGAGATCGGTTTGATCCGGTCGGTGTTCGCGAACCAGTAGGCGCGGGCCGCCTGGACGAAGGTGTCCTCGGGCAGGGCGGCGGGTGGGAGGGCGAGGCGGCGGCGCAGTTGGCCGGCGGTGAAGGCGGGTTCGGCGGCGAGCCAGGTGAGGGTGACGGTGATGCCGTGGGCGGCGAGTGAGGCCTGTACCGCGCCGTGGTTGATGTCGGCCGTGTCCGCGAGGGTGCCGTCGAAGTCGAAGGCGTAGGCGGAGTACGTGTCGTGGCCGGCAGGAGTCGTGGTCGCCACCGTTCGTGTGGTCCCTTCCTGGTGGGTCGGCTGTGCGGGTGACGGGTCAGGGGGTGAAGTCCACCGGGAGGCGGGCCGGACCGTGGACGACCCGGTGCCGGTGGGTGGCGACCTCGTCCGGGTCGGTGGCCAGTCGCAGGTCGGGGAAGCGGTGCAGCATGGTGGTGAGCAGGGTGCGCAGTTCGGTGCGGGCGAGTTGGTCGCCGATGCAGTGGTGGGGGCCGTGGCCGAAGCTGAGGTGCTTGGCGGCGTCGGGGCGGTGGGGGTCGAAGTGGTCGGGGTCGGTGAAGCGGGCGCCGTCGCGGTTGGCGGCGGGCAGGTGGAGGACGACCCGCTCGCCCGCCGCGATGGGCTGTCCGGCGAGGGTGAGGGGCTCGCGGGCGACCCTGAGCAGGCCGAACTGCAGGACGGTCGCGTGGCGCAGGGTTTCCTCGATGACGCCGTCGACGAGGTCGGGTCGGTGGCGGACGGTGTCCCACAGGCGGGGCGGGCGCAGCAGGAGGAGGGTGGCGAGGCCGATGACGTTGGCGGTGGTCTCGTGGCCGGCGATGAGGATGAGCTGGGCAAGGGCGGCGATCTCGTCGTCGGTCAGCGTGGTGTCGGTGGCCTGGGCCTGGAGGAGGCCGGAGAGCAGGTCGTCGGCGGGCTCGGCGCGTCTGGTGCGGATCAGATGCAGCAGGTAGTCCTTCATCTCGGCCTTGCTGGAGAGGAGTTGCTCGCGGGTGCGGTCGAGGGAGAGCAGTTCGGCGGTGAGGCGCTGGTAGCGGTCGCGGTCGGTGTAGGGGACGCCGAGGAGTTCGCTGATCACCAGGGACGGGACGGGCAGGGCGACGGTGGTCATCAGGTCCACCGGGCGGGGGGCGGCGGCCAGGGCGTCGAGGTGCTGGTCGACGATGTCCTGGATCCGCGGGGCCAGCAGGGCCATCCGGCGGGTGGTGAACTGGCCGTTGACCAGGCGGCGCAGCCGGGTGTGTTCGGGCGGGTCGCTGGTGAGCAGGTCGCTGGGGCGCAGTGCGGCCATTTCGGCGGGGGTGATGAGGCTGGCCCGGATGTGGGAGTTGAGGTGGGGGCGCCGCGAGCTGAGCCGGGGGTCGGCGAGGGCGGTGCGGACGTCGTCGTAGCGGGTGACCAGCCATCCCGGTGGGCCGTCGGGGAAGGCCAGCGGCGCCACGGGCAGTTCGGTGCGCAGGTACTGGAGTTCGGCGGGCGGGTCCAGCGGGCAGGGGCGGTCGACGGGCAGGGGCCTCGGTGCGCGGGTGGTACTCGCCTGTGCAGGGCGCCCGGTCACCGCGTCTCGTCGCTGTCGCAGCCGGTCAGGGCGAGCAGGACCCAGGTGTCGGTGAAGATGGGCGCGTCGAACAGCAGGGGGCGGGGGGCGACCTGGTCGGGCAGTGCGGTGAAAGCGCCGTCGGGTCCCTGTCGGGACAGCAGATGGGCCACGCCCGCCCGCACGACGGCGTCGTCCTGCGGGCGTCGGCCCATGGCGGCCAGGGCCATCAGCGAGTAGCAGGTGCTGGTGGTGTCGCTGGGGTCCTTGGGCCGGTAGCCCCAGCCGCCGTCCTCGTTCTGCGCCCGGGCGAGGAACCGGTGGGAGGCGGCGCTCGCATCGGCGATGCGCTCCTGGAGGGTGGTGCGGGTCGGTTCGGGCAGCGAGTGCAGCGCCCACATCGCCCGCCAGATCGTGTTCGCCTCGCTCAGGCTCCAGCTGCGCTCGAACGTGCCGTCCTCGTGCTGGGAGTCCAGCAGCCAGCGGGCCGCGCCGTCCAGCAGGTCGCCGTGGTCGGTCCCGTTCCATGCCAGCGCGCTGACCGCGCCGGCGGTCATGCCGACCTCCGACGGATCGCCCTTCACGTAGGTCGGGAACCCGCCGTCCCGTCCGACGATGCCCCGCAGGTACCCGCCGGCGCGCAGCAGGGCCTCACAGTGGCGCACCGGGTCGACGGTTGCCAGGCAGGCCGCGACGTAGGAGGTGTCGTCCACGTCGTTGTGCCGCATGTGCTCACCGAACGCCCAGCCACCGTCCGGCATCTGCTGGCCGATCAGGTAGTCGCACATGCGGTGCAGCAGCGCGCGGTCCGCTCCCGCCCGGGTCAGGGCGATCCCGGTGGGCGCGGTGCTGAACACGTCCAGGTCCGACATGCTCGGCACCCCACCGTCCGGGTTGCGGCACACCAGCACCGCGGCCACGCCGGTTTCGACCAGCCGGTGGCCGGGGGCGAACTCCTGGACGGCCAGCAGCGCCAGCAGGTGCGCGGCGGGGTAGTTCTCCCACACCGGCGCCCGGCTGGAGCCCAACAGCTCCAGCAGGCGCTCGCGCTCCCCAGCGTCGACCTGCGCACCCGTACCGAGACCGTGCGCGACCAGGACCCGCACACTCAGCATGATCATCTCGACCCAGGTGACCGTGTTGTCCCCGTTCTCGCTGCCCCGGTCCGCCGCGCGTGGCGGGCACAGCATCGACGCGTCGAACGGCACAGCACCCGCCACGGCCAGGCAGACGTCGAACAGCAGCCGCTTGCGCGCCATCGAGAAGTGGTCGAACCCGGCCAGCAGCTCACCGCCGACCACATCGGCGCCGACCGTCCGGCCGTGCAGGACCGCCTGCACCAACGCCGCGTCGAACCCGTCGGCCTGCGCCTGCGGGGCGGCCAGGAACTCCGCGAGCTCCCGCTCCTGCCGCGGGTGGTCACCGCGCCGGCGCAGCAGTACGAGTAACAGCGCCGACTCCAGCGTCCGGCTGGTGCACGGCCTGCGCACCGCGCCGTCCGGGCCGACGGCCGCACTCAGGCTCGCGCACACCCGCTCCCGGGCCGCCGCGAACCCGTCCACCGCTTCCAGCCCGCGGGCCGCGCCCGGGCGGGCCGTCCCGATCTCACCTGTCGTCACCGTCAGCTCCTCGGTCGGGATCACGACAACGAGGACGAGCGAAACGCACACCCCCGCCGCAAAGCCGCCGATGTTCGAAACTGGCGCCCAGACGACCGACTTGCGCCGCCGACTGCACGAACCGAGACCACCCGCTGCCGGAGAATCGCGCACCCGGCGTGCACCGCGCGACAGACCTTCAACGAACAACCGGCGCCAGGCAGAGCGCCCACCCGACCGCCGCCCGGGTCACCCGGCTCGCCCGCAACCTCCTCGCCGACCTCGGCGAACGGGCCGCAGGCTTCCGCTACCCGCCTCGTACCGCGACAGCCGCTACACCCACGCATTCGACGCCGTCTTCACCGCCGACGGCATCGAAATCCTCAAGAGCGCGCCGCAGACACCACGGATGAACGCCCACGCGGAGAGGTTCATACGCACCGCCAGGTCCGAGTGCACCGACCGGCTGCTCATCTACAACGAGCAGCACCTGCGGCACCTGCTCGCCGAATACGCCCGGCACTACAACTCCGCCCGGCCGCACCGAGCGCTGCAACTTCGCGCTCCTGCCGACAACCCCGACGTCATCCCGTTCCCAGCCCAGCGGATCCAGCGCCACGACGTCCTCGACGGACTCATCCACGAGTACCACAACACCGCTTGACGAAGACCAGAGCAGCTGACGAACACGCAGCTCAGCGCATGTGCAGGACTTTTGGAACCCTACAGGCCGGCCGTAGCAGTCCGTACAGCAGCGAGAGCAGGGCCGCCGTCACCAGCACGTCCACCCAGCGCAGCGCGGGGCGTCGCCACACCCCGCGCGACGGGAAGCCGCCCTCGCCCGCCACCCGCACCACCCCGCGTCCACACCGCCGCCACCGGTACGCGGACACTCAACCATCCCCGCGCGGCCCGGCCCAACGGGCGCGCCGGCGCGCGGCGAGGCGTTCAAGCGGCGCGGTGCGGACTTCGTGGTCGCGCGCACGCTGCAGGAGCTCGTGGAGCGGATGAACGCGCTCACCGACGAGCCCCTGCTCGACGCGGCGCTGCTACGCCGGCAGATCGAGGCGCGCGACCTCCAGGTGGCCAACCCCTTCGGCAAGGACTCGCAGGTCCAGGGCATCCGCAACGCCCGGCGCCACCTCGACGACCGGCTCGGCCGCGCCGCCGCGCCGCACCGCATCCTCGCCCCGGCGGCCGGCCCGCTGATCGGCGTCAAGCTGCACGTCCTCACTCGCAAGACCCTCGGCGGCATCCAGACCGACCTCGACTCCCGGGCCCTCGGCCCGAACGGGCGGCCCGTCGAAGGCCTGTACGCGGCGGGTGAGGTGGCCGGTTTCGGGGGCGGCGGGGTCCACGGATACAACGCGCTGGAGGGCACCTTCCTCGGCGGCTGCCTCTTCTCGGGCCGGGTGGCCGGGCGCGCTGCGGCTCGCGCCACAGCTGTATGACTGATCGTCAACTATTGCTTTCCTCTGCTTCTTTCGGCCGAGTTCGGCCCTGGCCTTCGCGTTTCGGTTGGGGCTGGCCGAGCCGGGTCGATCTTTGGGGTGGTGGTGCTCGGCCTGTTCGGGGCGGGGTGGGCATGCCGAGGGCCCGACGCGCGGTCGGGTGCTCCTTGGGTCCTCGGGTCGTGGGTGGTCGGTGGCGGTGTCGTCGGGTCAGGTCACCGTGCGGGGCCGCGCTGCGAGGCGGGCGAAGGCGAGGGTGAGCTCGTGGCGCCAGGGCCAGGCGGAGGCGATTCGAAGGCGGATGCGTCGTGCGGCGCGGGTGATCCGGGCGGCGGTATGCAGGATCCGGTAGCGGAGCTTCTTCGGCTCGGCGGTGGCCGGCTCGCCGTCCAGCAGCAGGGTCCGCGCCCGGGCGAGCAGGTCGATGGCGGTCAGGGAGAGCTCCGGCCAGGCCGCGTTGATGGCGAAGTGGCGTGAGGAGAGGCGCCCGAAGCCGGTGGTCTTGCCGCTGGGGGTCCCCCGGACGGAGTCTGGGGGAGGATGTGGTCCTCGACTCCGGCGTGGGCGCGGTGGCGGACCTCCGGGTGTTGCGGCGAGCCTCCACCGGCGGCGGGTGTGTCGGCGAGGAAGACCTGGTGGCGCATCCCTTCGTCCAAGTCGAAGAGCGAGAGCTGGGCGCCGGGGTGGGGCGTTCGCGCCGCACGATGGCCCGGGTGCCGTCCGGGTGGCCGGCGAGGTCGACCATGCCGGTCAGTTCGGCGACCTCGGCCCCGGTGCGGAGGGAGCCGTCCTGTTCGAGGGTGGGGTGCCAGAGCTGCTCGGGCAGCGCGCGGATGGCTTTGCGGAACTCGGCGGCGATGGCGCGTCCGAGGGAGAAGGTGGTCGGGATGCCGCGCTGCCTGAGAGTGCGCAGGTGGGTTGGGAATGCCTTGGCGCTGCCCGCGATGTCGGCGCGGATGAGGATCTCGGTGCCGTGGCGGTGGGCGTCGGGGATCTGAGCGAGGGCGGCGTCGACCGTGATGTGGTCGGCGGCGGTGTTCGCTCCGGCGTTGCCTGGTCGCAGGAGGATCACGAGCGCCCGGCCACCCGACCTTCGAGTGAGCCACCCCGACTCGGCCCTCTGGATCCCCCCGGGTACTTCATTGCGACCCATACGCCGATCACGCCGAGCCATGACATCGCCCTCCTCATCCCTGATCCCCCCAAGGAACATACGCAGAACCGAAAAAACCGGCCAGCCGTCATGTTCGCCCACCTGCCCCCTGGGCACGGCGGCACCGGTCGCCGGAGATCGCACGGCGGGGTGAACTCCCCGGTGCCCCATTGGTGTTCACTCACCCCTCGGCACTTTTCGACAGCCGGCCGATGACACGCGGATCGTTTCAACCCGCCGCGATCTCAAGTGGGGGGCGAAACGCAGACGCAAAACATGCGCAGATACGACAAGTTTGAATAAACCAGTGCTTTACTCCCCTTCAGAATCGGGTGCTTGCCGGCCTGATTCCGGTGCGTGGACGGGGTCCGATGCTGCGCGCGCCGTGGCTTCCTATCAGGAGGGTGTCCCGTAAGTGGGCTGGTTGAAGCGGTGGTTGAGAGCTGGCGCCGAAGGACCCGGGGAGAGACCGCCACCGCGGCAGCCGGAGTCCCGGCCCGGCGCGGACAGGCGAGGCCGACCCGAGGAGGTATCGGAGCCGGTCCAGCCGATGTCCGATCCCGTCACGTCGTCGACGCCACCGCCGCCGGAAGCGGCACAGGACGACACCGAGTCTTCGACGACCGTCCCCGCGGAGGCCTCCGGCCGAACGGAGACCTCTGCCGACGCAGCCGCCGAGCAGGCCTCGGAGTGGCCCGGCAGAGGGCAGTTGCATCGAGCACGAAACGTTCTTCGCGGGATACCGCGACAGAGACCGGAAGGTACTGAATGAGCACCATAGTTCGCCGCTCAGGGCGGCACAGAGGGCGCCCGCGCCGCTCGCTCACAGGACTGCTGTTGATGGCCTTGCTCATCGGAGCAGGCGCCTTCGCGCCCCGGTCGTCATCGCGCCTCAGTCGCACGCGGCGGCCGGTGACCCGTTCGATCCGGCCGAACCGCAGGTGTTCATCGGGCAGGACGTGCCGACCCGGCCCTACAAGGCGATCACCGGCGCCTCCGGCAGTGTCACCTGGGCCGGAGATCGTCAAGCCGGGTGCGGCCGTGACGTACACGCTGACGGTGAAGAACAACGGGCCCGGTAACTCCAGCGGTTACACCGTGACCGACACCGTCCCGACACCGCTGACCAACGTGAAGACCTCGTGAGGGTGTGGAGGCCGGCGCGGCCGAGGGCCGTGTAGAGGGGGTCGGCGGTGCGCGGCATCGGCGCTCTGCCGGGCCTGGTAGGCGGCCTCGGCGGCGCGGCCAGGTGAGCCCGGCCGCCCGGCGCCGGACCCGGGTGCGGATGTCGCCGAGCAGCTGGTGCTCCTGGTCCTCGTCCTGATCCCCGGACTCGTCCTCGTCGCCGGGGTGGGCGGGGTACTGGGCGAGGGCGGCGTGCGTCCACCGCGACGTGCCGCTTGGTTCCGTTCACCTTCTGGCCTGCGTCCCAGCCGCGGCCTGTGGTGGCCACGGTCTCGGCGGCCCGCAGCGACTGCGAATCGACGATCGCCGCGCTCGGCTCGGCATCGCGGCCCTCCCGTCGGCGAAGCCGATCCCGGAGCCGATCGTGCAGGTCGTCGACGGCCTGGGCCCGTTCCCAACGAACGAAGAAGGAGTAGACGGTGGCGTGTGGCGGGAAGTCCGCGGGCAGGGCCCGCCACTTGCAGCCGTTGTCCACCACGTACCGGATCGCATCCACGATCACCCGGCGGCAGCGCTCTTCCGGACGCCCGCCCTTCCCCCACCGCCACGCCGCCAGGGGCAGCAGCGGCTCCGTGACCAGCCACTCCGCATCGCTCATGTCCGAGGGATACCGACGCGGCCGCGGCGGGTGCGCGCCACCGTGGCCGAACCGGCAGGCCACGCAACAACACGCCGGAGCCGGGACAGAGTTGGCATCACCAGTCCCGGCAGGGTCAAAGGACACAAGGAGCTCCTGGCAAATGCGACCGGCCTAGGGAGCGTATTTGGTCGCGATCAAGGGATGATCCTGTTGAGGTCTTTGATCCAGATCATCGCGCCGCGGAGATGGAGGCCGGCGAGGTAGCCGGCGGACGTCTTGTCGTAGCGGGTGGCGATGCCTCGCCCGGCCTTCAACTTGTTGATCAGCCGTTCGACAGTGTTGCGCTCTTGTAGAGGTCGGCGTCGTGGCTGACGGGCCGGCCGCCACGGCTGCCCTTCCTCGTCCGGTTGACGGCCTGGTCCTCCTTCTCCGGGATGACGGCCTTGATCGCGCGTTGACGCAGGTGGGCGCGGTTGCCGCAGGACGAGTAGGCCTTGTCCCCGGCGACCGCGTCGGGCCGGGTGCGGGGACGGCCGACCGGCCCGTGAACCCGTAATTTCTTGAGCACGGGGATGAACTGCGGACTGTCGGCGGCCTGTCCCTCGGTCAGCACGAACACCAGCGGTCGGCACTTCCGCTCACCGGCGACATGGATCCTGCCGGTCTGCCCACCTCCGGAGCGTCCGGGCAGGGCGGCCTTCAGCCGGAGCCTGCGCCGCCGCCGGGCACGTCGTCGTTCTCGCCCCGCCTCGCGGCCTCCGCGATCGCGCCCTCCAGCAGGGCTTCGAAGACGCCCGCGTCACGCCATTGCCGGAAGCGATCGGAGACGGTTGACCACGCGCCGAACTCCGCCGGCATCTCCCGCCGCTGCCCTCCGGTCCTGAACCGCCAGATCACGCCCCCGAACTGCTGCCGCAGCCGCTCCGGGTACGGGCCGTACTCGCCGATCGGCAGGTACGGCTCGATGAACTCCCATTCCGCATCCGTCAGTTGCACTCGCGTCACGCGACATGATCTACCTGATCAGGCCTCGCCGTGAGGGCGATTCCCACAGATTGATCGCGACCCGATACCCGCCCTAGTGCTGTGACCGGGATGGTTCACCGTGATCGGAAGGCGGCTCGCGGGATGAGCGCGCACGCGAAACGGCTGGTATTACTGGGGCATGCAGGAAGAGACCGCACGCTCCGCGATCGACACGTTCATCTCCGCGTTCAACGCCTCGGACGACAGCTATGTGACTGCCCTGCTCTCCCAGGCCCTGACCTCAGACGTGGTCTTCTGGGGGCCGTTGGGCCGCATCGAAGGAATCGCGGCGGTCGAGCGGTTCGTGCTGGACATCCGGCGCCACCCGGCGGGGACCGGCACGATGCTGCGCTGCTCAGCGGTGGACATGCCTGACGAGTGGGCCCGGTACCAGTGGGTCTTCACCACGCCCGATGGAGGCCCCCGCCTGGCGGGAACGGATGTCGTCCATCTGCGGCGGAGCCTCATCGACCAGGTCATCGTCTTTGCGGGGGAGATCGAGCCGTTCGCCTCCTGAGTCATCCTTCTGTCGCTTGTCCTTCTCCTGAACCTGCCCCGTCGGCGTTCGGGGGCTGCTATTCGCGGTTGGTCAGGCTGCGGTGTTGAGGGGGCGCCGCCCCAGCGGATGCCCTTTTCGCTGCGGATGCGGGCACGTTCCTTGCGTTGGGCGGCGAGTACGTCGGGGTGGCGGGCGTTGGTGTTGCGCCAGCGCAGGTAGCGGTACAGTGCCTGGGTTTGCGCGGGGTGACTGCGGTGGTGGGAGTTGGCCAGGGTGAACTGCCGCAGCGGGCCGAAGTGGGCCGCCGCATCCGCCAGGAGCCCCGCCCGCGTTACCCGCCCGGCCCGGGCAATCTCCTCACATACCCTCAAGCCGTTCATGGAGCTCCTCGGCGAATCGCGTCCGGTAGACGCCGTGGACGATGGCCCCGGGAGACTGGTAGCCCCTGTGCTCAGGGTCCGAGACATCCCCGTCCCACGGCGCCACGCCTTCTGGAAGCAGCGGAGCACGGCCCAGATACATCTGAGCGACTTCTTCCAGCCGCAGTTCTCCCACAACCACCGAGCTCCACAGCCCGTAGCCCTGCCCGACCACCCACATGCACAGATCTTCGGTGCTGTCTTCGGACCAGACGTCCCCATCCACGCTCACACCTTCCGAGAAGTCGGCCAGCGATTCCGCCGCGGACTCGTATGCGAGCGCGAAGGCTTCAAGCACCTCCCGCGAGTGGGACTCCAACCACAACTCCAGAGCAGACAGACGCGGTCGTGTCGCTTCCAGGACCTCCCAGAACCAATCAGAAACATGATCCGGTCCCATCTCGGCTCCTGTGTCGACAGCTGCGGTACTCGCCCGACCGTACAGCGCGGTGGAGTTCCCTGGACGCTCCCGGGCCTCGTCGTCGGCGAATGGCGCTGACCATCTGCACAGTCACCGGTTTTCAGTCAGGCACTCAGTGGGCGTTTGATGTGAACGGATTGCCCTTTATGCCCTAGTAAGTCCCTCGCCAGGTTGGTGTGGTCTCGTCCGTTATGCGCTTGGCGAGGTTGTCGATCGAGGCGATGTGGATCATGGCTTCGGAGCT
>NZ_JBIVRD010000044.1:0-69277 GCF_044755565.1 Kitasatospora sp. NPDC092286 | reverse complement strand
GCCTACGCGGGCCAGACGGTCACCCTGAAGTTCGCCGGCACCGAGGACGTCTCGCTGCAGACCAGCTTCGTGATCGACGACACCGCGATCACCACCAGCTGACCCGCGGTCAGTAGAACCAGGTAAGACAGGGGCAGGGCCCGGCAGCCACGGCTGCCGGGCCCTGCGGTCGTCCGCGGGGCGCTCCGCCGCCGTTCCGCGGGGTGCTCCGCCGCCGTGGAGTACGGGGCCGGGCCGGGCGATCGACCGGGCGGCGGGCTTCCGTCCGGGCGAGGAACGGCCAACTCACCCCTTCGGGCCTCGCCGCGCACGCGGGGACCGCGTACGATCACGGCGTCCTGGGCCGCGGCGCGACCGCCCACGCCACCACCACCGTGCTCACGCACTCGTCCGACAGGGCCCCTTCGCATGAAGCTGATCACCGCGATCGTCAAGCCGTTCAAGCTGGACGACGTCAAGAACGCACTGCAGGTCATTGGTGTGCACGGACTGACCATCAGCGAGGTCAGCGGGTACGGTCGCCAGCACGGCCACACCGAGGTGTACCGGGGGGCGGAGTACCGGATCGACCTGGTGCCGAAGGCCCGGATCGAGGTGGTGGTGGCGGACGCGGACGCCGAGCGGGTGATCGAGGAGATCGTCCGGGCCGCCCGTACGGGGAAGATCGGCGACGGCAAGGTGTGGGCGATGCCGGTGGAGGACATCATCCGCGTCCGTACCGGTGAGCGCGGTCCGGACGCGGTGTAGGGCCGTTCGGAGCGGGGCCCCGGGCCGACGAATTCGTCGTCGGCCCGGGGCCCCGTCGTCGTGGTCGCCGCGTCCGCGTTCCGGCTGTTCGGGCGGCTGTCCGGGCGGCTGTTCGGGTGGTTGTTCGGCGGCGGACTCCGGGTAAGCGGTGGCCGTCGTGGGCCGGGAGGTCGTAGGCGATCCGGGCCGGGGCTGCGGAAACGTTCCGCCAGGGCTCTTGACGGTCCGTTCCGCCCGCCCTAGGTTCAGCGCTGCAAGTTTCGGCAAGTTTCAGAAACTCTCTGCAGATTGACCCCCGGCTGCCCCACCTCAGCCCCCAGGAGACATCGTGGTCCCCTCCGCCCCCACCCGCCGGCCCGCCCGCGCGGCCGGCGCGCTCACCGCCGCCGCGGCGCTCGCGCTCTCACTCACCGCGGCCTTCGGTGCCGCCCCCGCCGCCCAGGCCGCCCCGCCCGGCGGCAAGGACGTCACGGCGACGCTCTTCGAGTGGCGCTTCGACTCCGTCGCCAAGGCCTGTACCGACACGCTCGGCCCGAAGGGGTACGGCTTCGTCGAGGTCTCGCCGCCCCAGGAACACATCCAGGGCGGCCAGTGGTGGACCTCCTACCAGCCCGTCAGCTACCGGATAGCCGGGCGCCTCGGCGACCGGACGGCCTTCAAGAGCATGATCGACACCTGCCACGCGGCCGGCGTCAAGGTGATCGCCGACTCGGTGATCAACCACATGTCGGCCGGGTCCGGCACCGGCACCGGAGGCACGAACTACACCAAGTACACCTACCCCGGGTACTACCAGGACTGGGACTTCCACTCCTGCCGCACCGCGATCAGCAACTACGCCGACCGCTCCAACGTGCAGAACTGCGAGCTGGTCAACCTCTCCGACCTCGACACCGGCTCCCCGTACGTCCAGCAGACCATCGCCCGCTACCTCGACGACCTCGCCTCGCTCGGCGTCGACGGCTACCGGATCGACGCGGCCAAGCACATCGCCGCCGCCGACCTCGCCGCGATCAAGGCCCGGACGGCCCGCCCCGGCGCGTACTGGGTGCAGGAGGTCATCTACGGCGCGGGCGAGCCGATCCAGCCGTCCGAGTACACCGGCACCGGCGACGTGGACGAGTTCCGCTCCGGGACGTGGCTGAAGAGCGCCTTCCAGGGCGGCCGGATCGCCGACCTCGCCGGCTGGGGCACCGGCCTGCTGCCCGGCGACAAGGCCCGCACCTTCGTCGACAACTGGGACACCGAGCGCAACGGCTCCACCCTGACGTACAAGGACGGCAGCACCTACACCCTGGCCAACGTCTTCCTGCTGGCCCACCCGTACGGCTCGCCCAACGTCTACTCCGGCTACGCCTTCTCCGGTCACGACGACGGCCCGCCGAACGGCGGCACCGTCAACGCCTGCTACGCCGACGGCTGGAACTGCGTCCACGCCTGGCGGCAGGTCGCCAACATGGTGGGCTTCCGTACCGCGGTCGCGGGCACCGGCATCACCAACTGGTGGTCCAACGGCAACAACGCGATCGCCTTCGGCCGGGGCGGCAAGGGCTTCGTGGTGATCAACCGCGAGTCCGGCCCGGTCACCCAGACCTTCCAGACCTCGCTGCCGGCCGGCTCGTACTGCGACGTCCAGCACGGCGACCCGGTCGCGGGCGGCTGCACCGGCCCCTCCTACCAGGTCGGCGCGGACGGCAGGTTCACCGCCACGGTCGGCGCGGGCGACGCCGTCGCGCTGTACGTCGGCGCGGGCGGCGGCAGCACCCCGGTGGGCGGCGGCGCGTCCTTCGCGGTCAACGCCACCACCGGCTACGGCCAGAACCTCTACGTGGTCGGCGGCAACGCCGCGCTCGGCGGCTGGGACACCGGCCGGGCGCTGCCGCTCTCCTCGGCCGCCTACCCGGTCTGGAAGCTGGACGTGGCGCTGCCCGTCGGCACCGCCTTCGAGTACAAGTACCTCCGCAAGGACGCCGCCGGCGCCGTGACCTGGGAGTCCGGGGCCAACCGCGCCGCGACGGTGCCGGCCTCGGGGCGGGTGACCCTGAACGACACCTGGCGGCCGTAGGGCCGGGCCGGCGGCCGCTCCACCCCCGGGCAGGACGGCCGCCGGCCCGTGCTCAGCCCCGGCCGATGTACGGCATGGCCGTCGCCATCACCGTGGCGAACTGCACGTTCGCCTCCAGCGGCAGCCCGGCCATGTGCCGTACCGTCCGGGCCACATCGGCGACGTCCATGGTCGGCTCGACCGCGATCCGGCCGTCCGCCTGCCGTACCCCCACGCTCATCGCCGCCGTCATGTCGGTGGCGGCGTTGCCGATGTCGATCTGCCCGCAGGCGATCCGGTACGGGCGGCCGTCCAGCGACAGCGACTTGGTCAGCCCGGTGACGGCGTGCTTGGTCGCGGTGTAGGCGATCGACTGCGGGCGCGGCGCGTGCGCCGAGACCGAACCGTTGTTGATGATCCGGCCGCCCTGCGGGTCCTGGGCCTTCATGAGCCGGAACGCGGCCCGCGCGCAGAGGAAGGCCCCGGTCAGATTGAGGTCGACCACGGCCCGCCACTCGGCGATGTCCAGTTCGTCGACCGGCGCGGGCGCGCCGAAGGTGCCGGCGTTGTTGAACAGCAGGTCGAGCCGGCCGAAGCGCCCGGCGGTCTCGTCGAAGAGGGCGTCCACCGCCGCCGGGTCGGTGACGTCGGTCGGCACCACGGCGGCGGCGGTGCCGCTCAGCCGGGCCGTTCCGCGCAGCGGTTCGGACCTCCGCCCGGCGAGCACCAGCTGCCAGCCGGCGGCGGCCAGCTCCAGCGCCACGGCGCGGCCCACCCCGCTGCCGGCTCCGGTGACGACGGCGATCTGCTGGGGCATGGTGGGCTCCACGGGTCTCGGACGGCTGCCCCGATCGTTCCCGATCCCGGGCTCCGTGTCACTGCTGGAAGGGCCCGGGGGCCCGGCCCGTCCTCCCCGGCTGGGCTTTCCCCGGCCGTGTCCCCCCCCCGGACGGCGGGGGCGACCCCCGCCGTCCGGCAGGGGCGGCCGCGGGCCTTTACCCGATCGGGGACAAACATTGGATCGACGCTGGTCCTGGCGCAACCGGCCCGCCCCGGCCCACGTCATAAGATCGCAGGACGGCGCACCACCGCGAGGGACGGCGCGCCGCCGTTCCGGGGACCGCTGTACGATGCCGCGCCCCGGGCCTGTCCGGCCCCACCCGGGGGCCGCCGCCCGGCTCCCGACGGAGCGGGCGTGACACTGGTCGGAGAGTCCTCACCGTGCAGCCGCAGTCCACCCGTTTCCGCGCCGTTCTGACCGGTGCCGCCGCCTTCACCCTGGCCGCCTCGCTGGCCGCCTGTGGCAGTACGGACGGCAGTGGGAAAGGGGACGGCGTCAAGGCCGAGGGCAAGGCGGGCGCGAGCGGGACGGCCGCCCCGGGCACCCCGGCCGGAGGCAGCACCTCCGCCGCGCCCACCAGTGCCGCCCCGGCCGCCCCGAGCAAGGTGCTGATGCCCACCGGACCGCCCGCCGTCCTCTCGAAGGCCCGCGACACCGGTGCCGGCCAGATCATGGTGACCACGCTGAACGGCCCCAAGTCGGGCGTCTCCGGCCGGGTCTGGGTCTGGCTGCCGCCCGAGTACAACGACCCGAAGTTCGCCAGGACCGGTTTCCCCGTCCTCACCCTCTACGCGGGCGGCCAGAGCAACGGCTACAACACCTGGACCGACAACCAGCTGCCGATCCAGGAGATCGACGCCGAGCTGTCCAAGGCCGGCAAGGCGCACCCGTTCATCATGATCATGCCGGTCCAGAACCTCGAGGCCGACGAGAAGAAGGCCCTGGAGTGCGCCGACATCCCCGGGCAGCCCAAGATGGGCACCTGGATGGCCGAGGACATCCCGGACTTCGTCCGCGCCAACTTCCGTACGGTCAAGGGCCGCGACGGCTGGGGCCTGATGGGCGCCTCCACCGGTGCGTTCTGCAGCGCCAAGCTCGCCCTCCAGCACCCGGACACGTTCAAGGCCGCCGTGCCGATCGACGGCTACTTCAACCCGGACTCGCCGCTCTGGAAGGGACACGACGCCGAGCGGCTGGCCAACAGCCCCGACGTGCTGGTCGCCCAGGGCAGGGCCGACGTGAAGATGCTCGCCACCGCGGGCGGCGCCAACGCCTACGAGACGAAGCTGGTCAAGGCCTGGGTCGCCAAGGCCGCCGCGCCGCTGTCCGTCGAGTACTACGAGCAGGCGGGCGGCAAGCACCTCACCAGCGACTTCAAGAAGATGATCCCGGACATGCTGCAGTGGCTGACCAGGAACCTGGCCGGCCCGGCCGCCGACTGACCGCCGGGACGGGGCCCGCCGGCCGGTCGTCACCGGCCGGCGGGCCCTCCGCGGGCGATTGCGGGCCGTCTGCGGGCCGGCCGCGGCGGGCTTCCGGAAGGCCGTTGACCTGCACGTCAATCGGACATTGATTCGCCTCTGATCGACTGTGACCACTGTGGTGGGACCGCGTTCCTCCAACCGTGCCAAGTCGTGAAGAGAGTGCCATGCCGAGCTACCTGCTGCCCGTCGCCTCCCCGTCCGTTCCCGCCCAGGCGGGTCCGCAGCACGAGCGGGCCGCCGAGGAGCCGGAAACCGTGCGGTTCGCCGGGCTGCGGCTGGTCCACAGCGCGCTCCGCCGTGACCTGGCCCGGCTGCCCAACGCGCTGCGGCTGCTCCAGCCCGGCGAGGACGACAAGGGGGCGGCGCTACTACGGCACTGGAACTTCGTCACCGCGATGCTGACCTGCCACCACGAGCAGCAGGACACCCGGATCTGGCCGATCGCGCGCCGCTTCGCCCCTGAACTGCGGCTGCTGCTCAACTGGCTGGAGGCCGACCACCACAACCTCGACCACTCCTTCACCCGGGTCACCACCCTGGTGCGGATCGCCAGCCGGGACGCGGGCAGCGTCTGGCCGGTCGCCTACGCGATGGAGGACCTGGCGGCCCGGCTGGAGACGCATCTGCGGATCGAGGAGCGTCAGCTGCTGCCGGGGATGGAGCGGGTGTTCCCCGTCTCCTCCCGGGTCGGCGGCCTGCCCGAGTTCCTGGAGCTGCTCTGCGCGGCCGACGGCCCGGGCACCGCCGACGCGCTGGCCTGGCTGCTGGACGAGGTCGAGCCGTCGCTGGTCGAGCGTCTGCTGGCCGACTGCGACGACGACGTGGCCCGCAACTGGCCGCACTGGCAGGCCACCTACCAGCGCTGCACCGCTCCGCTCTGGGGCCCGGTCGACGGTTGGGGCGCCGCCTTCGAGTGACCGGGGGCTCTTTCGCGGGCCCTTGATCTACGCGCGTGGCACATGCCTCGGCGCGGTGCCCGTGGCCTATGCCGCAGTCCTGTGCCGCAGTCCTGTGCCGGAGCTCCGCGCAGAGCCTGTGGTGAGCTCCAACTCCCGCACCCCCTAGGGGATTCGACCCACTCGCCTCGGGGTCACGGCCGTCCGGCCACTCCGGGCCAGGCCAGGGGGCGCGTACCGCCGGCGACCGATGGCGCCGTACGGCCCGCCGCCTACCGTCGAAGCCATGACCACCGCGACCACTCCGCGCCCCGCCCGGATCCGTTCGGCCGCTCTCGCGGTCGGTGCCGTCCTGCTGATCGGCACCGGACTCACCGCCTGCAAGGCGTCCGCCTCACTCTGCACCAACGACAACAGCTGCGATGTCGTCGTCCGCACCGAGGGTGGCGACTCCACCCACACCGTCGAGGTCTTCGGCGGCGACAAGACCGTCAAGCTGACGGTCAGTCATATCACCGACACATCAGTCGAGGTGAAGCTCGGCGACGAGAGCAAGACCGTCACCGAGGACACCGAGACGGCCATCGGCAAGGCGAAGGTCGTACTCCGCAATGCCAACGCGGGCGACCACTACGCCGAACTCCACGTCAGCCGCTGACCGGTGGCGCCCGCTGAGGGTGCCGGCCCTACTCGGGCAGGCGGTTGAGCCAGGCCAGCGGGGTGACGGTGATCGCGTTGCTCGGTGAACCGTCCCACTCCACCGGCAGGCCCACGGCCTCCAGCGCCGCCACCACCTCCCGGCCGATCTCCGCCGTCCGGCGCTCCGACAGCGCGGTCGGCTCCTCGGTGGTACGGAACCCGCCGTACCGCAGCGTCAGCCCGTGCCCGGCGGCCGCCGCCTCGGTGTCCTGCTGGTGGAAGAAGACGAACCCGCGCGAGTCCTCGTCGGCCTCGCCGCCGATCTCCTCGTACCCGCAGCTCCCGCAGCAGGTGAAGTCCATCGCCGCGACGATGTCCTGCTCCTCCAGCGCGTCGAAGGCCTCCTCCAGCCGGTCCACGTCCGTGGTCTCCGGCCAGGACGCCTGCTCGGCCAGCCGCTCCTGCCACAGCGGAGCGACGATCCGCTCCGCCTCCTCCTGGGTCACCCCCTGGTCGTCGAGTTCATCGACCAGGGACTCGGCTATCTCGTCCGGTTCCTGGAAGCCGCACCGGATCAACTCGCGGGCACGCTCCTCGGCGTCGCGCAGCACATCGGGGGTGAGAGCCGTCTCCTGCTTCATGCCCGCATCCTCGCACCCGGCACTGACAACCGCGCCGGCCGGGGGCCGCTGCTACCCTCCCTCGGTGGCCTCTCTGCTCGAACCCCCGCTGATCACCCGCCTGCTGGCCGCCGAGCGCATTCTGATCGCCGGCGCCGGAGGCGGCTTCGACGTGTACGCGGGACTGCCGATCGCCCTCGCCCTGCGCGCGGCCGGCAAGGAGGTGCACCTCGCCAGCCTCTCCTTCAGCCACCTCTACGGACTGCCCACCGACGTCTGGCTGGAGCCCGACGTGGCCCGGATCCGCCCCGACACCGCTGCCCCCGAGGGGTACTTCCCGGAGCGCACCCTGGCGCGCTGGCTGCACCGGCACGGCATGCCCGACACCGTCTGGGCGTTCGCCGCGGTCGGGGTCCAGCCGTTGCGGGACGCCTACCGGGCGCTCACCGGCCACCTCGGCGTCGACGCGATCCTGCTGGTCGACGGCGGCACCGACATCCTGATGCGCGGCGACGAGTCGGGGCTCGGCACTCCCGAGGAGGACATGGCGAGCCTCGGCGCGGTCGCCGGGCTCGACGGGATACCCGAGCGGCTGGTCGCCTGTCTGGGCTTCGGCATCGACGCCTTCCACGGGGTCAACCACGCACTGGTGCTGGAGAACCTCGCTGCCCTGGATCGCGCGGGCGGCTATCTCGGGGCCTTCTCGATCCCGCGGGACAGCCGGGAGGGCGCGCTCTACCTGGACGCGGTCGAGCACGCCCGGGCCGCCTTCCCCGAACACCCCAGCATCGTCAACGGCTCGGTGGCGGCCGCCCTGCGCGGCGAGTTCGGCGATGTCCGGTTCACCGACCGGACCGGGCAGAGCCCGCTCTTCGTCAATCCGCTGATGACGCTCTACTTCGGCGTCACCGTCGAGGCCCTGGCCGCCGAGCACCGCTATCTGGACCTGATCGAGCACACCGTGCTGATGCGTCAGATCAGCTCCGTCATCGAGGAGTTCCGCGACGGCCTGCCGGCCCAGCGGCCGCCCCGCCAGTTCCCGCACTGACCGCGCCGGCCACGCCGCCGCACTGACCGCTCACCGGAATCACCGTTCAGGCCGCGCCGGTCTCAGCCCGCCGCGAGCCGGAACTCCAGGTTCCCGAACCGCACCTGGTCACCCGGCCGCACCCGTACCCCGCCCGCGATCCGAAGGCCGTTCACATGCGTGCCGTTGGTGGAGCCGAGGTCGTACAGCACCCAGCCACCGCCCTCGTGCCGCAGCTCGGCGTGCTGCCGGGACACCGAGGCGTCGAGCAGCCGCAGCCCCGAGCCGGGGATCCGGCCGATCGTCAGCTGCCGCGCCCCGGCCTGCGGCAGACTCAGCCCCGGCAGCCGCTCCAGCCGCCAGGCTCCGCGCAGCCGCGCCCCGAACGAGGAGATCCAGCCCACCGTCCGCAGCACGAACCGCCCGACCGGGTTCCCGGCCGGCAGGCCCGCCACCGCCGCGTCAAGCTCGGCCCGGCTGCCGGCGTGCAGCACGATCTCCATCCTCCCGAGGAAGGTGTCGTGCGACAGCCGTCCGCTGCCCGCGCCGTCCCGCAGGACCCCCAGAGCCTGCTCCCGCTCGGCCTCGGACGGCCGGACCACATGTGTCCGGATCTCAGGAGACGTCATGGCCCGATTGTCGGCTCAGCCGCACCCACCTGTCCAGATTCCCGGGACCGCCGGGACACCGTGAACCCGGTGCCCAGGCTCAGGCTCCCGGGCCCGCGCCCGACCGGGGCCGGACCGGGGCAAGAGGATCTCCAGGGGCCGGGTGTCAGGTCTTCCTGGCCGCTGCCAGGATCTTGGCGGTGGTGTGCAGAAAACGGGAGGTGCTCAGCCCCGGGTAGGACGGGCCGAAGAGCGTGCCGGGGTTGGTGTTCATCCGGCCGCCCCGCAGGTGGATCACCACGTAGGCGGTACCGGGATCGGCGCCGACGACCTCGTAGTCGCCCTTCGGCGAGGTGAACGGGACGGTGAGGTCCACGGGCAGCGGTTCGGAGAGGAAGACCACCATCAGCCGGACGTCCGGGGTGGCCTCGATGCCCGCGAACGGCTCGGCGTCGAGCAGGGCCGCCACCTCCTCGACGGTGCGCAGCAGCACCGGGACGGGGTAGCCGAGCGCGTCGGCCAGGTGCTCCTCGATCCGCCGGGTCAGCGCGGCACGGTCCGGCTCGTCGGTGCTGAAGAAGACGTTGCCGCTCTGGATGTACGAACGGACGCCGCCGAGGCCGAGCTCGGCGAAGAGCGCCCGCAACCGCTCCATGGTCACCGTCCGCCCGCCGACGTTGATCGCCCGCAGGAACGCGATGTACGTGGTCGTGGTGGTCACCCGGCCAGTCTGGCAGCGGGCACCGACAACGCCGCCGTCCGCGCCTGCCCACCGCGGTCCGCCCATGCCACCTGCCCGGGCCGTCCGCTTCACCGCCGTCCGCCCGCCTGTCCGGCGGATCCGGCGGAGCCGCCGCCCGGCCCGTTCCACGCCTTCCGGCTGGAGCTGGAACAGGTGGTGCACACGGCGGCCACCTGTGGATCACGTCCTGGCACCCGGGCGGAGCCGGTGCGGCGGCTCCCGGCGTGCGCGGGGGCCGGTGCCGTGGAGCCCGTCGGATCAGCGGGCCCGGCGGAGTTCCACAGGACCGGCCCTACGGCAGGACGGACTTGACGGCCTCGGGGGTCCGGGCCACGACGGCGTGACCGTCGTCCGCGGTGATGATCGGGCGCTGGATCAGGATCGGGTGCTCGGCCATCGCGGCGATCCACCGCGCCCGGTCGCCCGGCTCCCTGGTCCACTGCTTCATGCCCAGGTCCTTGGCGGCCTGCTCGTCGAGCCGGGTGATGTCCCACGGCTCCAGCCCCAGCCGCTCCAGCACCTGCTCCAGCTCGGCGGTGCTGGGCGGGTCCTCCAGGTAGCGCCGCACGGTGAACTCGGCGCCGACGGCCGTCAGCTCGCCGAGCGCCGCCCGACACTTCCCGCAGCGCGGGTTGATCCAGATCTCCATGCGGTCAGGGTACCGACCGCGGCCCCGCCCGGCGGCGAACCCGGACGGCGGCGGCCCTGCCAGGCGGCGAACCCGGGCGGCCGGGGAACTCCGGCGCCTCCACCGGAGGTTTATCCGGGCGGGGGCAGAGCCTGGGGAGGGAGCACCGGATGGACGGCGCGGCGATCATCGAGCAGTTGCTGACGCGGGAGGGCAGGGCGGACCCGTACCCGCTGTACGCGAGGGCGCACGAGCTCGGCGCCGCGGTGCCCGCCGGGCCGGGCACCGTCCTGGCGATCGGGCACACGGCGGTCGACGCGGTGCTGCGCGACCCCGGTTTCGGCGTCACCGGCGCCGAGCCGCGGGAGGACCTGGACGCCGAGTACGCCCGGCACCCGTCGCTGGCCCTGTTCGGCGGCTCGATCCTGGAACGCAACGCGCCCGACCACGCCCGGGTCCGCTCGCTGATCGCCTCGGTCTTCACCGCCCGCCGGGTCGCCGCACTGCGGCCGGCCGTCGAGGCGGCGGTCGGCCGGCTGCTCGACGAGATGGCCGAGCAGGGCGCCGACGGCGCGCCCGTCGACTTCATGGACGCCTTCGCCTTCCGGCTGCCGGTCGGAGTGATATGCGAACTGCTCGGCGTCCCCGAGCGGGACCGCTACCGCTTCCGGGGCCTGGCCTCGGACCTCACCGTCGCCCTGGAGTTCATCCAGGACTTCGCCGAGCTGGCCGCCGCCGACGAGGCCGCCGGTGAACTGGCCGGCTACTTCACCGCACTCGCCGCCGAGCGGCTCGCCCGCCCCCAGGACGACCTGGTCAGCGACCTCGTCCGGATCTCCGTCGACGACCCGGACCGGCTCTCCGGCCAGGAGCTGCTGGCCAACCTGGTGCTGCTGCTGGTGGCCGGCTTCGAGACCACCACCAACCTGCTGGGCAACGGGCTCGCCCAGCTCTTCCGCCACCCCGGGGTGGCGGACGGCCTGCGCACCGGAGCGGTCACCCCGGCCGCCTTCACGGACGAGGTGCTGCGCTACGACTCCCCGGTCCAGCTCACCTCGCGGATCGCCCGCACCGAGGGCCTGACCGTCGAGGGGCTGGCCGCGCCGCCCGGCACCCTGGTGGTCGTCCTGCTCGCCGCGGCCAACCACGACCCGGCCCGTCACCACCGCCCGGAGGTCTTCGACCCGGGCCGCCCCGACAGCCGGCCGCTCAGCTTCGGCGGCGGGCCGCACTACTGCCTGGGCGCCCAGCTGGCCCGGCTGGAGGCCGAGGTCGCCGTGCGGGCCCTGCTCGACCGCTTCCCCCGGCTCGCCCCCGGCGGCGTCGCCACCCGGCGGGACCGCCTGCTGCTGCGCGGCTTCGACACCCTGCCGGTCACCGTCCGCTGACCGCCCCTGACCGGGGGCGTTCGGCCCAAGGGGCCGGGACCAAAGCATGGGGTCACAGGGCCGTCGGTAAGGGAACATGGAGGGACGAAACCGGTCATCCCGGACCGGTTCGCGAGGAGGTCCCCGCCGTGCCCGCAGCGCCTCGCCCGCCCCGGTCGGCGCCCGTGGAACCGAGTGTGCCGCGCTGGGTCCTCTGGCTGCCCTTCGTGCTGCTGGTGCTCGACCTGGTGGCGGAGGCGATCGTCCCGGACGCGGTCGCGGCCGGCTTCCTGCTGACCGCGCTGCCGGTGGTGGTGGCGTTCAGCTACGGGCCGGTCATGACCGCCTCGGCGACCGGCGGCGCCCTGGTGCTCCAGATCGCGCTGGCCATGCGGGCCGGGCACCTCGACGAGCAGCACCACGTCTGGGTCTACATCTCCACGCTGCTGGCCGGGGTGATGGGCACCGCCCTGTCCTGGCAGCGGATCCGGCAGAACCGCCATCTGCTGCGCGTCCGCACGGTCGCCGAGACGCTCCAGCGCACGGTGCTGCGCCCGGTCCCCGAGCGGGCCGGCGGCCTGCGGGTGGCGGGTCTCTACCGCCCGGCCCAGGCCGAGGTGCTGGTCGGCGGGGACCTGTACGAGGTGTGCGACACCCGCTTCGGGGTCCGGGTCCTGCTCGGCGACGTCCGGGGCAAGGGCCTGGGCGCGGTCCGGACGGTGGCGGACGTGCTCGGCGCCTTCCGCGCGACCGCGCACGACACCGCCGACCTGGTCGAACTCGCCGAGCAGCTGGACCGCGCGGTGCTGCGCGACGCCGCCGACCGCGGGGACGACGAGCTGTTCGTGACGGCCGTCCTGGTCCAGTACCGGCCCGGTTCCGACTGCGTGGAGATCATCAACCGGGGCCATGTCGCCCCGCTGCTGCTCTCCGGCCGCACCATCGCCCCGGTCGTCTGCCCGGACGAACTGCCGCTCGGCCTCGGCCACCTCCGCTCCATGGACCCGCCCCCCAAGCCCACGGCCGTGGCCCTGCCACCGGGCCACACCCTGCTGCTCTACACCGACGGCGTCAGCGAGGCCCGCGACGCCGTCGGCGCCTTCTACCCGCTGGCCCGCCGGCTGGCCCTCCTCGGCAGCACCGCCCCGGACGTCCTGGTCTCCTTCCTCGCCCAGGACGTCCACGACTACGCCCGCCTGCTCGCCGACGACCTCGCCGTCCTCGCCCTCACCCCCGCCCCGGCCGCCCGCCCTCCGCGCTCATGAGGGGCTCGCACACCGCGAAGCCCCCGCCCGGCCAGGGGAACGAATCGCAGCTCCTGGCCGCTGCCCGCGTCGGACGGCACGGCTGCTCTCAGGCATGTCAGGCACGGTCCCGGTGCGCAGACGGAAAATTGGTTGAGCCTCGGGTAGTCAGGTGGCAGGCTTGCCCGCCGTGACCGAGATCACCAAGTCGCACGACGATGAGGTGGACATCGATGCATCCCTGGCGGCGCGTCCGCTCTCCACGAGGCGATGACATCCGGGGTCTCGGTGAACAGCACGCGTTACGGAGGACGGATGTCATCGATCAAGCAGTTCCAAGTCACCTTCGACTGCGCGGAACCTGAGCGCGTCGCCCGTTTCTGGTGCGAGGTGCTGGGGTACGTCGTACCGCCGCCACCGGAGGGGTTCGCCACGTGGGACGATTTCAATCGCTCGCTGCCGCCTGAGCGCCAGGGTTCGGCGTTTGTCTGCATGGATCCCTCAGGTGTGGGCCCGCGCATGTACTTCCAGCGCGTTCCCGAAGGCAAGGCCGTCAAGAATCGGCTGCATCTCGACGTGCGGGTCGGCACCGGGCTCGTGGGCGAAGAACGCCTCGCCACACTCGAGGCCGAGTGCGCACGGCTGACGGCGCTCGGTGCGGTGCGCGTGCAACTACTGCGTGCCGATGGCGTCAATGAGTCGTGCATCGCGATGCAGGACATCGAGGGCAACGAGTTCTGTCTCGACTGAGGCGCCGCGAACGCGTCCTCTTTCTGTCCCCGTTTTGCCCAGGACGAAGAACCGCCCCGGCCTGTCAGGGCGCTGCAGTGCCTTCCGCACCGCCCGGCGACGGATTCCGTACCTCCGGCCGAGCGCCCGGACGCCCGTACCCTCAAGCCGTGTGTCCCGCCGGATCGCGGCGAACATCTTCACCTCGGTCATCCGCGCCATCTGCGCTCCTTGGACTCGGAGCGCAGATGGCGTCCCACCGCAGCCCTCCGGTGGGGCCAACACAGGTCCTTAGAACCAGTTACGTGCCCGCCGACGCTCGGCCGCTGGTGTGAGTTCTCGCTTCGGATCATCCTCCTGAGGCTCGCTCGGGCGGCGACGAGGTCGTCGCTGGTCTCGGCGAGTCTCCGTTCGAGCTCCTGCTTCTCATGGCGGAGCTGAGCGAGCTGGCTGTTCAGCTCTTGGTTCGGCGGTGAGCTGCTCAGCGGGCTGAGGCTGCGCCTCGGGCTGGGTCACGGCCCGGTCGACTGCGGGTCGGTCAGAATCCGGCCGTCATCCACGTGCACCGACTGGCCGGTGATGACCGCTTCGGCTCGGTCGAGGGAAGCGGAGAGGTCCTTGTCCAGCTCGGGCGGAACTGTTCGGCGATCGAGCGCGCACGCATCCAGTACCTGGGTGAGGGAGTATCTCTGGCGGTCCGTCATCAGGAGCGCACACGCGGCATGGGTGAGCACGTCTCGTGCCGCGTACCCGTCGCCGACCTCCAGGATCTGGTCGACCAGCTGTGCCACCTGAGTTTGCACGCGTCGGTGGCGGTCGCGACCGACGGCGTCGATGGCCGACAGCGTCAGGCGGGTGTGGAACACCACCAGATCCGCGCGAAAGCCGACTTGGCGGCAGCGCGTCAGCAGGCTGTCGATCTCCTCATCGGTGGGCCGGTGGCCGGGAGGCCGGCACAGGACGGTGAGGCAGGCAGTTACGGCGTTCTCCCAGGGTTCGCCCGGGGCGGTGTCGGAGAGGAGTTGCTGAGCGCCGGCGTGGTCGCCGGTGGTGGCGAGCGCGAGGACGGCGACTTGGCGGCCGTCGAGCATGTGCTTGCCGATGCCGTGGTGCTGCCGGACATGGGCGAGGGCGTCCCGCCAGCGTCCCGACGCGGTCAGGGCGCGCGTGCCGTCGGCGATGATGACCCGCCACAGCCACTGGCGCACTTCCTGGCGATCCGCGTCGGTGGCGGTCAGGTTGGCCGGCACGGTGATTCCGTCGAGGACGGCTGCCTTGCTTTCGGTGACGGCTTCGTAGAGGGAAAGGAGCAGCCGGTGGCCCTGGTCTCCGTGGCCTGCACGGATGTGGAGCCGGGCGAGGTTGATGATCGGTTCGAGGTTGCGGATCGCGTCCATGCCGCCCAGAGGGCACAAGCGCAGGTAGGCAGCGGCGTGCCGGTGGCACCAGTACCGGGCAGTGTCGGGCAGCCCGAGATCGGAGGCCAGGAGCGCTGCCTGGTTGAAGATGCTGGAGGCAACGCCCTGGTACGCCTCCCGCTCGGCCTCGTCAGCGAGTTTGCGGATTTTGCCGACCCGGGCGGGGAGCGGGAGGCATCCCGGCCGGGCTCGTGCCACGAGCGGGAAGCGCCGGGCTATTGGTCCGTGGGGGTCCATGTGTTCCTCTCGGACGACCGTTTGGATGCGCGGGCGCTGGGGCCGGACCGGCTGTCCGGTCCTACGGGTCCCGCCGGCCACAGGCGTGTGGCCAGCGGGACCTGTGGCGCTATCCGGCCAGAGGCCGACTCACTGCCACGCGACGACGATCCGGTTGAGCGGAGTGTCGATGGTGAACCGGCCAGGGGCGGGCTTGACGGGCGCGGCGGTCAGGGGCTGGATCTCGAACTGGGCCTCGCGGTCCCGGTACTCGCGGTCCCAGGTGCGCATCGACTCGGCTACTCGGTCGGCCAACTCGTCGCTGCCGGGCCCGTGTCCGACGACCCCGAACTCCCACAGCTTGCCGCCTTCGGGGGTGCGCTTGGGGGACAGGCGTCGGGCGAGATACGTGAGTGCGCCCTTCTCGAACACTGCGGTGGAACTCGGGTACGGGTCCTCGGTGAGCAGGTCGCCGACGGTCTCCCGCTTGAAGGGCATCTGGTTCAGGCCGCTGGGCAGCGTGCAGGACAGCCAGAGTTCCATCCACTCGGGCGACTCCATGGCGCGGTAGAAGACGTCAGCCCAGAGCACGGTACGAGGCTGGTCGAGCACGTCGGCCAGAGCGTCCGCATCGACCGGCTGTTCGCTGTTGGTCTGGAGGCGCACGGAGCCGTTCGAGGCCACCGGGATCATGCGTCGCTCGTCGTCGGCGATTCCCCTGCGCAGCGGCATGAAGGTGTTCATCTCGCTACGGATGGAGACCCAGGCACCGTTCTTGCGCTCGTAGGCGATGGATCGGGACACGCTACCCCGCAGTCGCTGGGGCACGAGCAGCCGACCGCCGGGCGCGAGCTGCTTCATCCAGGCGTGCGGGACACCGTGCGCACCGACCGTGGCGACAATACGGTCATACGGTGCGCCGTCGGGGTGGCCGAGCGCTCCATCGGTCCGCAGGACGGTGACGTTCTCGATCCCCGCCGTGGCCAGGTGTGACCGGGCACCCTCCACGAGGTCGTCGTCCACGTCGATCGTGGTGACGTGGCCGCCCCCTTCGACCAGGTGGGCGAGCAGCCCGGCGTTGTAGCCGGTGCCGGCACCCAATTCGAGTACCTTGTTGCCAGGTTGAGGTTGGAGCTGTTCCAGCATGAGCCCGACGACGCCTGGCTGCGATGCGCAACTGATCGACGTCCCATCGCTGTTCTGCTTGATGTCGACCGTCGAATTGGTGTATGCCTCTTCGAGGGACACCTCGGGGACGAACACGTGGCGGGGCACGGTCCGCATGGCCGCCTCGATGCGAGGTGTGTGCACACGCCCCTCCGTGATGACCTGGTCGACCAGGACGTTGCGGAGGCGTTCGGCGGCGGTGTCGATCTCTTCGATCGTGTCGCTGTTCACCTCGTCGAGGCTAGTGCGCTCGGAGGCCGCGCCGGGCGAAGACGCGACGTTGTCACTCGTTCCCATGACTACTTCTCTCGCTAGTGCTGACATGGCGCTTTGGTCCTCCACGGGGAGGCCGGCGCGGTTGGCGTGAAAGATCAGATGGTGAGCCAGGACGGCCCGCAGTCCCCGGGTCAGCGCGCCGCGACGCGCCAGGTGAGCCAGCGTCTGCCCGGCCTGCTCGAAGGCGGTCACCCACGGGTCATGCCCGGCGAGCGGACCGTCTGGGTTGCACAGGGCTCGGACGTTGACGGTCATGAGCCGGCGCATCGCCGTGACCTTCTCGGCAGGGAGCTCGGAAGGACGGGGGTCAGAGGCCGGGCGCAGTTTGGCGACCTTGTCCCAGACGTCGCCCTGCTCGTAGAAGTCCAGGCCGGCGGCCCGCATCATTGCGCTGAACAGCAGGATCACGGTCTCCCGTCGGCCCAGATGCCCGGCGGTGGGGGACGGGGCGTAGGTGAGCAGGTGGCGGCTGTCGTGGTGGAAGAGCGCGTGGGCGGCGTCCATGGCTGCGTCGCCACCGAAGGCGAATGTCTCGGGTTCGTAGATCCCGGGTGTCCAGCTGACGATCCGGCCTTGGGCGGCCAGCGTGTTGAGCAGGTCGTTGATGACGCCCGGGATGGCAGCGTCGGTCAGGTAGCGCAGCGGCCAAGGCTGCTTGTTCAAGTACCACCAGCCGTGGAGGAGACCTCCGGTTCCGGCGGAGAGCAGGGCGGGGCCGATGGCGTCGGCGACGACCTGCTGGGCGGTCTCGCGGTCGGGGAACTCGATGTTGTGTTGGTGCCAGCGAGCGGTTGGCATCCGGCGTCCTCAGGCTGGTGATGGGCGGTCAGGAGATGAGTAGGCAGGCGTCCCAGGCGGAGCTGGGCGGGGCGGCGGCACTGGGAGTGAGTACGGCCAGGGCGACGCCGGCCGCGCCGTCGAGAAGTCCTGGGCCGCCGTCTGCGGCGCCCATCAGCGCGGTGGTCACATGTTCCGCGTCGGTGCCCGGGGGGTGGACGGCGGAAAGCAACGCGGGTATAAGGGCGCGCAGTTGGCCGACAGTTTCAGGGAGGGCGTCATCGGCCGCGCGGGCGGCAACGTGGGCGAGACCGGCGAAGCCGTGGCACAACGAGATGTCGGTCGTCGCCGCGAGCTGGGCCGGATCACTGAGAGCGCCGACCAGCCCGATCTCCGCCAGGAGCTGGCGGTCGGTGTCGCCGAGGGCGAGAGCGGCGAGTTGTTGCACTCTTCCCAGCCCCGCACCGCCGTAGCACCACGACGGACGCAGTGGCCCGGACTGCTTGGGCAGGTTGCTGCGGAGTTCGGCGCGGGTCACCCAGTAGGGCCAGGTCGGGCCGTGGCCGGTCTCGACACGCCAGCGGTCCAGCCACGCGCAGACCGTGTGGATGGCGTCGAGCTGGCCGCCAACGATGGTGCCGCGCAGGGCAGCGAGGGAGAGCAGGCTCAGGGCGCCGGTGATGCCGTGGGCCACGCTGTTGTTGGCGTGGCCGTCGGGGAACCGGTCGTCTGCCCGTCCGGAGGGCGCCGATGCTGTCCACCACCCGGGCAATACCTCCCCGGCGAGGGTGATCGGGATGGTGAGGCGAACGAGGTATTCGAGGACGGCGCGTACGGCATCGCCGTCGGGGTCGCGGCGTAGCAGGTAGCCGCCGAAGCCCGTGAGTCCCTGGAGCGCGTCGAACTCGGCCAGAGTGGGAAGGTGCCCGGCGTCGATGCGGTGGTGCGCGGCGGCCACGCGGCGGAGGGTGTCGTTGGCGATCTGCTGATCCAGGATGCCGAGGGCGCACTTGTAGGAGCCGGGGAGCCGATCGGCAGCGCAGGCAAGGGCGTGGGCGATGGCGGGTGCCCCGTAGTAGGGGTGGCTGTCGGTCCCGCTGGTGATGGGGACTCGAGTGGCGGCGGCGAGCCAGTCGTGGGCGCGTTGCCAGGGTGCCCGTCCTTCAGCCGCGAGCTCGATGTGCAACAGGGCGATGCCGGGAATGCCGTGTGCGAGCGACTGCGGCCACCACGCCTGAGCGCGCCGCTCGGCGGGGGCAGTGTCGGGGTGGGCGAGTCGTTCGCTGATCACCATGGCGAGGTCAGCGGCTGGATGCTGCGTCACACGGGCCTCCCGGTGGTGCGGGCAGTCCACGCGAGGGCGGCGGCTCGCGCGAGGTACAGGCAGATGGCCTCTTCTGGGAAGTCGACGGCGACGGCGCGTACGAAGTGGACGTGGAGGAGGGAGCCAAGAACGTCGTCGGTGTCGATGCCCTGGGTGTCCGGGCCGGGTAGATGGTTCCGGTAGGCGGCCACCGCGAAGTCGCGTTCAGCCCACGCCTCCACGGTGGCCGTACCGCCGGGCACCGTGCGAAGTGCCGCCCAGTCGTCGCGGGGGTCAGTGACCCGGACGGCTTCGTTGAACTGGTCGCGGGGCACTGGCTCGGGTGCTGTGGGCGGAACGTGGTCGATGAGCCAGCGCATGCCTGCGTCGGTGCTGCCCAGGAAGGCAGAGACGATGGAGACGCTGTGAGCGGCGACCAGTGCCCGCCGATGCGGGCGGGTGGGTTGGCCGAACTGGGTGAGCAGGGCACGTGAGTCAGCGCGGAACACCTCCTCGGCGGCAGCCCACGCCGGCCCCGAGCCCCAGCGGCCGGTCTCGGGGTAGGAGGTGGGGTAGCGCACCTCCCGCAGTAGTCCGGCGTGATGCAGCTCGTCGGACCAGACGCTGACCGTACCGGCTGCCCGCCCGAACGCTTCCGGGTCGGGTAGAGCGATCCGCAGGCGCAGGTGCTGGTCGGGGTCGCGGAACCGGACGTACCACCAGGGCGGCTGACCGAGCCGGTCGAGCAAGGCCGGGAGGTGTTCGGCCAGGATGGTGTCCTGGCGGCGGATATCCCCGTACAGGCTGGCGAGGAGTACCGACGACATGGCAGGGGTCTGCCCCTGGTCCCGCCCGATGATCCGCGCACGGGTGGGCTTCGGCAGGCGCGGCCACGCCGGCGGTTCGGCCGTTTTCAGAGGAACGACGACTTCGTGAACCCTGCCACCGCACCAACCGGCTTCGGCCGGGGCTTCCGTCAGGACCGCGTGCGCGACACGGTCCAAGTGCACGCGCAGCAGAACGCGGTGGCCGGGCTCGTCCAGATCCAGCGCGAGCAGCCTGTCCCCCTCGGTCAGGTACACCTGTCGCGGCAACCGGTGTGTGTCCCGCCACATGGCCAGGGCTTCGTCCCACATGGACCACGGCTGCGATCGGGCGGGTAGCTCGGCCGCTTCCAACTGCCACCGGGCAGGGGAAAGGACGGTGCGCCCGTAGCGCAGTCGGGGTAGGAACGGCATCGCCCGCGCCGCGCCCCAGTCGAACAGCGTCACCGCAGCGCACTGAGCACGGCTCAGCTCGGTTAGGAAGCGGGCCAGCGGCGGGGTGTGGGTGTGCAGGTTCAGCGCGTGCATGGCTACGGCCTCCACCCGGTGGCCGTGCGCCGGAGCGGCCAGATACATCCGGCGACCATCGCAACCCACGGCCAGGTCTTCGACTGTCAGGACCTCGTCGTCGGGAGCACGGTGCTCCTCCAGGCTGATCACGGTCGGCAAGACCTGCGGGGAGCGGGTGACGTGAGCCGTCTCCGGCACTAACGGCGGGAACGACAACTGCGCCGGCACGGTGTCGCCGTCGGCACCCGGCAGATCGGCCAACTCCACAGCCAGTCGGGCGTGGTCCTGCGGCTCCAGGACATTGAGGAAGCGACCGATTCCGACGCCCGCACCTCGGGAAACGCTCACCACCTCCAGCCGGAAATCCCCGTGCTGGAGGTCGTGCAGGCTGGCGGCGTGCACACGTACCCCCACCTCCAGATGCGGCGGCAGCCGAACCCGGTCCGGTCCCAGCTCCAGATTCTTCATCAGCATCTCGTCCAGGGCTACTTCGTAGCGGCCATCCAGTGCCGCGCCCTGCGCCAGGCGGACCAGGGCCTCGTCCCGGCTCGACACCGGTGATCGGCGTTCCGAGCCCCCGGACCCCGGATAGCCGTCGGGAAATCCGATCCCGCTGTCAGCGACGACATCCAGTACGGGCACCATCGAGCCGATCCCGAAGCGCTCGTAGAACCGCTGGTGATACGACTTCCACTCAGCGGCGCCGTAAGGAGCGGCACTCAGACGGGCCAGGGCCAGCGCCGCGCGCTCCACCTCGCGGGCCACTTCCCGTGGCAGGGTGACCGTGGCGTCCATCCGCAGGTCCACCGCGAGCGGATGCTTGCGGACCGGCGCCAGGCGCTGCATCCGAACGGCCACATCCTCGCGTACAACGCTATCCTGACTGAGAGTCAGTGCCGGGTGGATCTCTCGAAGTGCGATCACCAGATCGGCTACCTGCACGATGCTCGCTGCGTCTACGGCCTCCAACTGCGCCACGAGGTACCGCAAGGCGTCGGTCTCGGTACTCGGTGCGTGCAGAACGGTGATCAGTGCACGTCTGGCGACCAGCTCCGTGAGTAGTGCGGTCACCTTCTCCGGGCCGGCCGTGGGAAATTCGGCCAGGAGTTTCGCCCTCACGCCCCCAACCGGAATCGGGGCGCGGGTAGCCGTCAAGGCCGACTTCACCGGGGCGGTGTGGCGTAGCGAGACCTCGATGGCCCCGGTCCCCCGCTGATGGTTGTTCGGCTGGTACGGCACGATCAACCGGTCGCCGCGAATCATCAACGAGGTGTTGGCGACTACAGGCAAACGGTCCAACAGTTCAGGGCAGCTCTCCAGTTGAGCGGTTACCGCTGCCAGCCACTCCGCTCCGGCCCGGACCACTGCCCGGTGCTCAGTGCCCCAAGCCGCTTGCACCTTCGTCCCGAAGGAGGCGGTTGTCACTCCGGCGAACAGGCCGAATGGGGTGGCGCGACCCTGCGAACGCAGCAGGTAGCGGGCAACGGACAGCACGGCGCGCCGGACATCGCGCGGCGCGGGATTCTCGGCCTCACCCAGGGCGTGTACCTGTGCGGCGAGCACCGGACTCGCATGCCGCAGTCCTTCGGCAACACCTTCTGTTTCCCAAACCGCCCGGAGCCATGCGACCTGAGAAGTCGCTCGCGCAGGGTCGGCGGCGGTGTTAGTCAGGTCAGGCCATGGTGGAAGGTGCAGCGTTGGGCGAGCGACGGCGCGCACGAGCGCCGCACTGCCGGAACGGAACGCGGGGGCCTGGGTGACCACGCTATTACCTCCGTATGGACACGGTGAACGGGACCGCCGGTGCCGCCGCAGTACGGCGGCACCGGCTTACTCAACGGGAGTTGCGCCCGGTCAGGCGACACCGGTGGTGCAGGCACCGCAAGTGCTGCCACAGTTGTCGTTGGTGATGTTGACCAGGCCGGCCGAGTCGGCGACCTCCAGCAGGGTGACGTCCAGCTCGAACTCGTCGGCGGCTGGAGCCACAGGGGCGTTCTGAGCCATCTCATTCCTCCTTTGTGACGGCTTTTCCGGTACCTGGCCTGGGTTTTCAGAGCCAGGAAAATGTGATGCGGTCAGTGGCTTGTACCAGCAGGCCGCTCGACAACGGTCCGCTCCTTATGTCGGGTTGGGCGCGGCATCCCTTCGGTGTCGGGGACGCATCGACGGAGCCGCCGCAGGGAGCCGCCCGGTGCGGTTCCACGGTTGCCGAGGGGGATCGGCATTCCTCGTCCCGGGCGGCTGATGAACAGTTCACCGCTTGCAAGTGCCAAGCACGAGGCCGGATCGGAGGACAAATCACCGGACACTTCGATAGGTAGGTTGTGTCCTCGCGCTACCGGTTGTGTCCGGTGGCCTAGGCTGGAGTGACGGGGGGTGCTCATGCCCGAACGGACAACCACGAACTGGAAGTTCGTGGCAGCGCGAGTCGAACGCGGCTGGCGCACGCAGGAGGATTTTGCCGAGGCGTACAACGCTTCGGCCTTAGCCATCCAGTCGAAGGCGCAGATCTCGGTGCGGCAGGTCAGGCGCTGGGAGTCGGGGCAGACGACATGGCCGAACCGCGACGCGCGCTGTGTGCTGACCGAGATGTTCGAAACCCCCCTCGAACGGCTTGGCTTCATCCCAACGGCCAGAAAATCGACTAGGCTTGACGTCTCCTCCAACCTCAAACCCAACCTGGCGGACCACGTGCTTCGATGCGCGTTCGTGGGCGGCCTAGTGGCCGCTGCCGCTCCGCTGCTCGATCTTGCGGCGCTGGACCATCTCACCGCGGCCACCCGAGATGCCTACCGCTATAGCGATCACCAACTCGTCAGTCACCTACGGGACGCGTTGGACGAGACGGCCCGAACGGACGTCTTCTCGGGTCCGCACCGCGCGATGCCGACTGCCCTCGGACTTCTCTCCGTCATCAACACCGCTGCCCGTGACGCCAAGTCGGTGATCCGGCATCAGCTGCTCAACCTCGGTGCCCGCGCGGCGGAGTTCACCGCATGGCTGCACCGTGACGCCGGATCACCGGAGCAGATCACTACTTACTGGTATGGCCAGTCGAAAGAGTGGGCGACTTTCACCGGCGACGGCGCGATGCACGCCTACGTCCTACTGCGCCAGGCACAGGCGCTCGGCCGCAACGACCCCGCGCGGACACTCGATCTGGCCGAAGCGGCAACCGGCAGCCAGTGGACGCTTCCGCCGCGCCCGCGTGCCGAAGCGCTCCAGCAGAAGGCCCGAGGTCTGGCCATGACCGGGGCCGACCCAGAGGAGATCAAGCGGGTGTTGGACCAGGCGCACGCCGCCCTTGACCAGGCCGCGCCGCCAAGCGGCCCGGCGACCTGCACGGGCCCTCTCGGCGACGGGTACACCCGAACGCGGCTCCTGGTGCAGTCCGGGATTTGCTGGCGCGAGGCCGAACGACCAGCCGAGGCGGTCTCGGTGTTCCAGACCCACCTGATCCCCGACGCGTTCCTTCCCCGCGACCACGCCCATTACAGCGCCTATCTCTCGGGCGCTCTCGCCGAGGCGGGGGAGCCGGACGAAGCGGCCTCGGTCGCCCTTCGCGCTTTGGAGGTCGCCGTTCCCGCCCGCTACGGGCAAGCCATCACCGAACTCCACCACACCGCCCGCATCCTGTTCCCGCACCGCCGGCGGCCAGCAGTGCGGGAACTCCACGAGCGCCTTCTCGTGCTCGCGGCTGGCTAGGCGGCCAGGAAGCCACTCACCTTGGCGATGACCTCGCGCTGCCACGCCTGCGACTGCGGGTGCGCGTACGTGGGGTCATCGTGGACTGCGAAACCGTGCTGCGCGCCTTCGAGTTCGTACAGTTCCGCGCCGGCGCCGAACAGCGGTCCGTACCGGCGGGAAAGCTCAACAGGCACGAACGTGTCCTTCGTGCCGTGGACGATGAGGACGGGGACGCGGACGGCGGCGCAGATGGCTTGGGGTGCCAGGAAGAAGACTTCGTTGAGGAGGGCCCGGCCGGTCTCGAACGGCTGGCGGACGGAGAACCCGCGCCCGTCCAGCTTCGCGGCGCGTTCCTCCGACAGGTAGTCCTCGCTCCAGCCGGCCTGGTCGGTGATGAATCGGTTCCGGTAGTCCATGCGGGGGTTCAGCAACACCAGCTTGGCGACATCGTCGGGCCGGTGGCCGGTGTGCAGCGCGGCTGCACCTCCGGAGAACGACGCCGCGACGACGTGTACCGGCCCCGGCCGTTCAGCGACCTGGACAAGGTGGTCGGAGGCGGCCCGGATGTCGTTGGCCACCCCCGCGATCGTCACATCCGCGAATCGGCCGGAGCTGGCACCGTGGGCCCGCAGGTCGAACCGTAGGCAGGTGATGCCGGTGGACGCCAGACCCGCCGCCAGGCGCGTGAAGAATCCGCCTTCTTCGCGGGTGACACCGGCACCGTGCGCGAGCACGGCCAGAGCTGCCGGGGGAGTCGGGGAGGGTGTGATCGTGCCGAAGAGCTGGGTGCCGTCGAGGGACCGAAATGCCGTCTCGTGATCAGCCATGGACAGATGGTAGCCACTTGCCCATCGCCGAGGGCCGCGCTCACGTGACTCAACCTCGCGCCGATCGGCGCGGAGTCCGGAAACGACGAAGCCCCGTCTCCGGCTACAGCAGGAGACGGGGCTTCGGAGCGATCGTTCGGCAGATCTCGTATCAGGTCGGAACGCGAAGATCCGCCTGCGGCTTCCGCATCGTCGAGGCCCTCCGCGCCATGATCCTGCTCTGCTTGGTCGGTTACGCCCGGCCCCTACCCGGACGCACCTGACCAACGCCCGTCAGGACCCGCAGAAGGGGACGAAGAGCCCTTTTTCTGGGGGCACTGTCGGCTGCCCGCAATACCCCACCTTGCCCCGCCTCTTACAGGTCGTAGTACAGCTCGAACTCGTGCGGGTGCGGCCGCAGCGCGATCGGGGCGATCTCGTTGGTGCGCTTGAAGTCGATCCAGGTCTCGATGAGGTCGGGGGTGAAGACGTTGCCCGCGAGCAGGTACTCGTGGTCGGCCTCCAGGGCCTCCAGCACGGCCGGCAGCGAGGACGGCACCTGCGGCACGTTGGCGTGCTCCTCGGGCGCCAGCTCGTAGAGGTCCTTGTCGACCGGCTGCAGCGGCTCGATCTTGTTCTTGATGCCGTCGAGGCCGGCCATCAGCATGGCGGCGAAGGCCAGGTACGGGTTGGACGACGGGTCCGGCGCGCGGAACTCGATGCGCTTGGCCTTGGCGTTGGAGCCGGTGATCGGGATGCGGATCGCGGCGGAGCGGTTGCGCTGCGAGTACACCAGGTTGACCGGTGCCTCGAAGCCCGGCACCAGGCGGTGGTAGGAGTTCACCGAGGGGTTGGTGAACGCCAGCAGCGAGGCGGCGTGCTTGAGCAGGCCGCCGATGTAGTAGCGCGCGGTGTCGGAGAGCCCGGCGTAGCCCTGCTCGTCGTAGAAGAGCGGCGAGCCCTCGGTCCACAGCGACTGGTGGACGTGCATCCCGGAGCCGTTGTCGCCGAAGATCGGCTTGGGCATGAAGGTGGCGGTCTTGCCGTTGCGCCAGGCGACGTTCTTGATGATGTACTTGAACAGCATCAGGTCGTCGGCGGCGTGCAGCAGGGTGTTGAACTTGTAGTTGATCTCGGCCTGGCCGGCGGTGCCGACCTCGTGGTGCTGGCGCTCGACCTCCAGGCCGGCCGCGGCCAGCTCCAGCGACATCTCGGCGCGCAGGTCGGCGAAGTGGTCCACCGGCGGGACGGGGAAGTAACCGCCCTTGTACTTCACCTTGTAGCCGCGCGCGTCGCCCTCGGCGGAGCCGCTGTTCCAGGCGCCGGCCTCGGAGTCGATGTGGTAGTACGACGCGTTGGCGCTGGTCTCGAACCGCACCGAGTCGAATACGTAGAACTCGGCCTCGGGGCCGAAGAACGCGGTGTCGGCGATGCCGGAGGAGGCGAGGTAGGCCTCGGCCTTCTTGGCGACGTTGCGGGGGTCGCGGCTGTACGCCTCGCCCGTCACCGGGTCCTGGATGAAGAAGTTGATGTTGAGGTGCTTTTCCTTGCGGAACGGGTCCAGGCGGGCCGTGGCCAGGTCCGCGACCAGGGCCATGTCCGACTCGTGGATGGCCTGGAAGCCCCGGATCGACGAACCGTCGAACATCAGGATCTCGGAGGGGTCGAAGGTCGCCGCGGGCACGGAGAAGTGCTGCAGGACGCCCGGGAGATCGCAGAACCGGACATCGATGAACTTCACGTCGTTGTCCTGAATGAACTGCTTCACTTCGGCGGCGTTGTTGAACATCCATCCTCCTCGGCGTGCGAATGGGGCTCACCCTAGGAATGGCCCGTTTCCAACCGGTGACCCGGTCGTTTCCTGAATGTTAACCGCCGTCGTTGAGCGGGCGGCAAAGACGTACGCTCCGGGGCAAAACGCTTGAGCGGCGCGGGCCGGGCCCCTTGAGTGGTCTGGACCACGCGGGAAGCCCGGGCGACGCGATTCACCCTCCGGGGGAGCCGGTGGCGGCCCGGCGGGCCCGCCCGGTTAGTGTGGATTCGTGGACACCAGAGAAGCGTTGGGATCGTGGATCGACGGCCCGAAGGCGGCCGCCGAGAAGATGGGAGCCGACTTCGGCTACCGCGGTGAGCGCCTCGGACTCCCCCAGGAGGGTCCCGGCTCGATCGCCGGCCCCGGCCGCCGGATCGGCGCGCTGTTCGTCGACGGCTGGCTGGTCTCCCTGGTCGCCTACGGGCTGATCGGCAAGGGCACCGCGGCCTCGGCCAACCTCTGGACCACCCCGCTGTTCTTCGCGGTCACCGTGCTGCTGCTCGCCACCGCGGGAACGACCGTCGGCAAGCGGCTGTTCGGTCTGCGGGTGGTCCGGCTCGACGGCGGCCGCGCCACCATCCCGCAGGTGCTGCTGCGCACCCTGCTGCTCTGCCTGCTGGTGCCGGCGCTGGTCTGGGACCGGGATACCCGCGGTCTGCACGACAAGGCGGTCGGCACGGTCGAGGTCCGGATGTAGCCCGGAGGACCGGATCCGGTCCGGCCGGAGAACGTCGAACGGCCCCGCCGCGGAAGTTCCGTGGCGGGGCCGTCTCATGTCAACGGGGGAGGGGGTCAGCGTACCTGGCCGCCCTTGGGCATCCGGGCGCCCTTGGGCATCGGGCCCTTGGGGATCGGCGCCTTGGAGAGCAGGTCGCCCAGCGCGCGCAGCCGGTCGTTGGTCTCGGTGACCTGGGAGGGGGTGATGGCGCGGGGCAGCCGCATCAGGTGGATCTGCAGCTTCTTCAGCGGGACCTCGCCCTCGCCGTTGCCCACCACGATGTCGTGCACCGGCACGTCGCCGACCACACGGGCCATCTTCTTCTTCTCGGAGGCCAGCAGCTGGCGCACCCGGTTCGGGTTGCCCTCGCCGATCAGCGCGATGCCGGCCCGGCCCACGGCGCGGTAGACCGCGTCCTGGTTGCGGGTGACCGCGACCGGGGTCGAACTCGCGCTCCAGCCACGCCGGATGTTGTTCAGCACCGCCGCGACGGCCCCCGGCTGCCCCTCCATCTGTCCGAACGCCGCGCGCTCGGCCCGGCGCCCGAAGACGATCGCCATGGCCAGGAAGGCCACGATGAAGCCCAGGATGCCCAGGTAGACGGGGTGGTCGATCGCGAAGCCGATGGCGAGGAACACGCCGAAGGTCAGCAGGCCGACGCCGGCGATGATCAGGCCGATCTTGGTGTCGACCTTCTTGGTCATGGTGTACGCCGTGCGGATCTGCTTCAGCCGCCCGGGGTTTTCGGATGTTTCCCTCGCCATAACGCTCATGGTACGTGGCGTGGGTACGGGATATCCAAGCCCGGGTACCCGTTCGCCCCGAACCGTGACCCGGGGGCCCGCACGCCGACACGCCGAGGCCGGCCCGGCGCCCACCGCCGTTCGGCCGCCGCACCCGCCCTGACCGGCGGGGACGGCCTGTTCCGGGGCTCGCCGGACCGGCCCTGCAAGCCCTACCGGCGCCCGGACCCCGGCACCGGACCGGCCTGCGGCGCGTCGCGCTCCCGGTCCGCCGCGTACCGGCGGTTCTCGCAGACGGCCGCCCAGGCGTTGCGCCGGGCCTGCCGCTGGCCGCCCGCCAGCAGCACGCTCTCCGCGAGCCGCAGTGCGCTGCCCACCGACCGGATGCCGACCTGCATGCCGACCTGCATGTCGAACAGCTCCCCTCGTGGCTGAGAACAATCCACCGACCGCGCCCGCGAGGGCCTCGTCAGCGGCAACGCTTCCATCGTCACCACCCCGTGTTACCAGCCCGTGACCAGGCAGTCAAAGCGCGATGAACCGAAAGGGGCGGGGCCGAAGCCCCGCCCCTCGGGTGGTTCACGCCGGTTGGCCGAAATCAGCCGCCCGCCCTGACCGCCGCCGTCGGACCGCCGTGGTCGGACCGCCGCCGCCCGGGCCGCCGTGGCCGGACCGCCGCCGTCAGACCGCCGACGCCTGCGCGCGGCGCTCCAGCGCCTGCCGGTACAGCCGCCCGGCCCGGTACGACGAACGCACCAGCGGGCCCGACATGACCCCGGCGAAGCCGAGCTCCTCGGCCTCCTGCTGCAGCTCGACGAACTCCTGCGGCTTGACCCAGCGCTCCACCGGGTGGTGGCGCAGCGAGGGGCGCAGGTACTGGGTGATGGTGATCAGCTCGCAGCCGGCGCCGACCAGGTCGGCCAGCGCCTGGCTGACCTCCTCGCGGGTCTCGCCCATGCCCAGGATCAGGTTGGACTTGGTCACCAGCCCGGCCGCGCGGGCCTGGGTGATGACGTCCAGCGAGCGCTCGTAGCGGAACGCGGGCCGGATCCGCTTGAAGATCCGCGGCACCGTCTCGACGTTGTGCGCCAGCACCTCGGGGCGGGAGGAGAAGACCTCGGCCAGCTGCTCGGGCACCGCGTTGAAGTCGGGGATCAGCAGCTCGACGCCGGTGCGCCCGGCCTCGCGGCCGGCGGTCAGCGCGTGCACCTGGCGCACCGTCTCCGCGTACAGCCAGGAACCGCCGTCCGCCAGGTCGTCGCGGGCGACGCCGGTGATGGTGGCGTAGTTGAGGTCCATGGTGACGATGGACTCGGCGACCCGGCGCGGCTCGTCGCGGTCGAACTCGGCGGGCTTGCCGGTGTCGATCTGACAGAAGTCGCAGCGGCGGGTGCACTGGTCACCGCCGATGAGGAAGGTCGCCTCGCGGTCCTCCCAGCACTCGAAGATGTTGGGGCAGCCGGCCTCCTGGCAGACGGTGTGCAGCCCCTCCTTCTTCACCAGCGACTGGAGGGCGTTGTACTCCGGGCCCATCTTCGCGCGGGTCTTGATCCACTCGGGCTTCCGCTCGATGGGGGTCTCGCTGTTGCGGACCTCCAGGCGGAGCAGCTTCCTGCCGTCGGGTGCGACAGCGGACACGTGCGACTCCTAGAACTAGACGGGGTACCCCCAGGGTACGCCTGTGCTTGTACGGCCTTGGCCGGGCCCGCGGCCCGCAATCGCAGGGCAACAGCGCTACCGGCGGGTAGATTCCCTCGGCCCGGCGTTCAGCGGCCGGGTGCGGGCTCGGGCAGTTCGGCGAACACGGCCGCCAGGTGCTTCTCCACCACGGGCAGCGCCTCGCCGACGGCGAAGTCGCGGGCCAGCTCCGAGGAGACCGAGCCGACGCCCGCGTCGCGGATGCCACAGGGCACGATCCGGTCGAACCAGGTCATGTCCGGGTCGCAGTTCAGCGCGAAGCCGTGCATGGTGACACCGCGCGCGACCCGGACGCCGATCGCGGCGAGCTTGCGGTCGTCGCCGCGCTGGCCGGCGTTGGACGGCGCGTACTCGGGGCCGGCCAGCCGCGGGTCGATGCCCAGCGGCAGGCCCATCCGCAGGGTCAGCTTGCCGATGTCCACCACCTGCGACGGGTCCACCACCGCGTCCGGGATGGTCTCGCCCAGGACCCAGACCCCGCTGCGGCCCTCGACCCGGGAGGTCTCCACGCCGAACTCGCCGCAGGAGCGGATCAGCGCCTCCTCCAGCCGCCGCACGTACGCGACGACGTCCATCGGCTCGGGCAGCTTGACGATCGGGTAGCCGACCAGCTGGCCGGGGCCGTGCCAGGTGATCTCGCCGCCGCGGTTGACCTCGACCACCGGTGTGCCGTCCAGCGGCAGGTCGGCCGGGTTGGTCCGCTTGCCCATCGTGTACACGGGCTGGTGCTCCAGCAGCAGCACGGTGTCGGGGATCTCGTCCGCGACGCGCAGCGCGTGCAGCCGCTGCTGCTCCTCCCAGGCCTCCGGGTAGGGGATCGCCCCCGCGCCTATGCCCATGCGTACGAACCGCACGTTCTCGCTCATGCGTCCACCTTCCCGCGCTCGGTGGCCGCCTCGCGAGACGCGCACCCTGCGATGCTCCGCTCGCTCACCACTGCTCCTTGCCAGGGGTTCGAGACCAACCTCGCCACTGTACGCCCCGGCGCGAACCGGGTGTTCAGGCGCCCGAGAGCAGCTGGAGGCGGAGCGCCAGCTGGAGTTCCAGCGAGCGCTCGGGGTGGTTCCAGTCCCGGCCGAGCAGGATCTCGACCCGGTCCAGCCGCTGCACGACCGTGTTCACGTGGACGTGCAGTTCGTCCTTGGCCCTGGTCAGGCTGCCGCCGCAGTCGAAGTAGGCGCGCAGGGTGCGCACCAGCTCGGTGCCGCGCCGGGCGTCGTACTCCAGCAGCGGGCCGAGCGTCGCGCCGACGAACCCGTCCACGTCGTGGCCGTCGCCGAGCAGCACCCCGAGGAAGCCGAGCGCCCGGGCCGAGGCGCCGTCCCCGGCCCGGCCGAGCACCCGCAGCGCCCGGACGCAGCGCAGCCCCTCGGCGTACGAGGCGGCCAGCGCCGGCGGCCCGGCGGCCGGGCGTCCGGCGCCCACGGTGACCGGGAAGCCGGCCAGCCGGGCGAGCCGTTCGGCGGCCCGCTCGGCCGCCCGCAGGGCGCCGTCCGGCCCGGTGGGTCCGCCGGATCCGGCCGGGCCGTCGGTGCCGTCGTCCGGCACCAGCAGCACCACCGCCTCGCCGTGCTCCGCGCTGATGCCCCGCGAGCCGAACAGGTAGCGTCCGGCGGCGCCGGCCAGTCGGCCGCGGTCGACGGCGGCGGTGCCCGGGGCACCGGCCGGCTCGGCGACCAGCACCAGGTGCGGGCGGCCGAGGTCCACACCGAGCCGGCGGCCGCGCGCGGTCAGTCCGGCCGGGTCGCGGTCGGGGCTGGTGAGCAGATCGGCGAGCAGTTCGCCGCGGACCCGGTTCTCGGTCTCGGCGACCGAGCGGCGTAGCAGCAGGACCAGCGCGGTCACCACGCCCGCCCGCTCGAACAGCCGCCGGTCGGCGTCGTCCAGGCCGGGCCGGCCGCGCAGGACCAGGGTGCCCAGCGGCTCCTGGCCGGCCAGCACCGCGCAGACCCAGGCGTCGCCGTGCCGCACCGACCGGCCCTCGGCCCGGGAGGCGGCGACCGCCGCGGCCAGCCCGTCGGCGGGCGCGGCCCGGCCGGCCAGCGGTTCGCCCTCGGTGTCCAGGACCGTTATCTCGCCGTCCAGCAGCGCCGCCACCGCGGCGGCCACGTCCGGCACCTCGGCGCCGCGCAGCACCAGGTCGGTGAGCCGGTCGTGGCCCTGCTCGGCGCGCTGCACGGCGGCGGAGTGGGCCCGGATCAGCTCGTTCGCGCTGTTCAGCTCGGCCAGCGCGGCCCGGGTGTCGGCCAGTGACTTGGCGGTGTCCAGCGCGATCGCGGCGTGCGCGGCCAGCGAACAGAGCAGCGCGACCTCGTCGGGGGAGAAGGCGCGCGGCGAGCGGTCGGCGGCGAACAGCACGCCGATCACCTGCCCGCCGAGCAGCAGCGGTACCCCGATGATCGCCACCAGCCCCTCGTCCAGGACGCCCGCGTCGATCGTGCCGGTGTGGTGGAAGCGCTCGTCGGTGCGGTAGTCGGGGGTGGCGTACGGCCGGGCGGTCTGGGCGACCAGGCCGCCGAGGCCGTCGCCGAGGCTCAGCCGCAGGGTCTGGAAGAGGACGGACACCGAACCGTCGGTGACCCGCATGTAGGTGTCGCCGGCGGCCCGGTCCGGGAGGGTGAGATAGGCGGTGTCGGTGCCGAGCAGCAGCCGGGCCCGGCGCACGATCGCCTGCAGCACGGTGTCCAGGTCCCGGGAGCCGGCCAGGTCCCCGGCGGTGTCGAACAGCGCGGTCAGCTCGGCCTCGCGGCGGCGGTGCTGACGCAGGGTCCGGTGCACCCGCAGGGCCTGCCAGGTGGCGTCGTCGATCTCGCTCAGTACGGCGGCCGGCGCCCCCTGACGACGCGCGGCGGCCAGCACCTCGGCGAAGTCCTCGGTCGCGGCACCGGAGGCGAGCAGGTCGAGCAGCCGCCGCAGCGCGGGCGCCGAGCTGGTCCGGGGGTGGGGGTCGTTCACGGTACGGCCGCCAATCGGCAGTGGGTCTCTGGCCCCAGGGACGGAAGCGCGATCGTAGCTGCTCAGCCGCCCACTCGTGCGGGTGGACCGGGTGGCCGGCGCCCGTGCGGTAGTGGGCGGCGGCCACCGCGGGGCCGGTACGGAGCCGGGCCGCGCGGTGGCGCCATCGGGCCGGTGCCCGGCCGGGGGCCCGCGCGGGCGTCAGTGCGCGGTCCAGCCGCCGTCCACGGGCAGGCTGGCGCCGGTGATGTAGGAGGCGTGCGGCGAGCAGAGCCAGAGGGCCAGCTGCGCCACCTCGTCGGGCTCGATCAGCCGCTTCACGGCGGTGCGGTCGAGCATGATCCGCTCCACCACCTCGTCCTCGTGGATGCCGTGCGCCAGCGCCTGTCCGGCGATCTGCTTCTCCACCAGCGGGGTCCGTACGTACCCCGGGTTGATGCAGTTGCTGGTGACGCCGTACGGGGCGCCCTCCAGCGCGACCGTCTTGCTCAGGCCCTCCAGCGCGTGCTTGGCCGTGACATAGGCGGACTTGAAGGCGCTGGCGCGCAGGCCGTGGACGGAGGAGATGTTGACCACCCGCCCCCAGTCCCGCTCGTACATGTGCGGCAGGGTGCGGCGCAGGATGCGGAACGGGGCCTCGACCATCACCCGCTGGATCAGCGTGAAGCGGTCGAGCGGGAACTCGTGTACGGGGGCGACGTGCTGGAGGCCGGCGTTGTTGACCACGATGTCGGCGTCGTCCGGCAGGGCTTCCACCGCCTCCGGGTCGGAGAGGTCGGCGACGTGCGCGACGCCGCCGATCCGCGCGGCGAGCTCCTGGGCCGGACCGGCCGCGAGGTCGACGACGTAGACCCGGGCGCCGGCCTCGGCGAAGGCCTCGGCGCAGGCCCGGCCGATGCCCGAGGCGGCTCCGGTGACCAGGGCCGTACGACCGTCGAGCGGGCGGGCTGAAGTGGTGTCCATGGCCGAGAACGGTAGGAATCCGGCGGCCCGTCTCCTATGTCGTGGGGAACTACAGCACCCCGGGAGAGTGTGGCGTTCACCGCTATGACGGTCGATCGGCGGTTCGGTCGGCCAAAGCCAAACCCACTCTGTCCGGACTTCCCCACAATGGGCGCGGATGCTTCACCCGTTCGGAGGATTGCTCGGTCAGAACCGCCCATAGCGCCCGAATGCTCGCTACATTCACGCCGATTCCCGACAGGGGCGCCGCCACAGGCAGCCGAAGTGCTGGTGGAGCCGGTACGGCGTCTGAGAGGTGTTGACTGACTATGCCCCAACGGCCTGCAACCGACAGCCCGGCGTACGGACCGCTCGACCCGCTCGACCAGCACCGGGGGCCGGTCGGCCGGGCCCTTCCGGACGCCCCCGACGCCCCGACCGCCGACGAACGGCGGCTGCCCGAGCAGGCCACCCCCGACCGGCACCCGGCGCCCCTCGCGCCCCCGGACGGGACGACCGCCGCCCCGGCCCCGCCCGTCGCCGGCCACTCCGGCCCGGCCCCGCAGAACGGCCAGCTGGCCGCGCTGATCGAGGAGGCCGGCTTCTCGCACGCCGGTCTGGCCCGCCGGGTCGACCAGCTGGGCCTGGAGCACGGCCTGGACCTGCGCTACGACAAGACCTCGGTCACCCGCTGGCTCCGCGGCCAGCAGCCGCGCGGCGCCACCCCGGCGCTGATCGCCGAGGTCTTCACCCGCCGCCTCGGCCGCCGCCTCACCGCCCAGGACCTCGGCCTGGACGCCTGCGCCCCGGTCTACGCCGGGCTGGAGTTCGCCGAGACGCCGCAGGAGGCGGTGGACATCGTGGCGAGCATGTGGCGCAAGGACAACGGCCCGCAGTCCGAGCTGCGGCGGATCGCGTTCACCCCGGCTGGGCTGGTGGTGCCCAGCCGGGACTGGCTGATCGGCCGCACCGACGAGCGGGTCGCCCGGGACGGCTCCACCCTGGCCCGCCCCGACCCCGCCGCGGGCGCGCCGCCCGCCGGAGCGCCCGCGCCCGGCGGGACCCCGGTGCCCCCGGTGCGCGGCCCCGCCCCCGGGGCGCCGGGCGCGGCGCCGGCCAGGGCGGGCGTCCCGGGTGCCGCCGCCTCCACGGCGCTCGGCCGGGTACCGGTCCAGAGCCGGCGCCCGCCGCTGGCCGTCGAGCCCCCCTGCAGCGACCCGGCCCGCGAGCAGCGCCCGGCGCTGCGGGTCGGCCGGGGCGACATCGCCGCCATCCGCGCCGTCGGGGACCTCTTCCGCGCGCTGGACCACGCGTACGGCGGCGGCCACGCCCGGCAGGCGCTGGTCCGCTACCTGGAGAGCGAGGCCGAGCCGATGCTGCGCGGCCGCTACGGCGAGCAGATCGGGCGGGCGCTGTTCGCCGCGGTCGCCGACCTGACCAGGCTGGCAGGCTGGACATCCTTCGACATCGCCGCGCACGGTCTGGCCCAGCGCTACTTCGTCCAGGCGCTGCGGCTCTCCCAGGCGGCGGGGGACCGCGTGCTCGGCGGGTACGTCCTGGTGACGATGAGCCAGCAGGCGGTGCACCTCGGGCACGGCCGGGAGGCCGTCCAGCTGGCCCGGGTCGCCCAGCAGGGCGTGGGCACCGCCGTGCCGCCCGTCGTGCAGTCGCTGCTGCACGCGGCCGAGGCGCGCGGGCACGGCCTGCTGGGGGACGTCCGGTCCTGCACCACCGCCCTGGTACGCGCCGAGCGGTCCCTCGCCGCGGCCCGTCCCGTCGACGAACTACCCACCTGGGCACGGTACTTCGACGAGGCGCAGCTGGCCGACGAGTTCGCGCACTGCTACCGGGACCTCCAGCAGTGGCGGACGTCCGCCCAGCACGCGGAGAAGTCGCTGCGGCTGCGCTCGCCCGCCTACGCCCGCAGCCGGATCTTCTGCCGGCTGGTGCTGGCCACGGCCCGGCTGGGCATGGGGGACCTCGACGAGGCGTGCACCATGGCCACCGACGCGCTGCGGGCGGCCGGGGAGATGCGCTCGGCCCGCTCGCTGGAGTACGTGCGGGACTTCCACCGCCGGCTCGCCCCCTACCGGGGCAGCCCGGTGGCCCGGGCGTTCGAGGAGACGGCCCGTCAGACGGGGGTGATCTGACGCCCGCCGTCCGACCGCCGCTTGCCCGACCGCCGCTTGCCCGACCGCCGCATGGCCGGCCGCCGCCCGCCCGGGCGAGGGCCGGCCGGCGGGGCTCACCAGCTCTCGGCGCGTACCCGGGGCCGGCCCTGCTCCGCCGGCGGGCGCGCGCCGCCGCGCAACTGCTGGGCCAGCAGCGGGAAGAGCAGGACGGAGAGCATGCCCGCACCGACCAGCGCGGCCGCCGTGGAGGACGGCAGGTGATCCGCGTTCACCTCGATCGTGGTGATCACCACGACCAGCGGCAGCGCCGTCGCGCCGTACAGCCCGAGCGCCGCGCGGTCGCGCCGCCCGAGCCCGATCGGCGCGAGCAGCGCGGCGGGCAGCCCGCGCACCACCAGGAGCAGCAGCAGGAACACCGGGACGAGCAGCATCGTGCCGGGTTCGTTCAGCAGCGCGTCCAGGTCGAACTTCATCCCGCTGACGACGAAGAACACCGGGACGAGAAAGCCGAAGCCGATGCCCTCCAGCTTGGCCTCGATCACCGCCTCCTCGGCCTCCGGCACGTCGGAGAGCAGCAGATGGGAGACGACGCCGGCGGTGAAGGCGCCGAGCAGCATGTCCAGGTCGAGCCAGAGTGCGGCGGCCACCATCGCCGCGAGCACCAGCATCACCGTGCGGATCGCGAACTGCCCGGAGGTGCGCAGGGTGTGCCGGATCAGCCGGGTCATCCACGCCGGCCGGGGCCGGCGGGCGCAGCTCACCGCGACCACCGTGATCACCGCGAAGGCGCCGAGGATGACGGCGGCCCTGGCCGGGGTGTTGCCGCTGAGCAGCGCCGCGATCGCGATGATCGGCCCGAACTCGCCGACCGCGCCGGTGGCCATCACCAACGAGCCGAACGGGGTGGGCAGTTCACCGGCGTCGCGGAGGATCGGCAGGATGGTGCCGAGCGCGGTGGTGGTGAGCGCCAGCCCGGCGAAGGCGCCGTTCAGCGGGTCGCGGTTGACCATCGCGCCCACCCCCAGCGCCACCGCCAGGGTCGTCAGCCACGCGGCGCCCGCCCGTCTGAGCGGGCCGCCGCGCAGCCTGGCGAAGTCGATCTCGTAGCCGGCCAGGAACATCAGCATGGCCAGGCCGAACCGCGAGAACGCGTCGACCAGGCCGCCGACGTGCGCCCAGTCCAGGACGTCCGGGCCGATCAGGACGCCGAGCACGATCTCGAACACCACGGTCGGCACGGCGATCCACCGCAGCAGCCGGTCGGCGAGCAGCGGCGCGGCCACGGCGGCGGCCGGGATCAGGATCAGCGCCAGGGGCTGGACCTGGACTCCGGCGCTCACCGCGCAACCGGCCGAGAGGGGAATGCCATCCGATTAGCGGTCATATCGGCATACTGGCATGTCGTCGGTTGCCGCCATCGCAGCCCGGTCACGTGTTCACGCCACCGCGGGTGCCACCCCCTGCCGCCACGGGAGAGCGGCCCGCGCCGCCGTAGACACGCCTAGGCCGCCGCCTCCACCGCCCGGGGCGCGGTCGGCAGGCCGAGGTCGCGCACCACGGCCTGTGCCGCCCGCCGCCCCGAGACCAGCGCACCCTGGACGCTGCTGGTGTCCCGGTGGTCGCCGCAGACGTACAGCCCGGCCAGCACCCGGACCGGGCGTCGGCTGTTGTGCGGCGGCGGCATGGCCGGCAGGGCGTCGGGCAGGTGCCGCACGCTCAGGAAGTGCCAGCCCTTGGTCGGTGTCCCGTACAGCTCCGCCAGCCGCCCGCGCACCGCCGGTTCGAGTGCGGCGGGCCCGCCGGCGTCGAAGGAACGCCGCCCGAGCACGGTGGTCGCGATCAACGCCTGCCCGGCCGGGGCGTACGAGGGGTGCAGCTCGCTGAGTACCAGCGAGTGCGAGACCAGCGGCGGGTGGCCGCCGGGCCGGTCGCCGTCGAGCAGCAGGACGGCCTCGCCGACCGGGGGCCGGTGGGCCGCGTGGTAGAAGGTGGTCACGGGGTGGAAGTCGGGCAGCCGCAGCCCCGGCAGCAGCCCGGTGGCGGACTGTCCGTCGGTGGCCACCACGACGGCCTGCGCGCCGATCCGTCCGTGCCCGGCGGTCTCCACACCGTCGGCCGTGATCGAGGTGACCTGCACCCCGGTCCGCACGGTGCCGGCGGGCAGGGCGGCGGCCAGCTGGGCCGGCACGGCCGCGATTCCGGCGGCGGGCAGACAGAGCCGTCCGCGCGCGTAGGAGCGCAGCACCAGGTCGGCGATCCGGCTGCTGGTGCCCAGGTCCGGGTCGCTGAGCAGGGCGCTCAGCAGCGGCCGCAGGAAGCCGTCGACGGTGCGGGGGGCCGGGCCGCGTTCGGCGAGCGCGCGGGCGGCGGTGGTCTCCGGCCGGGCCTGCAGCCGCCCGGCCGGGGTGGCGGCGAGCCGGCTGAGCCAGTTGCCCAGCCGGGCCTTGTCCAGCGGACTGCCCAGCGGTGCCCGGGTGGTGGCCTGCCGGGCGGCGGTCAGCTGCGGGTCCCCGGCGCGGTAGCGGCGGCCGCCGCTGTGGACCAGCACGCCGGGGGCGAGGGGCCGCAGATCGAGGCGGTCGAGGTCGAGTGTGCGGCGGAGTTCGGGGAAGGCGGTGTTCAGCAGGTGGCTGCCGTGGTCGAGCCGGAATCCGTCCAGCTCGCGGGTGGCCATCCGGCCGCCGATCCGGTCCGTGGTCTCCAGGACCTGGACGGACAGGCCATGGCCGGTGAGCGCGCGGGCGGCGGCCAGGCCCGCGAGGCCGGCGCCCACCACGATGACGTCCGGGTCGGACTGCCGGCGAGCGCGGCGAGTGAAGTCGTACGTGGGCACTGGCGTGCTCCCTCCCTGGTCCCGGAGCTTCGGCCGACGCAGGCAGCGGGGTGCCGGGACACGGTCCGACGATGTGATGCCCAGTCAATGTGAGCGTCAGACCGTCGTACCGGGCCGTATCCCGGGCCCGGAAAGGGCTCGGCGGCATCCGGCGGGGGCGCGGTCACGGACTGTGCGCCCAAGGGGCCGGGTTCGGGGGCTACGGGCGCGCACGGTCACCGGGGGCGTGCGACGCGCCCGCCGTGTGCTCCCGTGCGCCCCTCCCGGGAGCCCCGTCGGTTCCCCGCCCGGCATATGCCCCTGGCCAGGGCAAACGCCGTAGCGGGCGTACGCGGACGAGAGTGGACGGGCCGGGTCGGCCGTCCCGGTGCGACAACCGCACCAACGACACCATCGGCGACACCACCAACGGCACCGCGACGACCGCAGTGCCGACGCAACACCGACATGCGCCGACGCAACACCGACGTACCGCCGAACCCGGAGCGCGCCTACAGCGCCGCCCGCACCGCCGAGTCCACGTCCGGGTGTTCGAACCGGAATCCGGCCTCCAGCAGCCGCCGGGGCACCACCCGGTGGCTGCCGACCACCTCGATCGCCAGCTCGCCCAGCACGGCCTTCAGCACCGCCTCCGGCACCGGGAACGGCGTCGGCCGCTTCAGCGCCCGCCCGAGTGCCGCCGTCAGCTCGGCGTTGGTCACCGGCTCCGGCGCGGTGAGGTTGAAGGCGCCGGCGAGGTCGTCCCGGTCGATCAGGAACCGCAGCGCGGCGACCTCGTCGGCCAGCGAGATGTAGCTCCAGTACTGGCGCCCGCCGCCGAGCCGCCCGCCGAGCCCCAGCCGGAAGAGCGGGAACAGCCGCCCACCGGCCCCGCCGGCGGCGGAGAGCACCAGTCCGGTGCGCGGGTGGACCACCCGGATGCCGGCCCGCTCGGCGGGCCGGGCGGCGGCCTCCCACTCGACGCAGACCTCGGCCAGGAAGTCGTCCCCGGCGGGGGAGTCCTCGTCGATCACCCGGTCGCCGGTCTGTCCGTACAGGCCGACCGCGGAGGCGCTGACCAGCACCCGGGGCGGCTCCTTCAGGTTCGCCAGCGCGACGGCCAGCGTCTCGGTGCCGAGCACCCGGCTCTCCCGGATCTCCCGCTTGTAGGAGTCCGTCCAGCGGCCGTCGCCGACCCCGGCGCCGGCCAGGTGCACCACCGCCTCGACGCCGGCCAGCCCGTCCCGGTCGACCTGGCCCAGCTGGGGGTTCCAGCCGATCGCCGTCGTCCCGTCGGCCTGTGGGCCCGTCCTGGAGCGGTGCCGGACCAGCCGGACCACCTCGTGGCCGTCCGCCAGCAGCGAGTGGACGAGTGCCGAGCCGATCAATCCCGTGGAGCCTGTGACCGCGATGCGCATGGGCCCATCCTCGCAGCTCAAAATCCGTATGCGTTCGGGACGCGGCTGATTAGCATGACGCGCATGTCCGACGACGATCTGATCATCCGTTCCGCGCAGCCCGAGGACGAACAGGAGCTCGCCACCCTCAACCGCGCCACCTGGTCCACCCTTTCCGAGGTCTCCCCGCGGCCCGCGGAGGAGGACGGCGTCTTCGACGAGCGTCACCTCCCGGACCAGTTCCTGCTCGCCCTGCTCGGCGGCCGGATCGTCGGCTACGTCCGCCCGGTCCCGCCCACCCCGCTGGCCAGCAACCAGCACGTCCGTCAGATCCAGGGCCTGGCCGTCGACTCCTCGGTCCGCGGCCGGGGCATCGGGCGGTCGCTGGTCGAGGCCGCCTGCGAGGCCGCCAAGGAACAGGGCGCCCGCCGGATGACCCTGCGCGTGCTCGGCCACAACGCCCCGGCCCGGCGGCTCTACGAGAGCTGCGGCTTCGTCGTCGAGGGCTCGCTCGCCGAGGAGTTCCTGATCGACGGCCAGTACGTGGACGACATCTGGATGGCCCGGTCGCTGACCGCCTGAGCCGCCCTGGCCGCTTGACCGGATCACCTGCACCACCCGCCCCATCCGTCTGACGAATCGTCAGATCGCTGGCGTGGGTGGTGCAGAGTCGTGACAATCCGCACCTGTCTGGGGTGCTGCCGCGCCGGGTACCGTACGGCCGTGAGCAATTCGACGCCTCCCGGGTGGTACCCGGTACCGGGTGCGGACGGCGCAGCCGGTCATGAGCGCTGGTGGGACGGCAACGCCTGGACCAGTGACGTCCGTCCCGTCCAGGCGGGCGGTGCCCAGCTCGCCGACGCCCCGACCCAGACCTGGCAGCCCCCGCAGCAGCCGGTCTCCGCCCCGCCACCCGCATACGGCTACGGAGCCCCGCAGCAGGGCGCCCCCGGCTACGGCTACCCGGGCCAGGCCCCGCAGGCCTACGGCTACCCCCAGGGCGGCTACCCGCCCCCACCGCGGCCGGGCCGGATGAAGCCGGGCGTGGCCGTCGCCGTCGTGCTCGCGGTGCTGGCCGTGGTCGGTGTGGTGGCCGGGATCGCGCTCAACAACAGCGACAAGCCGCAGGCGGGCCCGGCGCCGACGCCCACGGTCACCGTCTCGGACAGCTCGAGCCCCAGCCCGTCCCCGACCCCGCGCACGCCCACCCCGACGACGACCCCGCTCCCCGCGCCGATCGTCAAGGACACCGTCTCCGACAGCCGGCACGCCATCATCGTGCCGGTCTTCGAGGACTGGGACGCCCAGACCGACAGCGCGCACTCGACGGTCTTCCTGGGCACCGGCCGGTACACCTGCCCGGGCGGCGGCTCGTGCATCCGCGGCCAGTTCTCGGTCGAGAAGGAGACCATCGCGGGCGCCAGCGCCCGCGCGGCGGCCGAGGCGGCGATGCCCGCCTACGCGGCGGCGATCTTCACCGGCATCGCCTCGCACACCGACGCGGGCTCCTTCGCCACCACGGTGGCGGGCGTCCCGGGGTACGCCGTGCGCTGGCGCATCAAGACCACCGACGGCACCCGGGGCTACGTCCTGCTGGCGGCCGTCCCGGCCAAGGGCGGCGGCTACGTCGCCTTCGAGGGCGGGGTGGACGACGACCCGAGCGCACCCGACCCGACCGTGCTCGACCAGATCCTCAAGGGCATCAAGCAGGACGGCACCGCCACCGGCTCCACCACCTGACGCCCGCCGGGGGCGTCTCCCGCGAGCCACCCCCGGGGCCCGCTCCGGTCGCCCGGCGGGAGGCGTGTGTCAGTCCCCGTAGCGCTCCCAGAGCTTGGGGAAACGCTTCGCCATGGTGTCCGGATCGTCGAAGTCCAGGGCCGCACCGGCCGGCCGCGCGGGCTGCCGCCCGCCCACCTCGGGCAGCGGCAGCCCGGTCAGCTGCTCGTACGCCTCGTCGGCGGCGTAGCCGAGATCCTCGGCCTCGCCGTCCTCCTCCTCGTCGAAGCCGGGCAGCAGCTCCGCCAGGTCGTCCGGATCGTACAGCCCGCCCTCGAACACCTCCCGGCCCTGACCGATCAGCCAGCAGCGGAAGAAGTCGAAGGTGTCCTCGGAGGCGCCGTCCAGCAGCAGGTAGGCCGCTCCCCAGAGGTCGATGCGGTAGGCGCGCTGGAAGCGGGCCTCGAAGAGCCGCGCGAAGTCGATGACGTCGTCCGGGGTCAGCTGGACGAGCCGCTCCACCAGGCGCTCCGCCTGCTCGTCCGGGTCGCCCTCGGCGGCCTCCCGGGTCTCGTCGATGATCTGCCAGAAGTCGGTCTCGTCCATCACCGCTCCAGCATCCCCGTTCACCCGCGCAACCGCATGCGATGGGCTCACGAAACGCGGAAACCCCCGGAGACGGGGGGCCACGAAAACGCGGAGCCCCGCGCCGTCCGGGGACGACGCGGGGCTCCGGGGACTGCCGTGCTCGCTGGTGCCTTACAGGCCGAGCTCGACCTCGAACTCGCCGGCCTCCAGGATCTCCTTGACGGCCACCAGGTAGCGGGCGGCGTCGGCGCCGTCCACCAGGCGGTGGTCGTAGGAGAGCGACAGGTAGGTCATGTCGCGGATGCCGATGGCGGTGCCGCCGTCGGCCTCGATGACGACCGGGCGCTTGACGGTCGCGCCGATGCCCAGGATGGCGGCCTGGTTCGGCGGGACGATGACGGTGTCGAACAGCGCACCGCGCGAGCCGGTGTTGCTGATGGTGAAGGTGGCGCCGGACAGCTCGTCCGGGGTGATCTTGCTGTCGCGCACCTTGCCGGCCAGCTCCGCGGTCTTCTTGGAGATGCCGGCGATGTTGAGGTCGCCCGCACCCTTGATGACCGGGGTCATCAGACCCTTCTCGGAGTCCACCGCGATACCGATGTTCTCGGAGTCGAAGTAGGTGATGGTGCCCTCGGCGTCGTTGATCCGGGCGTTGATGACCGGGTGGCTCTTCAGCGCCTGGGCGGCGGCCTTGACGAAGAACGGCATCGGGGACAGCTTCACGCCCTCACGGGCGAGGAAGGCGTCCTTGGCCTTGCCGCGCAGCGACATGATCTTGGTGAGGTCCACCTCGACCACGCTGGTCAGCTGGGCCTGCTCGTGCAGGGCCTTCATCATGTTGTCGCCGATGACCTTGCGCATGCGGGTCATCTTGACGGTCTGGCCCCGCAGCGGGGACGGCGCGGCGGCGGCCTTCGGCGCGGCGGCCGGAGCGGCGGCGACGGGGGCCGGTACGGCCTTCGCGGCCTCGGCGGCGGCGATGACGTCCTGCTTGCGGATACGGCCGCCGACACCGGTGCCGGTGACGGCGGTCAGGGCGACGCCCTGCTCGGCGGCGAGCTTGCGCACCAGCGGGGTGACGTAGGCATCACCGGCGTCGGCCACCGGGGCGGCCGGAGCGGCAACCGGAGCCGGAGCGGCGACGGGGGCCGGGGCAGCCGGGGCGACCGGGGCCGGAGCGGCCGGGGCAACCGGAGCCGGGGCGGCGACCGGAGCCGGAGCAGCGGCCACCGGGGCGGCCGGGGCAACCGGCGCGGGGGCGGCGACCGGCGCCGGAGCGGCAACCGGGGCCGGAGCGGCAACCGGGGCCGGAGCCGGAGCGGCGGCACCGGCGGCACCGATCAGCGCGAGCTGGGCGCCGACCTCGGCGGTCTCGTCCTCGCCGACCAGGATCTTCACGACGACGCCGGCGACCGGCGACGGGATCTCGGTGTCGACCTTGTCGGTGGAGACCTCGAGCAGCGGCTCGTCGATCTCGACCGTCTCACCCTCGGCCTTCAGCCAGCGGGTGACGGTGCCCTCGGTGACCGACTCGCCCAGCGCGGGCAGCAGGACCGGGGTGGCGTCGGCGGCCGGGGCGTCCGCGGCCGGGGCCTTGGCGACCGGCGCGGCCGGGGCCGGAGCGGCAACCGGGGCGACGGGGGCCGGGGCGGCGACCGGAGCCGGAGCGGCGGCGGGCGCGGCCTCGGCGGCCGGCGCGGGGGCCGCGACCGGGGCGCCGGTGCCGTCGTCGATGATCGCCAGCTCGGCGCCGACCTCGACGGTCTCGTCCTCGCCGACCTTGATCGAGGCCAGGATGCCCGAAGCCGGGGCCGGGATCTCGGTGTCGACCTTGTCGGTGGAGACCTCGAGCAGCGGCTCGTCGACCTCCACGCGCTCACCCTCGGCCTTCAGCCAACGGGTGACGGTTCCCTCGGAAACGCTCTCGCCCAGCGCGGGCAGTGTTACTGAGACCGCCATGGTTTCAGCGACTCCTATCAAGTCTTGCGTACTGGAATGGGGGATTGGGGAGCGCGATCAGTCGTGCGCGTGCAGCGGCTTGCCGGCCAGCGCCAGGTGCGCCTCGCCCAGGGCCTCGGACTGGGTCGGGTGGGCGTGGATGAGCTGCGCGACCTCGGCCGGCAGTGCCTCCCAGTTGTAGATCAGCTGGGCCTCGCCGACCTGCTCGCCCATGCGGGCGCCGACCATGTGGACGCCGACCACGGCGCCGTCCTTGACCTGGACGAGCTTGATCTCGCCGGCGGTCTTCAGGATCTTGCTCTTGCCGTTGCCGGCCAGGTTGTACTTGAGGGTGACGACCTTCTCCTTGCCGTACAGCTCCACGGCCTTGGCCTCGGAGATGCCGACGGAGGCGACCTCGGGGTTGGAGTAGGTCACGCGCGGGACGCCGTCGTAGTCGATCGGCACGGCCTTCAGGCCGGCCAGGCGCTCGGCGACCAGGATGCCCTCGGCGAAGCCGACGTGGGCCAGCTGCAGGGTCGGGGCGAGGTCGCCGACGGCCGAGATGGTGGGCACGTTGGTGCGCATGTACTCGTCGACGAGGACGTAGCCGCGGTCCATCGCGACGCCGTTCTCCTCGTAGCCGAGACCGGCCGAGACCGGGCCGCGGCCGATGGCGACGAGCAGCAGGTCGGCGTCGATCTGCTTGCCGTTCTCGGTGGAGACGCGCACACCGGTCTCGGTGTACTCGACGCCGGAGAAGCGGGCCTTCAGCTCGAACTTGATGCCGCGCTTGCGGAAGGCGCGCTCCAGCAGCTTGGAGGAGTTCTCGTCCTCCAGCGGGACCAGGTGCGGCAGCGCCTCGACGATGGTGACGTCGACGCCGAAGGACTTCCAGACCGAGGCGAACTCGACGCCGATCACGCCGCCGCCGAGGATGACGGCCGACTTCGGGATGCGGTCGAGCTTGAGGGCGTGGTCGGAGGAGATCACGCGGTCGCCGTCGATGGTCAGGCCCGGGAGCGACTTCGGCACGGAGCCGGTGGCCAGGACGATGTGGCGGCCCTCGATGCGCCGGCCGTTGACGTCCACCGAGGTCTGCGAGGAGAGCTTGCCCTCGCCCTGGATGAAGGTGACCTTGCGGGAGGCCACCAGGCCCTGCAGGCCCTTGTACAGGCCGGCGATGACGTCGTCCTTGTACTTGTGGACGCCGTTGATGTCGATGCCCTGGAAGGTGGCCAGCACGCCGAACTCGGCGGCCTCCTTCGTCTCGTCCGCGATCTCGGCGGCGTGCAGCAGCGCCTTGGTCGGGATGCAGCCTCGGTGCAGGCAGGTGCCGCCCAGCTCGCCCTTCTCGACCAGGGCGACACTCTGGCCCAGCTGAGCGGCGCGGAGCGCCGCGGCGTAACCGCCGCTTCCGCCTCCGAGAATGACTACGTCGAAAACGGTGCTGGCGTCGTTCGCCACGTCACGTCCTCCATGCAATGGGGTGTGGATCGCCGGGCCGGTCACGGTCCGGTGGGTCGGGAAGCCCTTGTGGGGCGCCCAGTCGTGCCGGAAATACATCTTCGCACTTGTTCACGGCGGCTGATGTCCGGGTCCGCTCCAGGGGTGTCCGTCAGGGCGGTCACCGGGGTGGGAATACCCCCGACGGAAGGACATCACCGCAGCTCACGGCGGTATTGACGGCGGTGGTGCCGACGCCCCCGGCGGGCCGGGGCGTGGCGGGTTCCGCACTGTGGAACAAAGTTTCGCCAGTAGCGAACAAGAGTGCACACCGCGGGTTCGTTCCCTACCCGCAGGTAACCGCGGGTGGGAAGCCGACGGGGCCCGGCGCAACCGCGCCGGGCCCCGTCCGCTCAGGCCTCGGATCAGGCCTTGGCGCCCGCCGCGGTCTGCTCGGCGAAGCGGACCAGGGTGCGCACCGCGGTCGCGGTGCCGCCCTTGGGGGTGTAGCCGAACGGCGCGCCCTCGTGGAAGGCCGGGCCGGCGATGTCCAGGTGGGCCCAGTCGATGCCCTCGGCCACGAACTCCTGCAGGAACAGGCCGGCCACCAGGCCGCCGCCCATCCGGTCGCCCATGTTGGCCAGGTCGGCGATGGTCGACTCGGTCATGCCCTTGCGCAGCTCGGCCGGCAGCGGCATCGGCCAGGACGGCTCGCCGGCCTCGCCCGCGACGGTGTGCAGCGTCTCGCGCAGCTCGTCGTTGTTGGCCATCACACCGAAGGTGCGGTTGCCCAGAGCCACCATCATCGCGCCGGTCAGCGTCGCCACGTCGACGATGACGTCCGGGTTCTCCTCGCCGGCCCGCACGATCGCGTCGGCCAGCACCAGACGGCCCTCGGCGTCGGTGTTCAGCACCTCGACGGTCTTGCCGCCGTACATCTTCAGCACGTCGCCCGGGCGGGTGGCCGAGCCGGACGGCATGTTCTCCGCCAGCGCCAGCCAGCCGGTGACGTTGACGGCCAGGCCCAGGCGCTTGGCGGCGACCACGGCGGCGAACACCGCGGCGGCGCCCGCCATGTCGCACTTCATGGTCTCGTTGTGGCCGGCCGGCTTCAGCGAGATGCCGCCCGAGTCGTAGGTGATGCCCTTGCCGACGAACGCCAGGCTCGCCTTGGCCTTCGGGTGGGTGTACGCCACCTTCACCAGCCGGGGCGGGTTGGCCGAGCCGTTGCCGACGCCCAGCAGGCCGCCGAAGCCGCCCTTGAGCAGCGCCTTCTCGTCCAGCACCTCGACCTTGAGGCCGTGCTCCTTGCCGGCGGCCTGGGCGATCGCGGCGAAGCCCTTCGGGTTCAGGTCGTTCGGGGCGGTGTTGACCAGGTCGCGGGCGCGGTTCATCTCCTCGCCGACGGCCAGGGCGCGCTCGACCGCGGCCTTGGCGTCCTTGCTGCCCTTGCGGGCGACGAGCAGGACCAGCTCGCCGACCGGCTCCTTGGCGCCGCTGTTCTTGTAGGTGCCGAACGTGTACGCGCCGAGCAGGCCGCCCAGCGCGACCGCCTCGACCTCGTCGGCGGACTCGGCCGGCAGCGCCAGCGCGGCCTTCTTGGCGCCGGCCAGGGTGCGGGCGGCGACACCGGCGGCGCAGCGCAGCGCCTCGGCCGGGTAGCCGCCGTCGGCGGCCTCGCCGAGGCCGACCGCGAGCACGAGCGCGGCCTTCAGGCCGGCGGGGGAGGGCACCTTGACGGCCTCGCCCTCGGCGCCGGTCGCGCCCAGGGTGGTGAGGACCTCGGCCAGCTTGCCCTCGAACGCCTCGGCCACGGCCTCGGAGCCGGGGGCCAGCACAATGCCCTTCGGGCCCTTCGCCACACCGATCACCAGGGCGTCCGCGCGCAGCGAGGCGGCGGAGGAGGTGCTCACAGACAATGCAGTCACGTAATGCGTCCTGTTCTTTCGCGGTCCACGGCCGGTCACGGCGCGGCTGACGCACCGGCACAGCCCGGGGCCGCCGCGCGGGTCGTTCCGCCCGTCGTGCGCCGGGTCCGGGGCCCCTGGCGCGGGCGCCCGCCGGTCGCGGCGGCCGCACACATCAGAGGCCCCGGCTCCTCAACGCGCGCCGGGCGGGCAGGACCTGCGACGGTGCAGGGCTGCGGTGCTCCCCGCATGGTAGTCCGCATGCTGGGATCACGCGTCGCCCGGTATCCCGCCTTTCGGTAGGGTGTGCGGCCGTCGGCCTCAGCCGAGCAGCGCCAGGGTCAGCAGGCAGCCGGTCGCGGCGGTCTCCGCCATCGCCCCGAGGACGTCCCCGGTGATCCCGCCGAACCGCCGGACGCAGCGCCGCAGCAGCAGCCAGGCGCAGCCCAGGCCGACCGCAACAGCAGTCGGCAGCCGGAGAACTGACCATCCGTCAAGTGCGCCGAGAGCGGCCAGCAGCAGCGCCGCGGCGGCCGAGGACAGCAGGGCGGTGGCGGGCGGCACCGTGCTCGCCACCATCGCGCCGAGCCCGCCCGGCCGGGCGGCCGGCACCGACCGCGCGCACCCCCAGGCGAGCGCGCATCGCGCGGCCGTCGCCGAGGCGAGCACCGCGAGCGCGCCGTGCGCCGCACCGGCGTCGAACTGTCCGGCCAGCGCGGCGATCTGGGCCAGCAGGACCAGGACGAGTGTCAGTACGCCGAACGGCCCGATGTCGGACTGCTTCATGATGCGCAGTGCGTCCTCGGCGGGTTTGCCGCTGCCCAGGCCGTCGGCGACGTCGGCGAGGCCGTCCAGGTGCAACCCCCGGGTCAGCGCGGCCAGTACGCCCACCGCGACCACCGCGCCGAGCGGCCCGCCGGCCCGCCAGGCGGCCGGCGCCCCCACGGCCGCCGCCAAGGCACCCAGCACCAGCCCGACCACCGGGGCCGCCGCCATCGCCCGGGCCGCCGCCGGGCGGTCCCAGCGCTCGACCCGGACCCGCAGCACCGACAGCGTGCCGAAGGCGAACCGCAGCCCCTCGCCCCAGCCGGCCGGTGCCGTCGGCGACTTGTCCGGCATCTTGTCCGGCATCGCCCACCGCTCCTTACGCCCGCTCGCCGGGGCCGTTCGTTCGCCGGGGCGCGCCCCGGTCTTCCACCACCCCGTCAACGGCCTTGCCCCGCACCGTCGTCAGGGTGGCGGCGGAGGTCAGAGCCGGCCGAGCAGCTCGGTCGCCGAGGGCAGCTTCGGCAGTTCCTTCGGCGCCGCCGGGACGAACGGCACGGGCGTCTGCTCGGCCAGGGTGTCCGCCGCGGCCTGCAACAGCGGCAGCGCCATCAGCGCGCCGACGCCCTCGCCCATGATGATCCCCTGCTCCTGCAAGGGGGTCAGGGTGAGCCGGTCGTACGCCTTGGCCTGGGCCGGCTCGCCGCTGGACTGCCCGGCCCGCCACCACTCCGGCGCCCGGAAGGCGATCCGCTGCGCGACCAGCGCGCAGGCCGAGGAGACCACGCCGTCCAGCACCACCGGCAGCTTGCGCGCGGCGGCCTGGAGCAGGAAGCCGGTGATCGCCGCGAAGTCGGCGCCGCCGGTGGCACCGAGCAGCGCCAGCTGGTCGCCGAGCACCGGCCGGGCCCGCCGCAGCGAGTCCCGGACGGTCGCGCACTTGACCATCCACACCCGGTCGTCGATGCCCGAGCCGCGCCCGGTCACCGCGGCGGCGTCCGTCCCGCAGAGCGCGCCGACCAGCACCGCCGCCACCGTGGTCGCGCCGACCCCGAGGTCGCCCAGCACCACCAGGTCGGTGCCGGCGTCGGCCTCCTCGTCGGCGACGGCCATGCCGGCCCGGAACGCCCTGACGGTCTCCTCGGGCGTCATCGCGTCCTCGACGTCGATCCGGCCCGAGCCGCGCCGCACCCGGTGGGCGACCACCTCGTCGGGGAAGTCCGACGGGTCCGCGTCCACCGCCACGTCCACCACCCGCACCTCGGCGCCGAAGCGCCGGGCGAGCAGGGCGACGGGGGCGGTGCCGTCCAGCACCGCCTGCACCCGGGCGGCCGTGCCGCCCTTGGCGGGCAGCCGGGACACCCCGAGGGCCGCCACTCCGTGGTCGGCCGCGAACAGCACCACCTTGGGCGCCGACAGCGGCCGCACCGGGGAGCGCCCCTGCACGGACGACAGCCAGCTGCCCAGTTCCTCCAGCCTGCCGAGCCCGCCGCGCGGCCGGTCCAGCGCCTGCCAGCGCTCCTCGGCGGCCCGCCGGGCGCTCTCGTCGGGGCGCTCGACGAGCGAGGAGAACGTATCGAGATCCACGGTCGTGTCCATCGGTCGGAAGGCTACACGCCGCCGGTCATCGGTCTGCGGCGGGCTTGACCGTCAGAACCTGCCCGGCCACGACCAGCAGCACACGCTCCGAGGCGTCCGCCACCGCCATGTTCAGCCGGCCCAGGGTGTCGCGGAAGCGGCGGCCCGAGGCGGTCGCCGGGACGACGCCCATGCCGACCTCGTTGCTGACCGCCACGACCCGGCGACCGGTGGCCGCCCAGGCCCGCGCCAGCGCCTCGCAGCGCCGCCCGACCGCGGCCTCGCCGCCGGCCGCCCACACCTCGTCGTCCCAGGCGCCGCACTCGTCCATCACCGCGGTCAGCCAGAGCGCCAGACAGTCGATCAGGACCGGTGCCGGGTCGGCGCGGTCCGCCAGGACCGCCTCCAGCTCACAGGTCTCGGCCGTGCGCCAGCTCCCCGGCCGCCGCTCGCGGTGCAGGGCGACCCGCTGTGCCCACTCGGCGTCGCCGTCCCGGGTGCCGCCGGTGGCCACGTACAGGACATCCGGGTCGCCGGCGAGCAGCTGCTCGGCCCGGGTGGACTTGCCGGAGCGGGCGCCGCCGAGGATCAGGGTGCGGGGGAGTGCGGGGTGGGCTGCCATGCGCCCCATCCTGCCCGACCGCGCCGTCCGGCCGGCCGCCGAGCCGCCCGGCCGGCACCGCGCCGAGGCATAGGGAAGATCGGACCGGGCAGGCTAAGGTGCGCAGCACACAGCACACAGCACACAGCGTCACAAGCGTCGGTAGCGTCGTCGGGTGAGGAGAACCGGTCATGGTCTGGACGTGGCGGTACGAGAAGGCGGACGGCACCGTGGTGGCCCCGGGCGAGGGCCAGGAGGAGTTCGCCGGCCAGGGCGACGCCGAGACCTGGATCGGGGAGAGCTGGAAGCAGCTGGTCGAGGACGGCGTCGACACCGCCGTGCTGCTCGACGACGACCGGGTGGTCTACGCGATGAGCCTGCACGAGGCGTAACGGCTCACTTCGCCCCGAGGACGTGCAGCAGCGCGGCGACCTGCCGGTACGGGTCGGTGCGGCCGGCCCGCTCCTCGGCCTCCAGCAGCTGGGCCAGCTGCCGCCCGTCCACCGGCGCCGTCGCGTCGTCGGGCGCGTTGTCGGTGAAGACCCGCACGCCGTACCAGTGCTTCAGCGGGACGGACACCTCGGAGAGGGTGACGGAGAGGTCGGAGAGCCGGTCGGCGCGGGCGGCCAGGCCGAGCCGGTTGTAGTAGCGGTCGCTCTCGAAGGCGTGCAGGGCGGCCCGCCAGTCCCCGGCGGCGGCGGGCCGCAGGGCCAGCGCGTCGCGGTTGCGGACCAGCAGCGAGAGCAGCCCGCCCGGCGCCAGCAGCCGGGCCAGTGAGGCGATCATCGGATCGGGGTCCGGCAGGTACATCAGTACGCCGTGGCAGAGCACCACGTCGAAACTGCGCGGCCCGAACCAGCGTCCGCACTGGTGGCCGTCACCGCTGAGCAGCTGCATCCGGCCGCGCACCTCGGGCGGCTCCGCGGCCAGCGCCCCCTGGGCGACACCGAGCGCGACCGGGTCGGAGTCGATACCGGTGACGAAGTGGCCGGCCCGGGCCAGGCGCAGTGCCTGGGTGCCCTGGCCGCAGCCGATGTCGAGAACACGCTGCGTCGTCCGGCCGGCCAGCTGCTCGGTGAGCTGCCGGGCGACCAGCTCCTGCCGGACGAGGTTGCGCAGGCCGCCGAGTCGCTCCAGCCAGGGGCCGGTGCCGCCGGCGAAGGAGCCGCTGCGCGAGGGCAGCCGCTCGTGCGCCTGCCGGTCGTGGGCGCCGAGACGGTCGTGGCCGCCGCCGCCCTGGCCCGGCAGTGCGTACAGGCCGGGCCCCTCCCAGGTCGGGGGGGCCCAGCCGGAGTCCACCGGCTCGGCGGTCAGGGCTTCTCCCCGCGCCGCACCTGCGGCTTGGGCAGCCGCAGCCTGCGCATCTGCAGGATGCGCATCAGGCCGTACGCGACCGCGCCGCGGGTGTTCTGCCCGGCGAAACGCTCGGCGAGCTGCTTGCGCAGACCGAAGCCGAGGCGGACGAAGTCCAGGATCACCAGGACGAAGAACAGCAGGAAGAGCAGGGTGGAGAGCAGTTGGAGGGCCGGCACCTTCACGATGCTGAGGACCAGGATGACCACGGCCGCGGGCAGGAAGAACTCGGCGAGCGACCAGCGGGCGTCCACGTAGTCGCGGGCGAACTTGCGCACCGGGCCCTTGTCACGGGCCGGCAGGTGGCGCTCGTCACCCTCCAGCAGCGCGGTGCGCTGCTTCTCTCGCTCGGCCCGCATCCGCTCGCGCGACTGGCGGGCGGCCTCCTTGCGGTCCTTGGGCACGCTCACGCGGGTACGCCGGTGAGCCTCGGCCTCACTGCGCTTGGGCGTGGGCCTGCCCTTCTTCGCCTGCGGGTCGCGGGGCTGGGTGGTCTCGTCCTGCTTCTCCAGCACGGCGGCGGAGGCGGCGGCATCATCTGAACGGCGTCGGAACACACCCCCAGCGTACGGGGTGCGGGCGCGCTTCTTCCGGTGCCCTTGGACCCAAACGCATATCGATCCCCGGCGCCCGTGTCCGACGCGAGGTTCAGGGTGCCTTCCCGTAGGGGATCACTCCGATGGACGGTTGGTGGAATGAGGGGCGGATCCACCCCGGGGATGAGGCAGTGGCGCGGATTGCTGTAGCACTCTTGTTGCAGGCAGGTGCACTGCGGCGAAGGGCTCGCTGCACATACACTCGTCGTGTCTGGTAACGAGATAGAGACCGCAGGCCGGAGAAGGGGGCACCCGAGGCCCATGAGCGACGGAATCATGAAGCGTATGGGGCTGATCTTCCGCTCCAAGGCGAACAAGGCCTTGGACCGGGCGGAGGATCCGCGTGAGACGCTCGACTATTCGTACCAGAAGCAGCTCGAGCTGCTGCAGAAGGTACGTCGCGGCGTCGCGGACGTAGCCACCTCGCGCAAGCGCCTGGAACTCCAGCTGACCCAGCTTCAGCAGCAGTCCGCGAAGTACGAGGACCAGGGTCGCAAGGCGCTGTCGCTCGGCCGCGAGGACCTCGCGCGCGAGGCGCTGACCCGCAAGGCCAACATGCAGTCCCAGATCACCGACCTGGAGACGCAGTACCAGCAGCTCCAGGCCGAGGAGGAGAAGCTCACGCTCGCCTCCCAGCGGCTGCAGGCCAAGGTGGACGCCTTCCGTACCAAGAAGGAGACCATCAAGGCCACCTACACCGCCGCCCAGGCGCAGACCAGGATCGCCGAGTCCTTCTCGGGGATCTCGGAGGAGATGGGCGACGTCGGCCTGGCGATCCAGCGGGCCGAGGACAAGACGGCCCAGATGCAGGCCCGTGCGGGCGCCATCGACGAGCTGCTGGCCTCCGGCGCGCTCGACGACGCCAGCGGGCTCGGCCGCAAGGACGACATCGAGGCGGAGCTGGAGCGGGTGGCCGGCGGCTCGGACGTCGAGCTGGAGCTGGCCCGGATGAAGGCCGAGCTGACGGGCGGCTCGCCGTCCGCCGGTCCGCAGGCCATCGAGCAGGGCAAGCCGCAGGACGCGCATCCGCAGGACACCCCGCGCATCAACTACAACAAGTGATCTGAGCTTCACCCCACGAACCAGGGAGACGCACGGCATGATCATGAGGGTCATGGGTGAGGGGCAGTTCAGGGTCGGCGACGACCATCTGAACCGGCTCAACGAGCTCGACGAGGAGCTTCTCGCCGCACTGGAGTCGGGGGACGAGGAACACTTCCGGCGGGCGCTCGCAGAACTGCTCGGCGCGGTGAAGGAGTTCGGCACCCCGGTGCCGCTGGACTCGCTGGATCCGTCCGACCTGATCCTTCCGAATGCCGACGCGACGATCGACGAGGTCCGGCAGCTGCTGCGGGCCGAGGGTGACGGCCTGATCCCCGGCATCCCCGAGTAGCTGCCGTCTCGCGCCGGACGCCAGACACAGGGCGGGCCCCCTCCATCACGGAGGGGGCCCGCCCTTTGGCGCGCGTTCGCCCGTACCGGGGCTACGGCAGGGCCAGCATCCGGTCCAGCGCCGCCTTGGCGTACTTCTCGGTCTCCGGGTCGACGGTGATCACGTTCGGCACCCGGCCCTCGACCAGCGACTCCAGCGCCCAGACCAGGTGGGGCAGGTCGATCCGGTTCATGGTGGAGCAGAAGCAGACCGCCCGGTCCAGGAAGACGACCTCCTTGTCCGGGTGCGCCTTGGCGAGCCGGCGGACCAGGTTCAGCTCGGTGCCGATGGCCCACTTGGAGCCCGGCTCGGCGGCGTCCAGCGCCTTGATGATGTACTCGGTCGAGCCCACCATGTCGGCGGCCGAGACGACCTCGTGCCTGCACTCCGGGTGCACCAGCACGGTGACGCCCGGGATGCGCTCGCGGACGTCGTTCACCGAGTCCAGCGAGAACCGGCCGTGCACCGAGCAGTGGCCGCGCCAGAGGATCATCTTGGCGTTCCGCAGCTGCTCGGTGGTCAGCCCGCCGTTCGGCTTGTGCGGGTTGTAGAGGACGCAGTCGTCCAGCGAGTAGCCCATCTCGCGCACCGCGGTGTTGCGGCCGAGGTGCTGGTCGGGCAGGAAGAGCACCTTCTCGCCCTGCTCGAAGGCCCACTCCAGAGCCCGCCGGGCGTTGGACGAGGTGCAGATGGTGCCGCCGTGCCGGCCGGTGAAGGCCTTGATGTCGGCGGAGGAGTTCATGTACGAGACCGGGACGGTCACGTCGGCTATGCCGGCGTCGGTGAGCACGTCCCAGCACTCGGCGACCTGCTCGGCGGTGGCCATGTCGGCCATCGAGCAGCCGGCCGCGAGGTCGGGCAGTACGACCTGCTGGGCGTCGCTGGTGAGGATGTCCGCGGACTCGGCCATGAAGTGCACGCCGCAGAAGACGATGTACTCGGCCTCCGGGCGGGCGGCCGCGTCGCGGGCGAGCTTGAAGGAGTCGCCGGTGACATCGGCGAACTCGATCACCTCGTCGCGCTGGTAGTGGTGGCCGAGGATGAAGACGCGGTCACCGAGTGCGGCCTTGGCCACGCGGGCGCGCTCGACGAGGTCCGGGTCGGAGGCGGCGGGAAGGTCGCCGGGGCACTCGACGCCGCGCTCGCTGTTCGGATCGGCCTCACGGCCGAGCAGCAGCAGAGCGAGCGGCGTCGGAGTGGGGTCGACGCCGTAGGTCTCGGTGGTGGTGGTCACGGGCGGGTGCCCTTCTGTGCGGCCGATCGGTCGGTGCAGCCTTCTCGTCTATCTGACGTTATCTATGATAACCGGTTAGCGTCAGACTGACGATGGCCGTCCTGTCGATGTGACGAGAACCGCTCGCCGGTTCGGACGCTTCCCGGCGTGGCCGAATCGATATCCGGGCCCGATCGCGTTGGCTGTCGCCATGAAGGCAATCGCGATCAGCCGCTACGGCGGCCCCGAGGTGGTCGAGTACACCGATCTGCCCGACCCCAAGGTCGGGCCCGACTCGGTGCTGGTGCAGGTCAGGGCGGCCGGTGTGAACCCGGTGGACTGGAAGATCCGCGAAGGGCACCTGGACGGGCTGCTGGACGTCCACTTCCCGCTGGTGATGGGCTGGGACGCGGCCGGGGTGGTCCGCGCGGTCGGCGGCGGGGTCACCGAGTTCGCCCCCGGCGACGAGGTCTACGGCTACATCCGCAAGGACGCCGTCGAGCACGGCACCTACGCCGAGCTGGTCGCCGCCCCGGTCCGCACCCTGGCCCGCAGGCCCGCCGCGCTCGACTGGGCGCAGAGCGGCGGCCTGCCGCTGGCCGGGCTCACCGCCCTCCAGGGCCTGAAGGCGCTGCGGGTCACGGCGGGCGACACCGTGCTGGTGCACGCCGCGGCCGGCGGCGTCGGCCACCTGGCCGTCCAGATCGCCAGGGCGCTCGGCGCCCGGGTGATCGGCACGGCGGGCGAGCGCAACCACGACTATCTGCGCGGGCTCGGCGCCGAGCCGGTCGCCCACGGCGAGGGCCTGGCCGACCGGGTCCGGGCGCTCGCCCCCGGCGGGGTGGACGCGGCCCTCGACCTGGTCGGCGGCGGCGCCGTCGAGGTCTCGGCCGGCCTGGTCGCCGACCCGGCCAGGATCGCCTCGGTCGCCGACTACGGCGTCGTCGCGCGCGGCGGCCGCTACGTCTGGGTCCGCCCCGACGCCGCCGGTCTGGCCGAACTCGCCGCCCTGGCCGACGACGGGCGGCTGACCGTCACGGTCGCCTCGACCTTCCCGCTCGCCCAGGCCGCCTCCGCCCAGGCGCTCAGCGCCGAGGGCCGCACCCGGGGCAAGATCGTTCTCCTGACGGGCTGAGCGGCGGCGTACCGCGGCCCGTCATCTGTCAGCGGTGGACTCACTCCTGTCATCCGCCAGAATGGTGGCGAACCGTTTCGGCGGCCCCAGCCCCGCCGATCCCGTACGACCAGTGGAGCCCCGCACCGATGAGCAGCAGCCCAGCGCACGAGACGGTCGGGGCCGCCCTGGACGAGACCGACCGCCTCCTGCTCGCCCGGCTGGGCAGCGACGGCCGCGCCTCGTACGCCGAGATCGGTGCGCAGGTCAACCTCTCCGCCACCGCCGTCCGCCGCCGGATCGACCGGCTGCGGGCCCGCGGCGTGGTCCGCGGCTTCACCGTCGTCCTCGACCCCTCGGTGCTCGGCTGGCAGACCGAGGCCTTCGTCGAGGTCTACTGCCGCGAGCGGACCGCCCCCGAGGAGATCCTCGCCAGCCTGCGCCAGTTCCCCGAGGTGGTCGCCGCCTGGACGGTCACCGGTGACCCGGACGCCCTGGTACACCTGCGCGCCCCCGACATGCGGCACCTGGAGGCCGTCATCGAGCGCATCCGCAAGGAGCCCGGCGTCCAGCGCAGCCGATCCTCGGTGGTCCTCTCCCAGCTCATCGGCTGACCGGGCAGCGGCCCGGAGAACGGCCCGCGAAGGGCGCCCGGCCGCTCGTGCAGGAAACCTGCGCGAGGGTCGGCGAAGACGCTCGAAACCTGCCTGACCAGCCGCGTTCCGACGCGCGGCGAAGGCCCCCGGCTGCCTACGCTGATCACGTCCGGCGGCGCGGTGGGAACGTCCCGCGCGACCGGACCTCCCCCGACACCCCACAGCCGAGAGGGACATCCGTGTCCGCAGCCCCCGACCGCATGCACCGGCCCGACAACGAGCTGGTCGACCTGGTATTCGACTACATGCGGGAGCGGCTGCAGTACGACCCCGTCCCGCTCGACCACCCCGGCGACGGCGAGCACCTGCGCGCCCAGCTGGCCGGCCTGCTGAACCCGGACGGCAACAGCCCGGCCGACGTGCTGAAGCTCTACGACCACGAGCTCTCCCGCGCGGTGATCTCCGCCGACAGCCCGCGCTACCTCTCGTTCATCCCGTGCGCCCCCACCAAGGCCGCGCTCCTCTTCGACATGGTCGTCTCCTGCGCCTCCCTCCAGGGCATCTCCTGGCTGGAGGCGGCCGGCGCCATCGCCGCCGAGAACCAGGTGCTGCGCCTGATCGCCGACCGGGCCGGCCTGCCGGACACGGCCGGCGGCACCTTCGTCTCCGGCGGCTCGGCCGGCAACCTCTCCGCCCTGGTGGTCGCCCGCGACACCGCCCGCCGCCGCCTGGGCGTGGGGCCGGAGACCCGGCTGCGGATCGCCGTCGCCGACCAGGTGCACTCCTCGGTCAAGAACACCTTCAACATCATCGGTGTCGAGGCGTTCAAGGTCCCCACCGTCGACCGCCGCTTCACCGGTGAGGCGCTGCGCGCCGCCCTGGCCGCCGACCCCCACCCGGAGACGGTGATCGCCGTCGTCGGCACCGCCGGCACCACCAACGAGGGCATCGTCGACGACCTCCAGGGCCTCTCCGAGGTCACCCGCGAGCGCGGCCTCTGGTTCCACGTGGACGGCGCCTACGGCGGCGCGGGCCTGTTCGCCCCCTCCGTCCGCGAGCGCTACAACGGCATCGAGCACGCCGACTCGTTCGTGGTGGACCCGCACAAGTGGCTGTTCGCCCCGTTCGACTGCGCCGCGCTGATCTACCGCAACCCGCAGCTCGCCCGCGCCGTGCACACCCAGGACGCCTCCTACCTGGACGTGCTGCACACCGAGGGCGACGAGTGGAACCCCACCGACTACGCCTACCACCTGACCCGGCGCGCCCGCGGCCTGCCGCTCTGGTTCTCCCTCGCCGTGCACGGCACCCAGGCGTACACCGACGCCATCGAGGCCGGCCTCACGCTGGCCCGGGACACCGCCCAGGTCATCCGTGACAGCGAACACCTGGAGCTGCTGATCGACCCGCAGCTGTCCGCCGTCTGCTTCCGCCGCAAGGGCTGGACCAACGACGACTACTACCGCTGGTCGCAGCAGCTGCTCGCGGACCAGGTCGGCTTCGTCACCCCCACCGGCTGGGACGGCGAGACGGTCGCCCGCTTCGCCTTCCTGCACCCGGGCACCACGATGGAGATGGTCCGGGAGATCCTGGACACCATGGTCTGACCGCTGTGGTCCGCCCCCTCCGGGCCGACCGCTCCGTGAACCCCCGCCGGGCCGCCCGGCGGGGGTTCACGCGTCGGGGGTCCGGGCCGCGGACGACGGCTACAACAGGGCGCCGTTCGGCAGGTACGGCGCCGGCGGGCGCATCCCGCGCAGGCCCAGATAGCCGCGGGTCTGCGGCGTGAGCCCCAGCTCCAGGCCGACGTCCAGCGCCCACTCCTGCTCGGCGGTCAGGTACTCCACCCGGGCCTGCTCCCCGTCCGGCACCCGGGCCAGCGCCTCGCGCAGCAGCCGGACGGCTATCCGCTTCGAGGTCGCGGCCAGCAGCTTCACCTCGGCGCCGTCCCGGTAGCAGTAGCCGCTGCCGGCCAGCGCGTCGGCGACCAGCAGCTCCTCGAAGTGGCCCAGCATCAGCTCGTGGTCCGGTCCGTGCGCGGCGCCGCGCAGCCGCCGGTCCACCGAGTCCAGCAGATGCCGGTGGGTGGAGTTGCCGCGGTGCACCGGGATGTCCCCGGGGTCGATCAGCCCGGACCGGTCCACCCGGCCGGCCAGCCGCATCGTCGGGTGCAGCGTGAAGCCGGCCAGCCGGTAGCGGCGGGCGGCCGCGGGGGACGGCGAAGCGCAGAGCATCCCGCGCAGACAGCCCCGCCCGTACGCGGCGGCCCGCTCCAGCAGCAACCGCCCGACGCCCTTGCCCTGCGCCTCGGGCCGCACCACGAACAGCGCGAGCATCCACAGCCCCTCGCGCCGCAGCGACAGCACCGCGCCGACCGGTTCGCCGCCGCTCTCCGCCAGCCAGCAGCCCTGCGGGTCGGTGCGCACCAGATGCCTGGTCCGGGCCGCCTGGTAGACCGGTGAGGGCGGGGCGCCGGGCATGCCGTCGGGGGCATCGGCGAGCGAGGCGAACGAGGCGCGGGCGATGTGCTGGACGGCCTCCGCGTCGGCGGTGGTGTCCTGGACCAGGCGCAGGATCATGCCCACCATCCTGGCCGCCCGGCCTCTCGCGCGGGGCCCGTTCGCCCGGATCGGCACCTCGGGCGGTGACCGAGCCCCGCCGGTTGTGCGAGCATGGGGAACGTAGGGAGCGGGTAGCACACCCGGCCCACGGAAATTCCGCCGCCAGAGACCTGTGAAATCCACCCGCCGTCCCGGAAATGAATTCGGGCGGCTGCTGGTTGGCACTGGCGGCAGACCGTCGTCAAGACCGGGAGAAAGCAGATGACCGTCCAGGACGAGACCACCGTCGAGAGTGGCATCCTCCTTACCGATGCCGCCGCGGCCAAGGTCAAGGGCCTGCTGGAGCAGGAGGGCCGCGACGACCTCGCACTGCGTGTGGCCGTCCAGCCCGGTGGCTGCTCCGGCCTGCGTTACCAGCTGTTCTTCGACGAGCGTTCGCTCGACGGCGACGTGCTCAAGGACTTCGACGGTGTCAAGGTCGTCACCGACCGGATGAGCGCCCCGTACCTCGGCGGCGCCACCGTCGACTTCGTGGACACCATCGAGAAGCAGGGCTTCACGATCGACAACCCGAACGCCACCGGGTCCTGCGCCTGTGGCGACTCGTTCAGCTGAGCAGCGGCTCGGCGGTGAACACCAAGGCGGCCCCGGGAATCTCCCGGGGCCGCCTTCGTCATGTCCGTGGCCCGCGCTACCGGCCGCCGGTCTCCGGCCCGGCCGGGTCCGGGCCGACGTGCGGGTCGGCCTCCAGCGGCACCGCCTCGCCGGTCGCGAGGTCCGTCACCGCCCGGCCCGCCAGCGGCTGCTTCAGATCGGCGGTCACCGACTGCCGCTTGGCCACCTGGGCGCAGACCTGCCCGGAGGGGACCGGCGCCGCCACCGTCACCCGCACGTCCACCCGCCCGGGCCTGGACTCGTCCGCCTTGAGCGCGTACTTCTCGCAGATCCCGCCGTAGAACCAGACCGTCAGCCGGGCGCCGTCCACCCGGTAGGTGATCGCCGGGTGCGTCGCCGGACCGTTCGGCGCCGGCTCGCCGACCGCGATGCCGTTGCCCGGGGGAGTGGGCGCCGGGGACTGCGCCGGTGCCGACGGCACGGAGGACGGCGCGGGGCCGGTCGGCCGGGGCTCGGGCGCGTCCGCCGAGGGATCGGCCGGCGGGGTCGTCACCGGTGCCGGGGCCACGGCCCCGTCGGTGGGCGGGGCGCTCGCCGACGGCCGCGCCGATCCGGCGGCCGCGTCCGAGGCGGCCCGGCTGTCCCCGCCGCACCCGGCCACCGAGGTCGCCGCCGCCAGCACCAGACCGGCCAGCGCCACCATCCGCCGTCCGCGCGGACGGACGGCACGCGCACCGCCGGGGCTCCGGGGCATCGTCTCCAGATCCATCTGAACTTCCTCCCGAGGGCTCAGCGGCGCCGCCTTCACGGCCGCACCGCGCGGATCTGACGTGCCCGGGACGATTCCGGTTCCCCCGCGCCCGCCGTGCCCGCGCCGAGCCGCGCGCGAGGCCTGCTCACATCCCGTAGTCGGCCATCCCGGCGACCACACGCTGCGCCCCGGACGGGACGCGGAAGCCCGGGTGGGCGGGGGCGCTGGGCTCCGGGCCGGTGGCCAGCAGCGGCCAGAACCGCCGCAGTTGCCGGGAGGAGTCAACCAGCGCGTCGAGCGTCTCGCCGTCCGCGTCGCCCCGCGGGACGGGAGGGACCCGCAGGGGGTGGTGACTGGGCATCATCGGCCATCGCTCCGATCCACCGTGCCGTGGCCGCACCGCCACGGACCTGGAAGGGCCGGTCCGGCCCCTGCCGCGACCCTAGGCCGGACCGCCGGGCCGCCACCAGAGCTACCGGGAGGTAGTACCCGTTCGAGCCGACCGGTGCCAATTCGGGCGGTCTTGCTGTCGCCCGCCCTCTGCCCGGTACCGTGAGTGGGTTCGCCGCCCGCTTTCCGTGGCCATGCCGCCATCCTGAGGAGACCTTCCGTGCGTATCGCCGTCGCCGGTTCGATCGCTACCGACCATCTGATGACGTTCCCCGGCCGGTTCGCCGACCAGCTGGTCGCCGAGCAGCTGCACACCGTGTCGCTGTCCTTCCTGGTCGACACCCTCGACATCCGCCGCGGCGGTGTCGCGCCGAACATCGCCTTCGGTATGGGCGTCCTCGGACTGCGCCCGATCCTGGTCGGCGCGGCCGGCGCGGACTTCGCCGAGTACCGCAGCTGGCTGGAGCGCAACAACGTGGACTGCACCTCCGTCCACATCTCCGAGACCCGGCACACCGCCCGGTTCATGTGCACCACGGACGAGGACCACAACCAGATCGCCTCGTTCTACACCGGAGCCATGGCGGAGGCCCGCAACATCGAGCTGAAGCCGATCGCCGACCGGGTCGGCGGTCTGGACCTCGTGCTGATCGGTGCCGACGACCCGCAGGGCATGGTCCGCCACACCCAGGAGTGCCGTACCCGCGGCTACGCCTTCGCCGCCGACCCCTCCCAGCAGCTGGCCCGCCTGGAGGGCGACGACATCCGCGAGATCGTCGACGGCGCCGCGTACCTGTTCACCAACGAGTACGAGGCCGCGCTGATCGAGAGCAAGACCGGCTGGGACGCCGACGAGATCCTCACCCGGGTCGGCACCCGCATCACCACCCTCGGCAGCAAGGGTGTCCGGATCGACCGCAAGGGCGAGGCCCCCATCGTGGTCGGCTGCGCCCCCGAGGAGAGCAAGACCGACCCGACCGGCGTCGGCGACGCCTTCCGGGCCGGCTTCCTGGCGGGCCTCTCCTGGGACCTGGAGCTGGAGCGCTCCGCCCAGCTCGGCTGCATGCTCGCCACCCTGGTGATCGAGACCGTCGGCACCCAGGAGTACGAGCTGCGCCCGACCGCGTTCCTGCAGCGCTTCGAAGGCGCCTACGGTCCGGAGGCGACCGCCGACATCCGGGCGCACCTGCTCAAGTAGTGCGCCGGACCAGGTAGGCCGAGCCCCGGTCGCCGCCGTAGTCGGCGGCCGGGGCCTCGCCCGCGTACTCCTGCCCGCGCATCTCGCACCAGGCCGGGATGTCCAGCCGCGCCGCCTCGTCGTCCGCCAGCACCGCGACCGTCCCGCCCACCGGCACCTCGCCGATCCGCTTCGCCAGCTCGATCACGGGCAGAGGACAGCGCTTGCCCAGGGCGTTGATAAGAGTGACCTGCCCACTCGCCTCCGGTTGCACTGCCTCCGCTGCCTCCGCTGCCTCCGCCGGGGCCGGCAGGTCCAGCCCGAGCGGGGCACGGACGCCGGCCACCAGGCCGGGCAGGACGGCCAGGAAGCGCTCGACGTCCGCCTCCGCCGCCCCGAACGGCAGCGAGACCCGGACGTTGCCCTCGGTGAGGACGCCCATCGCGGCCAGCACATGGCTCGGCGTCAGGGTGGAGGAGGTGCAGGACGAACCGGAGGAGACGGCGAAGCCGGCCCGGTCCAGCTCGGTCAGCAGCACCTCGCCGTCCACGTACAGGCAGGAGAAGGTGACGATGTGCGGCAGCCGCCGCACCGGGTCGCCGACCACCTCGACCTCCGGCACCAGCTGCGGCACCCGGGCCCGGATCCGCTCGACCAGGGTGTGCAGCCGGGCGTTCTCCCGCTCCGCCTCGGCCCGTACCGCCCGCAGCGAGGCCGCCGCGGCCACGATCGCCGGCACGTTGACGTAGCCGGGCACCCGGCCGCCCTCGCGTTCGTCGGCCGGCAGCGGCGAGACGTACCGGACGCCCTTGCGCACGGCCAGCACACCGACCCCGGCCGGGCCGCCCCACTTGTGCGCACTGGCCGTCAGCAGCGACCAGCCGTCCGGGACGTCCACCCTTCCGGCACTCTGCGCGGCGTCCACCAGCAGCGGCACGTCCCCGCAGGCCTCGGCCGCCTCGGCCACCGGCTGGACCGTCCCCACCTCGTGGTTGGCGGACTGCAGCACGGCGAGTGCGGTGTCCGGCCGCAGCGCCGCCGCGAACCCCTCGGGCGAGACCCGACCGAACCGGTCCACCGGGACGACCGAGACCGGGCCGCCGGCCGCCCCGGCCGGAGGCTGGAGGTGCGCCCATCGCTCGGCGGTGTGCAGCACGCTGGAGTGCTCCACGGCCGAGTGCACCAGGTGCCCGCCGCGCCGCCGGTTCCCGGCCAGCGCGCCCAGCATGCCCAGGTGCACCGCCTGCGTCCCGCTCGTCGTGAACGCGATCTCGTCGGCCCGGGTGCCCAGCACCCCGGCCACCGTCTCGCGGGCCGCGTCCAGCAGCATCCGGGCCTGCCGCCCGGACCGGTACAGCCGGGCCGGATCGGCCCACCCCTCGTCCAGAGCGGCGGTCAACGCCTGCCGCGCGACGGGGTGGAGCGGCGCGGTGGAAGCCACATCGAAGTACACGGTCACATTTAACGACACACCCGAACGCATTCCGGCCTCCCACCGCCGCTTAACGGCCGTCAGTCGATCACCCCGAATGCCCGATTCGTCCGCTTCCGACGGACCGTCACCCGCGTTGTCCGAGGTCATCCCCCGATCGGGCGTACGGACCCCTAATGCCTACGATGACCTGCGACGCAGCCCTTGCGGGGCCTGATCGGGTGGCCGGGCGGCGCGTTACCGGGACCTGCCCGTCAGCAGCGCATAAGGCTGGAGTAGGGTTTGGCCCGCATAAGCATTCAAACCGTGCCCGTGGACGGGTCGCCGGGGAGGCTCACAAACCTCCGCGGGGCGACGCGAAGGCGGGCGAGACTTCGGGAAGGCGCTACGTGAGTCCCAACGGCTCCGACCGCTCGCCGCGGCGCACGATGCGGCGGAAGCTGCCTCAGGCGCTGGCACTGGGCCTCGTCATCGCGACCGCCACCGGCTGCTCGGCCAACGACCTCCCCAGGCTTGGCCTCCCGAGCCCCGTCACCAAGGAAGGACCGATGGTCCTCCAGATGTGGCAGGGTTCCTGGATCGCGGCGCTGGTGGTCGGCGTACTGATGTGGGGTCTGATCATCTGGAGCGTGATCTTCCACCGGCGCAGCCGCACCGGTGTGCAGGTCCCCCCGCAGACCCGGTACAACGTGCCCATCGAGGCGCTCTACACCGCGGTCCCCATCATCATCGTGTCGGTTCTCTTCTACTTCGTCGCCCGCGACGAGACGAAGCTGATCGCCGTCTCCGAGAAGCCGCAGCACACCGTCAACGTGGTGGGCTTCCAGTGGAGCTGGGCGTTCAACTACGAGAACACCGAGACCCCCGACCCGGCCAACAAGGACGCCGCGTACGACGTGGGCACCCCCAAGGAGGTGCCGACCCTGTACCTGCCGGTCGACGAGACGGTGCAGTTCCGCCTCACCTCGCGGGACGTCATCCACGACTTCTGGCCCATCAGCTTCATGATGAAGATGGATGTCGTCCCGGGCGTGGTGAACAAGTTCGAGGTCACCCCGACCGTCAAGGGCGAGTACATGGGCAAGTGCGCCGAGCTCTGCGGCGTCGACCACTCGCGCATGCTGTTCAACGTCAAGGTCGTCGACCGCGCCGAGTACGACAAGCACCTGGCGGACCTCCGGGCCAAGGGTCAGACCGGCGCGGTGCCCTCCGGCATCACGACCATGGGAAGTGAAGAGAAGTGACCATCCTCAACGAGCCCGCCGCGGCCGGCGGGGGCGCCGGGGCCGTCACGGTCGGGGCGCAGCGGACCCGGAAGCCGGGTTCGACCATCATCAAGTGGCTGACGACCACTGACCACAAGACGATCGGCACCCTCTACCTGGGCACGTCGTTCGCCTTCTTCCTGATCGGTGGCATCCTCGCCCTGGTCATGCGCGCCGAGCTGGCTCGTCCCGGGACCCAGATCCTGTCGAACGAGCAGTTCAACCAGGCGTTCACGATGCACGGCACGATCATGCTGCTGATGTTCGCGACGCCGCTCTTCGCCGGCTTCGCGAACTGGATCATGCCGCTCCAGATCGGCGCCCCGGACGTGGCGTTCCCGCGTCTGAACATGTTCGCCTACTGGCTGTACCTGTTCGGCTCGACCATCGCGGTGGCCGGCTTCGTCACCCCGCAGGGTGCAGCCGACTTCGGCTGGTTCGCCTACTCCCCGCTGTCGGATGCGGTCCGCTCGCCGGGCGTCGGCGCCGACATGTGGATCATGGGTCTGGCCTTCTCCGGCTTCGGCACGATCCTCGGTGCGGTCAACTTCATCACCACGATCATCTGCATGCGCGCGCCCGGCATGACGATGTTCCGGATGTCGATCTTCGTCTGGAACGTCCTGCTGACCGCCGTGCTGATCCTGCTGGCCTTCCCGGTCCTGGCCGCCGCGCTGTTCGCCCTGGAGGCGGACCGAAAGTTCGGGGCACACGTCTTCGATCCGGCCAACGGCGGGGCGCTGCTCTGGCAACACCTCTTCTGGTTCTTCGGCCACCCCGAGGTGTACATCATCGCGCTGCCGTTCTTCGGCATCGTGTCCGAGATCATCCCGGTCTTCAGCCGCAAGCCGATGTTCGGCTACTCCGGCCTGATCGCGGCCACCATCGCGATCGCCGGTCTGTCCGTGACGGTGTGGGCGCACCACATGTACGTCACCGGCCAAGTGCTGTTGCCGTTCTTCTCCTTCATGACCTTCCTGATCGCGGTCCCGACCGGTGTGAAGTTCTTCAACTGGGTCGGCACCATGTGGAAGGGCTCGCTGAGCTTCGAGACGCCGATGCTCTGGACGGTCGGCTTCCTGGTCACCTTCCTCTTCGGTGGTCTGACGGGCGTTCTGCTCGCCTCCCCGCCGATCGACTTCCACGTCTCGGACTCGTACTTCGTCGTCGCCCACTTCCACTACGTGGTCTTCGGCACCGTCGTCTTCGCGATGTTCGCCGGCTTCCACTTCTGGTGGCCGAAGATGACCGGCAAGATGCTGGACGAGCGCCTCGGCAAGATCACCTTCTGGACGCTGTTCTTCGGCTTCCACTCCACCTTCCTGGTGCAGCACTGGCTCGGCGCCGAGGGCATGCCCCGCCGCTACGCCGACTACCTGGCCGCCGACGGTTTCACCACCCTGAACACCGTCTCGACCATCGGCTCGTTCCTGCTCGGCCTGTCGATCCTGCCGTTCCTGTACAACGTCTGGAAGACCGCCAAGTACGGCGAGAAGATCGAGGTCGACGACCCGTGGGGCTACGGCCGCTCGCTGGAGTGGGCGACCTCCTGCCCGCCGCCGCGGCACAACTTCGTCACCCTGCCCCGGATCCGCTCCGAATCCCCGGCCTTCGACCTCCACCACCCGGAGATCGCCGCGCTGGACTACCTGGAGAACCACGGTGAGCCGGCCAAGCACTTCGCCGGTGTCACCCCGGTGAAGTACGACAACCCGCAGCTGGGCAAGGGTAAGAAGGAAGGCGACGCCTGATGAAGGAACAGGGAAAGATCTTCCTTGGCCTGTCGGTCTTCATGCTCGCGATGGCGATCACCTACGGCCTGTGGACCAGCAACTCCTCCGAGCACGGCGTCGAGGCTGCCGGTACCACCGCGCTGTTCCTCTCCTTCGCACTGAGCGCCTTCATCGGGTACTACCTCGCCTTCACCGCCCGCCGGGTGGACAGCGGCGCGGGTGACAACCCCGAGGCCGAGGTCGCGGACGACTCCGGCGAGCTGGGCTTCTTCGCCCCGCACAGCTGGCAGCCGCTCTCGCTCGCGGTCGGCGGTGCGCTCGCCTTCCTCGGTGTGGTCTTCGGCTGGTGGCTGATGTTCTGGTCGATTCCGGTGATCCTGATCGGCCTGTACGGCTGGGTCTTCGAGTTCTACCGGGGCGAGAACCAGAACCAGTAACAGGTCTCTCTCGCACAGGGCCGGGTATCCCGCACGGGATACCCGGCCCTGTTGCGTCCCCGGAGTGACGGCCTCACTCCGCCGGCCCAATGGAACGGCGCTCCGATGTCGCTTCCGCCCCGACCCTTCCTACGATCTGACTCAATCGTGCGACCCCTACGGAGGCGGTCATGGCCGGCAGGCGCGGAATCGCAGGTATCGGCAGCATCTCGCTGGCGCTCGCAGTACTGACCCCACTGGCCGCCTGCACGTCCGGCGGCCGGGGCGCCGCCGGCCCGCTCCACAAGGTCGACGCGGCGCCGCTGGTGCGCCTCTCGGCCGACCGCACGGTGGACCCGGCCCAGCCCGTCACCGTGACCGCGGTCCGCGGCAGCCGCCTGACCGACGTCACCGTGGTCGGCCCGGACGGCCGGGTGGTGGCCGGCCGGCTGGCCGAGGACCAGCGCAGCTGGCAGACCACCGGCCGGCTGAAGGCGGCCGCCGCCTACACCGTCAGGATCGCCGCCGACGACGGCAAGGGCGGGCGCGGCGAGACCACCGCCGGCTTCACCACGCTGGCCGGGCAGCGCCTGCTCACCGCCAAGCTCGGCCCGGACTCCTCCGGCAGCGGTGTCTACGGAGTGGGCCAGCCGCTCACCGTCCAGCTCTCCGAGGCGGTGAAGGAGCCGCAGGCCCGCCAGGAGGTCGAGCGGGCCCTGGCCGTCACCTCCCAGCCCGCCGTCACCGGCGGCTGGTACTGGGTGAACGACAAGGAGCTGCACTTCCGGCCGGAGAACTACTGGCCGGTCGGCACCGCCGTCGGCCTGGCCTTCGAGGGCACCGGCAGCCGGATCTCGGACGGCCTCTACGGCGGCGACCGCAGCTCCCTGACCCTGCGGATCGGGGAGCGGGTGGAGTCGGTGATCGACGCGGCGGCCCACGAACTCACCCTGATGCGCGGCGGCGAGCGGGTCCGGACCGTGCCGGTGACCACCGGCAAGCCCGGCTTCGACACCCGCAACGGCATCAAGGTCGTGCTGGGTCAGGAGCGCGTGGTACGGATGAACGGCGAGACGATCGGGATAGCGGCCGGCAGCTCCGAGGCGTACGACCTCAACGTGGAGTGGGCCACCCGGGTGACCTGGAGCGGGGAGTACGTGCACGCCGCGCCCTGGTCCGTGGGCTCGCAGGGCCTGGAGAACGTCAGCCACGGCTGTACCGGCATGAGCACCGAGAACGCCAAGTGGTTCTACCAGAACACCCGGGTGGGCGACCTCGTCACGGTGGTCAACAGCCGCGGCACCGGCATGGAGCCGTTCGGCAACGGCTTCGGGGACTGGAACGTCTCCTGGGACGAGTGGGTGAAGCGCAGCGCCCTCGGACAGCCCGTCAGCACCACCCTCCCGCCCGCCCAGGCCCCCGCCACCGGGATGATCCGGCCGGAGCTGTAGCGGGGCCGCCCAGGCCCCTTCAGGACCCCGCAGACCCCTCTGGACCCCCTCCGGGCCGCCCAGGTCCCGCGGGTCCCTCAGACGTCCTCGGGTCCCTGGTAGGCCAGCCGCAGGGCGGTCTCCACGGCCGCCAGGGCGTCCGCCCGCGGCAGCCCGAGCCGGTGGGCCCGCTCGGCGTACTCGGCGGCGGCGGCCGAGGCCAGCCGGTGGGCGGTGTCACCGGCGGCGGCGATCAGGGTGCCGCGACGGCCGTGGGTCTCCACCACGCCGTCCGCCTCCAGCTCCCGGTAGGCACGGGCCACCGTCCCCGGGGCCAGCCCGAGCTCCTCGGCCAGGGCCCGGACGGTGGGCAGCCGCAGCCCGGTCGGCAGCTCGCCGGTCCGGGCCTGCTCGGCGATCTGGACACGGATCTGCTCGAACGGGGGAGTGGCGGCGGCGGGGTCGACGGACAGCTGCACGGGGACTCCTGACGATGGGCGGAGACGGGAAAGCCCGAGGGCCGCCGACCAGAAGAACTCTGGTCAGCGGCCCTCGGGTGTGACGCGGGGTGCGTACGGGATCAGTGGTGGCCGTGGCCGCTGGTGATCTCGTGGTGCTCCTCGGCGGTGGGCTTGGGGATCTGGCTGCCCTCGCCGTAGAAGCCGCGGGAGAGCTTCGCCCGGGTGCGGGTGAGAATGCCGGCCTTGCGGGCCACGCCGTTCTCGTCCGTCTCGGCCGGCAGCTCGAACGGCTCACGCTGCTCGTGCGAGGTGAGCTTGTGCAGGTCGGCCTGCGGCAGCTGCGCGTGCACCTCGACGAACTCGCCGTGCGGCAGGCGCTTGATGACGCCG
>NZ_JBIVRD010000043.1:0-71447 GCF_044755565.1 Kitasatospora sp. NPDC092286 | reverse complement strand
GAAAGCTACCTCGCCGGCCTTCACCTCCGCGGCGCAATGATCTGGATCAAGGACCTCACCCGAACCCATTGATCACGACCGAATACGCGGCCTAGACGCGCGGCGGCCAGACACTACCTTCCAATGGCAGCACCACAAACCCGACATCTGTGCTACTCGTTCGGCGAGACGCAGCCGGGGCGCAGCCGAACTCACCGACCCCACCGTCCCCGACGGGCGTACCGGCATCATGGTGCCCACACCAGCGACCGGCGGCCACGACGCGTTCACAAGGCTCTGCCGCCCGGCCTGGCCGTCCAACCTGACGTCCACCCGGACGGTCCAGCCCCGGGCCGGTGAGAACGGGGCAGTCCCGTTCTCACCGGCCTCTGACCTGGGTAGATACCCGAAACTCACCGACCGGTGGCTGCCCGGGCTGGGCAATCTCACCGGGCCCAGGAGGAAGACTCACCGGTCGGTCGGCGAAACTCACCACCGCAGGTCAGCAGCCCTGCGGCGGGGATCAGCAAGTCAGGAGCGCCGCCACCAGGAGCGGGAGCGCTTCTCCTCGGCAGCCGCAGCTTCGACTGCGGCCGGCGCCCGACGAGGCCGGGCGGACGGCGCTGGCCGAGTGCTCGGTCGAGCAGGCCCTCGCCCTGGTCGCCGCCGACACCGCTCTCGCCCTGGAGCTCACCGACCAGGCCGCCGCCGGCGGCGTCGACCTGCCGATGCCGGACGCGCTGTGCGCCGCCACCGCCCACCGACTCGGCATCCCCCTGCTCACCGCCGACCTGCTACCCACCGAAGAGGACACCGCGGTGGTGGTGCCCGAAGAACACGACATCGACGGTGCCGACCGGACCCAGGACGTGACCCCGGGACCGGCCACCGACCCGCTGCCCGCCGAGCACCGGTGAGCGCCGATGGCCAACCTCCACCCACCAGTCGTCGGCCCGGTGTGGTCGCCCGGGCATCGGGAACTGCGGGTCGGTGGTAGCGGTGTCGGTCACGGCGGGGCTCCTGGTCGGCTCGGCGGTCGGCCTGGCGCGCCGCCTATCACCGATCTGGCTGGGACGAGGCTTCCGGGGAGACACCCGGGGATCTCCAGCGGGCTCTTTCGCCTCTCTGGGCCCGAACGCGCGCCGTAACGGCGGCTCAGGCTCTGATCGGACAGTACCTCGAGCGGGCCTGCGGCAAGCCGGATCGGCCGGCCTCGCGCCGCCGGGTCGGCGGCCGGGGTGACGAACGTGGGTCCGGCGGCGTTGGAGCGGGGGTGAGCAACACTTCCTCTTCCCGCCCTCGACGCGGCGGCGCCGGGTTAGGGCCGGGCGTCGCCGGCCGGGCCTTCGCCATCGTGGGCCGGGCGCCGCAGTCCCCGCTTCCTTGGTCGCAGGAGTCGGTCGACGACGGGCTGCAGAGCGTGCTGGCCGGCCATCAGCGGCTGGTGGCCTCGCGGTGGGCGGAGGCGTTCGAGGGCCTGGACGAGGACGCTCTCGGCGAGGTGACCCAGGAGGCCCGCCAGGACGGGCAGGACCCGGGCCGGGCCGTCGACGTCTTCGTACGGAGCCTGATCCGGCAGCTGGAGGACTGGAAGCAGGCCGCCACCGCGCTGGAGGGGGCACTGGAGAAAGCCGCGCTCGGGCGGCCGTTGCCGGTGTGGGCGGCCGACGCCCTGGCCGCCGAGCAGGGCCGGCTGTGGGGCGCGCGGCAGGCGCTGCTGGAGGCTGTTGCCCGGCAGCACTACGGCGGCCCTGCGTCCTGGTGATCTGTACTGTGGGGCCCCGAGTTGTCGGTGCCATCCGGCACTATCTCGGCATGCAGGCCAAGACGGTAGGCGTCAGTCAAGGGCGGAACTTCCATGCGCTGGCCGACGCCGGCGCCGTGCTATATATCGCGGAGTGCGACGAGCTGGATGCCTTGAAGGTCGGTGTCACAAGCCGTGCCAGTCGAACAAGCCGGATACAGCGGCATGCTCAACATGGGTGGCACACAATGGCCGAGATCTCTTTCAAGGACGGTAGACAGGCCTTCGTCGCGGAACAGGCCGTCCTTGCGTTCCTGCGGGCGTGCGGCGCACGCGAAACCCTCAGGCAGGACCAGTTGCCCCAAGGCGGCTACACGGAGACCATCTCGTTCGCCCAGAAGGCTCACCTAAGCGCCGATCGACTGCTCACAATCGCTCGTATCGCTGCAGAGACGGTGATAGCCACCGAACGTCCGACCTACGTCATCGCAGTGGTTGGCCGTCGGACAATCACCACACTAGCGGAGGCGGTCGACGAGCTCGAAGCCCTGGACCGTGCTGGCCGCAAACGGGAAGCGGCCGAACTCGCCGCCGAGATCCGTGTTGGCTGCGACGTGTTACTTGAGAGTTTGGAAGCCTTCAGAACCCGGCTGCTGCGCTGACGCCAGCTGGTGCCGCACTGCGCCGTGGCCGGGGCCACCCCACGCCTGCACGCTGGGTTGCTGGGCGCAGCAACGTCCGGCCGGAACAAACTGCTCTCCCTCGGTGGCCTCCAGGCATGCCTGGGGCAACCTCGAGCAACAGCCCCAGGACAAGAGGTTCTGCGCCTTCCTGGCCCTGATGCTGCTCCGGCTTATCGCGGCGGTGCAGCACGTTGTCCTCGCGGTGCACCGCGAGGTCGTTGTGGTGCAGCACCCGGCGGCCGACGCCTTGGCCACCGAGCAGACGCTGCTGGAGGCGATCATCGGCACCACCACTGTGGCTCTGCGCCCTGGTGAGGCCGGGTCAGCGGGCGGAGGCCGGCCGGGTGGTCCGGCGGCCCCGCGCCCTGGTGAGGGCCGGTCAGCGAACGGAGGCTGGCCGGGCCTGGTGGGCGCGCAGGATGGTGTCCAGCGCGAGGTCCGTGGTCGGGTGGGTCTTGGGGCGGGAGAGGTTGTCGACGAGGAGCCGGGCGCCCGGCGGCTGGTAGAGGAGGGCGCTCCATCCGATCGGCGTGCTGTCGTGGCGCAGTTGGAGGACGCCCTGGGCGTCGGGGTCGAGCCAGGAGCCGAGCTCCCAGCCGGGACCGAAGGTGGGCTCCAGGTCGTCCAGGAGGTCGGGGAAGTCGAAGCGGATCTCCGGGTCGGTGCAGGCCTCCCGGCGGGCCTGCTCGGCGGCCTCGGCCGCGGACCGCCGGGCCGGCGCCTGCTGGACGTGCGGCTCAGGCTCAGGCGCGGGGGTTTCGCCCCGCGAGGCGTTAGTCCCCCCGGCGCCGGAGCCACCGGCGTCGCCCGGGCCGTCGCCGCCGTCGAGGTCCCAGCGGTCGAGGCGCTCGCGCGAGCGGGCGACCAGGCGCTCGTCCTCGCTCAGGTCCGGCCAGCGGGCCTTGCCCCGGATCTCCTGCGCGGCCCATGTAGGCGCGGGTGCCGTAGACGGGCAGCACCTTCGCCAGCTCCGCGAACGCGGCGGCCGGATCGCCGGCGGAGGCTTCCTCCAGGAAGCGGGCCAGGCGGCGGCGCAGCGCGTCGGCGGTCCCGAGGAGGTGCCGGCCGTCTTCTCCCCAGTGGGCGAGGTCGTCGTCGGCCCCGGCGGCGGCCGCCGGTGCAGCAGGTGCCGCGAGCGCAGCGGTTGCTGCACTGGCCGGTGCGGCAGTGGGGCCGGTTGCTGCACGGGGCGGTGCGGCGGCGTCGGGTGCAGCGGTGCTCGCTGCTGCTTGTGCTGCTTCTTCGCGGGCCTTGGCCTTGGCGCGGTCGACCTTGCTGCGGCACGAGCGCGAGCAATAGGTGCGCGGCCGCCCGGTGGAGCCCTTGGGCGCCGGGTTCGCGCAGCCCGGCCGGGCGCACCGCGGGGCCGGTTGCGCGTCGTCGGCCAGCGGGTTGGTGGCGGCGGTCGGCGGGGCGCTGTCCATCCCGGGATCGTAGCCGCCGGCGCCGACGACCCGGCCGGGTTTCGCCTCGCCGCCGGGCGCGGGGCGAAACCCCGGAAGGCTGTTGAACGGGACCGGGGATGCAGCATGCGGCGCTGCACGGGCAGCGGGATGCAGCACCGCGCCATGCTGCGCGGGTGGGTCAGGTTGCAGCGGCTTCGCCACGCGGCCGTTCTGCAGGGCAGCCAGCTACGGACGGCTTCGCAGGGTGCGGTTCGGAATCGCACTGGTCCTGACCTGTGGTGGGGAGTTCGGCGGGACAAAACTGCGGGGCGAAACTCACCGGTGCAGGGGAGGAAGCACCGGCCGCGCGGCGTGCGGGGTGGTACCGCCGGCCGCCTCCTGGGGGTGCGGGGCTTGCGGTCCGGGTGGAGGGTGGGCGGTTGGCATCCTGACTGGTGGTCGAGTCACAGCAGACCGACAACTGCCGCTCACCGCTGTTGGCCTCGCCGGCAGCGGTGAGCGGGGGCGAGGGGGGTTAGCGGCGCTCGGCGTCGTACCATCCGGGAGAGGTCTGGGTCCACCTGAGGTTGGGCACCGGACCAGCGAGGGACGACACGGAGCAGATGACCAGCACGTCGTCGACGCATGTCATGACGGATGTGCAACCCTCGCGGGTCAGTCGGCGCGCGGGATGACGGATGCCCTCGATGACGAGTTCGGTGTCGGTTGCGGGCGCCGTCTTGACGCTCTGGATGGACTGTTCCATGAGCTGGGACATCCGCAATCCACCGTGTCGCTGTTCCGCGCGCAGTGTCTGGGCGACGAACCGCCCCGCAGCAGTCGCGTGGTGCATGCTGGCGGGTGGCGCGTCTGCGGAAGCGATGGGTCGGAGAGTCTCCACGGACGCCATGAGAAGAGCGGAGCGGGTGTAGGTGATTTCCACCCCGATCGGCACACCGTCGATCGTCCCCCGGTCGGCATTCCATATCCATTGATCGTCTGCGCCATCGATTACCGCGACAGGCCTTCCCAGGCTGCCCACGATCTCTGAGGGAAGCGGCTTCCCATTGTCACTGTCACGGCTCTCACCGTTTTCGAAGAACAAATTCGACCCTATTGGTTGTGCGGAGGCGGTGCGGCATCCATGATGATGCCGCACCGCCTCCTACCCTCAAAACGTACCGACCATCCATGGCGCGCCTTGCTTTGTTGTGCGCACCATCGTGGCCTGCGAACTCTTATCCGAACCAGTCGTACGCCGACGCCGGACCGGCGGTGCAGTACGTGCCGTCGGCCAGCTCGGCGTAGCTGTCACCGGGGATGATCGTGGCGTAGGCGGAGCCGTACAGAGTGACGGACCGGGACCCCGACCACTGGGACTGGAAGTCCAGCGTGGACGGCCCCCACCCCTGGTGGCTACTGCCGTTCACGTCCACGACGGAGACGCCCCACTCGTACCACCAGGCCTTCTGGTTGAAGATCTCGAACCCGGTGGAGAGCTGGCCATGGTGGTTCGAGTTCCCGGTCAGGGTGATCCAGGCGCTTCCGCAGTTCCCGTGGACCTCACCGGTGTTGTCGATGAGGGCCGCGGCGTCACGGGCGTCGGCCTGGTCGGCGAGCTCCTGCTCCTCGGCCGGCGAGGCGTCCTTCTTGACCGAGTATTCGGAGCCCTTGGCGGTCTTCTTGATGACGTAGCCATTGGCTTCGGCGGTCTTCTTGTCGTAGCCCGCGAAGTTCATCCCGACGGTCACCGTGCGCGAGGTCGGCTCGGTTTCCTGCACGGCCGCGTGGGCCGGAATGGAACTGAGCGCCATAATGGCGCCGCTCGCCAACGCAACGACAGCGGATGTTGCCTTTTTCATTTGTTTTCCCCCTCTCTCCTTCGAAATCTTCGAAGGTGTACAGAACACTAACCCGCACGAGCGTTCGCCTGCAATCATATTTTCTTCCAGAAAGGGGAACTGGAAATTCCCGATCCACATCCCCGCCAATTTGCCGCCCGTCGTCCGATATATAGAGACATGGGCAAGCCGAAGAATCCCCAAGAAAAGGCAAAATAGTGACGTGCATCACGACTTCGATCCACGATGCGGACACCCTTGAGCCAAGGCGGAACAGATGGACGCGCCGCCAAAATCTCCCTGTCCGCCTCGGCCGCCTCCTGGGGCGCGCGAGGCTCCTGGAGGATGGGAGTGGTGGACATCGTGGTGGTGGTCGAGCAGCCCGGAGGACCCCGTGCGACTGGTCGTGCACGCGACCGGCTCCGATCCGGACGTGCCCGGCGATCCGACGGCGGTGACGGCCTGCGGGCTCGACACCGCAGGCATGGCGGTCGACCCGTGGCGGCCGGTCAGCGTCGGCACCCGCTCGACTGACAGAGGCCGCTCGAAAGGCCCCTCGTCCGCATCCGTGGATGGCGTCCTCTTCTGCCGAGGCCCGGGGTCGGTGAGTCGGTGTCCGCCGACCCCGGGCTGGGGCGGAGGTCTCAGGGAGTGACCGCGTACTCGGTGAACCGGCCGCAGGCCTGGAACCCGAGACGGCGGTAGACCGGTTTCCCGTCCGAGGACGCCTGCAGCACTGCGGTGCGGTAGCCCTCCCTGTAGGCCGTGCGCAAGGTGGCCAGGGTGATGGCCCCGCCGTATCCGCGGCGGCGCTCGGAGGCGAGGGTCGCGATGTTGTAGATCCCGGCGACCCCCGCCGAGAGGAAGACCTCGGCCGAGCAGACCGGCCGTCCCTCCACGTAGCCGACGAGGTAGCGCGCGGGACAGTCGGGCGCCAGAGCCCACACGGCCGCATCGGCGAAGAAGCGGCGGACCGTGACGGCCGGCGGATCCCAGTTCGCCGCCAGGACCATCGCGTAGTCCGCGAGCTGCTCGGAAGTCGTCACCAGGCGGATGTCCAGACCCTCGACGTGCGGCTCCGGCGGGGCGGCGGGCAGGTCCATCCACATACCGGTCTCGGTCTCCGACGCCTCAAGGCCGTGACCGCTCAGGAGCACGGCCAGGTCCGGGGGTGTGGTGGCGGGACCGACCCACCAGGAGAACGGCCGGCCCGTCGCGGTCAAGGCCCGCACCGTCTCCGCCACACGGCCGGGAGCGGTCTCGTCGGTGAATCGCGCGGCCGCCACGATGTTGAAGGTGTCGTCGTCGAGCCCGCTGTCGGCGACGACGAGATCAGCCGTCGCGGTGACGCTCGCGTGCTCCATGGGGCGGTGCAGATGACAGGCGTGCTCGGCCAGGTTCCGCTCCACCCTGCCCAGAAGGTCGGAATCATCAGACACAGTGTGATTTGTCTCATTCATGCCCGACACCATGTCACCCACAAGAGGGCCCGGGGGGATCGGCCGCCCCGCGGTGGCATCCCGGACGCGGCCGGGCCCGGCTGCGCACCGCCGGGGCCGTAACGGTCCGGGGCCGGGGCCGGTTCACCGGTCATGACGAACTCGCTCTCCTTCCTGCCCGTGTCCGATCCCCGGCCGGCCGACGACGATCCGGACGGCCTCGTCGCCGGCGACGAGCGCGCGGAACAGGCCGCGGCCGCGCGCGAGGAACGCGAGCGCGCCACGCACGAGGCACTCGCGCTGGCCGCCGAGGCGGGGGAGGCGGCGGCCGTGTGGGTGCGCGGGCTCGCCGCCCGCCAGGACGATGAAGGCCATGCCCGGGTGCTGGGTCAGGCGGCCGAGGCGATCGTCCAGGCCAGCGCCCTCGAGGTCATCCCCGGCGGCGAGGGCCAGCTCGTCGAAGAGCTGCGCTACCACCTGGCGGCGGACGTGCTGCTCGGAGCCACCCACACCGGCACACTGCCCGAGCTCCGCGCCGGCGAGCGGCTCGCCCTGGTCGCCGTCTGCGCGCTCGCCGCGGCCATGCCCGGCTGCGTGCTCGGCGACCTGGGGCGCGAGCTCACCCTCCTCGCCGACGAACTGAACGCCGCCACCGCCACCGGACGCGCCACCGGACGCGCCGCCGCCGCGGTGTAGCCGGGCTCAGTCCTGCGGGCCGGGCGGGGTGAAGGCGAGCCCGCCCGGCCCGAGCGCACGGCGCCCGTCGGCCGCGGGCCGCCGGGAATGGTCAGGGGCTGCGGCGGGCGGCTGCTGGAACGGCGAGCGCTCCACCGGCAACAGCCGGCGGCGCTCCCCGGCCTGGAGCGGGTCGGCGGCGGGCGAGGAGAGCGGCTGCCGCAACGGGCGGCGTCGGTCAGCGGTCATGATCACCAGTCTGGCAGTCCCAACCCCCGGCCGGGGGCAGACCGGGACACCCAGCCCTGCAAACCTGAGGGTGGTTCCGCCGGCGGCGGCACCACAACGGCCTGTCGTATGCATGGCTATACCAACTGCAGGAACCGCCACCGCCCGGGAACAGGGCGCACACGGCGCGCATGCGGCGTGCGGACCGGTGGAGCTGCGGAAGCACCGGATCGGCGCGATAGGGGGGCAGGGCAGCCTGCGGGACGGCTCCGGCCTGCCGGCTCCGTCCCGCAGGCCGACGATCCGGCGGACGACAGCCCCGGGTTCGGCGAAGCCATAGGCCGCGCGGGGCTGTTCCGTTAACCTGCCCGAGACAGTTCCCAACCCAACCGACGGAGAGTCATGTACTTAATAAAACAAAGGCGTTGGTCGATTGTCGCGGCCGCCCTGCTGTCCGTATCACTGCTCGGCACGGCAGGCTGCGGAAGCTCCGGAACGGCCGCAGCCAACCCGGCCGCAGCCAACCCGGCCGCAGCCAACCCGGCCGCAGCCGACCCGGCCGCAGCCGACCCGGCCGTCGACGATCCGGCCGTCGACGATCCGACGCCGAAGGCCACCGGCAAATCCGGCGGCTACCGCAAGACCCATGACTTCTGCGCCTTGATCGACTTCACCGTGCTGGCCGCCCAGTTCGGCGAGGCCGGAAGGGCCCCTCGGCAGGAGATCGGCTCCGGAAAGAACCCCCTGTTCGAGTGCTATCAGAGCTTTTCCCGCGGCGGAACAGGTTCCTCGGACACCTACGTGAAGTGCACCTTTGAGGAGAATTTCGCCGCGGCGCTCAAGTCACAGAGGGGCCGCCTCCCCCACCTCATCAAGTTCGGCAGCGCAACCAATGTCCCCGGCCTGGGCGACGAGGCATTCCAGGTCCAGCGCGCACTCGACGCCGCCAGCTGGAAATCCGAGCTGTGGCTGAACGTGGTGGACCGCAACGTCCAATGCGAGCTGAATGCACAGGCCGACGGGGCCCTCACCCCCGACCAGAGCACGGCCGCCCTCAAGGCCCTCACCGACACCGCCCGCGGCCTCATCCTCCGACTGCCCCAAGCCTGACCTCCCGGACAGCACCGCCGTCCGACCGCTGCTGCACTGTCCGTGCCCCGGGCCGGGCGCACTGCGGGGCCGGTTGCGCGTCGTCGGCCGGCTGGTTGGTGGCGGCGGTCGGCGGGGCGCTGTCCATCCCGGGATCGTAGCCGCCGGCGCCGACGACCCGGCCGGGTTTCGCCTCGCCGCCGGGCGCGGGGCGAAACCTCGGGCGGCGGTAGCAGGACTGCTGCACCCCCTTGTCCTGCTGCTGCACCAGCGCGCCGCAGTGCAGCAGTAGCGGCGCTGCACGGCTGTGACCTGCACTGGTGAGGTTGGCGGGGCGAAACTCACCGGCCAGCCGGGGCGGAACTCACCGGAGCGGTGAGGCCTCACCGGCGGCGAGGGCGCGGCGCGGGTTGGTCCTGGCGGCCGTCTCCGGGTGCGGAGCCGGCGGCGCGGGCCGGACAGTGGAGTGGTGGGCATCGTGGTGGTGGTCGAGCAGCCGGAGGATTCGGTGATCCTGGTCGTGCACGCGACCGGCTCCGATCCGGACGTGCCCGGCGATCCGGCGGCGGTGACCATCTGCGGGCTCGACACCGCGGGCATGGCCGTCGATCCGTGGCGGCCGGCCGCGCCCGGTCAGCGCTGGTACCCGCCCGACCTCACCCACCACGTCTGCCCGCGCTGCGACCGCGCCGTCCGATCGGTCGGATAGGGGCAGGTCAGAGGGGGCGGCTTATAGATTCTTGTCCGCTTCCGAGGGCGCCCGCCGACGATGGCCCGTGGGTGTGCGTCCCGGGTCCGGCGACCCCCGACCCGGGGCCACGGCCTGGTCGTGCTGCCCGCCGCCGAACGCCGCCGGCACCACCGGGACGGGCGGAGCAGCAGCGGGGGCAACCGGGACCGCAGGCACGGCGGTGGCCGCCGGAGCCGGGGCGGCCGCCGGCTGGTCGAGGGGCCGCACGAGACCGGCGGCCTGCGCGCGGCGCAGCCACTCGGTCGGTTCCACCGTGCCGTGCTGGAGCGCCAGCGTCGCGAGGAACCGGATGTAGACCTCGCGCTTGGGCGGGCGCGGATCCGTCGTCCCGGCCTCCCACCGCACGATCGTCTCCCGCCGGGTCTTCAGCGCCGCGGCCAGCTCCTCCTGGGTGTACTCGCCGGCCTTGCGCAGCCGCTCCCGCTCGGCCGGGACCGGCAGGTCGTCCACCGGACGCGGCCGGGCCAGCAGCGCGTCGATCGACGCGAACAGGTCGTCAGTCACAACCTCACCTCCACACCACACACCCTAACTCGAAAGTCACTCTTGGATCGCACATTTTGGCGCACATTCGTCGGATCGAGGGCAGTACGAAGCCACTCGTTGACGAGAGGCGTCGGGATGGTCTGCGCTAGCGGCCGGCAAACCCCGCCCCGGGGTCCGGGCTCGCGGCGGCTCCACACTCGTTCGCGTCCGGCCGTTTCGGGGAAACAGGCCCCGGCGGGACAGCCGCTCTGGCATGCTCACCCGAATGCAGCAGGCTCCCGGTGACCGGAGCCTCACACAACGTCAAGTCAAAACCCGGGGTGGGCAGTGCAGTACACGATCAGCGCGTCGGTGTTCCTCGCGATCGTCATCATCGCCCGCCTGCGACGCGCAACCCACGCCCGCAGCCGCGTCGACGAGGTCTTCACCGTCTTCACCGCCGTCGTCTTCGGCGTCCTGATCGCCGCCACCTCCTGGGGCCACGCCATCCTCCAGCTCGTCGGCATCGCCGTCGAAGCCACCCACTGACCCCGCGTCCGGCAACGGACGGCGGGCACCGCCGACGCGACCGGACGCACTCGTACACCCGGACCCAGTCGAGGAGAAACCGTGGCGGAAACCGTGTGGACCACGTTGTTCTGGTCGATCATGGCGGTGCTAGTCGCCGTAGCCGCCGTGGCCCGGCAGATGAGCCTCTACCCCGGCACCTGGCGGCACGCCTTCGACCCCCGCCACAGCCGGGAACGGCACAAGCTGCGCACAGCCCGGGGAAACCTGCGCCGGGCGGAACAGAACGTGGCCACCGAGCAGGAGCACGCCCGCTCGGCCGCGGCCGACGCCGCGCACGAGCACCAGGCCCGGGTGAGGAAGGCCGAGCTCCACCTGGCCGCGCTGCGCGACCCCGGCCGCGGAACGCTGCTCCACTCCCTCGCGGACCGCCTGGATCTGCACGAGCACGCCCTGCGGGTGCGCACCGGCGCCACCCACCCGCTCCTCGGGCTCACGATCGACGACCAGTACTCCCCCACCGAGGCCTACATCTACCTGACGCCGCCCAACGGCTGGCGCGAGCTGCTCACCCTCGCATTGGAGGACACCCCCGAGGCGGACGTACGGGCCTTCGTCGTCCACGTCCACAACGCCATCGCCGACACCGGGCCCGCCCTCCAACGGCTCCGAGCCCTCATCCCCGAGGCCGAAGCCGAACTGAAGCGCGTCACCACCGACACCGGCAACCGCCGCCAGGCCGAACAGAACCTGCACCAGGTCACCGCCCAGCTGAAGAACGACCTTCGCATCCCCCGGGCCCGACGCGAACTGGACACCGCCTACGACCACTGGCAGGAACTGACCGGCCACCGCCCCACGTGACCACCCCTCGGCGGCAGGCTGATCCGGAGTCCGGTCCGGTGACGGCCAAAGTCCCGTCCGCACCGTCATCGGACCGGCCTCGTACGTCAGCGGCGGTGATGGCGGTGTCGAGGTCAGCGGCGTAGCGCACCAGGGCGTTGTAGACCCGGGCGGTGGTCTCCAGTTCCAGCGGCACCTGGCCCCGCACCCTCCCCGAGGAAACCGCGGCACAGCTGGCGGCCTGCGCCCAGCTGTGGGAGCAGGCGGGCCCGGACGGATCGGGCCGGACGTGGGAGCGGCGCTGGCGATCCTTCCCTCGGGTCCTGGTGGTCCTGGTCGGCACCGGCGCGGCCCAGGTGCGCCCGGCGGTGGCGGACCTGCGCCTCGCCACCGAGGAGAACCCGGCCACCACCGAACTGCTCGCCACCATCCCGGCCGGCGCCGCCCGCATCGAGGACCTTGTCCAGCGCGGACCAGCCGCGCCGATCTGGCACCCGCTCGGCAACAACGGCCGACGGCCGTGCGGGTGGACGGAGTTGTAGGCGCCGGGACGGGAGCGACCGGTGGCCTACCGTCCGGTGCGGCTGCGGAGCCAGCGGGCTGGCCACCCGCGGCGCCGGGCCGGCCGGGCGGGAGCAGCGGGGGGAGCCGTGCTCTCCCGGCGGGGCTGGCCGGGGATCTCGACGTCGGGGTGGACGACGACCAGGTGCCCGTCGGCGTAGGCGGTGCGCAGCCCGGCGTCGGCGAGGCGGGATTCGAGGATCATGTTGCAGATCTGGCAGGCGCCGACCGGGTGGCCGGTACGGGAGCAGACGTTGACGCCGAGGACGCCGCCGGGCAGTGGGTGCTCCTCGGTGGGCTGCCAGCGGATGGCGACGGCCAGGTCGCGCGGCCCGGGTTGGAGCACCGCGCCGGGGCGATGGGCGAGACCCGCGAGAAGCTCCGGGGCCTCGCCGGAATCGTGCGGGAGCTGCAGAAGATCCAGACCTCCGCAGAGAACCTCAAGTACATCGCCGAACACGGCGCCCCCCGGCCACGGGAGAGCACGGAGGGCTCACGAACGGCCAGCCGCACGCACGGCCAGGCGTCGGAGGCCGATGACCCCGAGGGCACTGAGTCGTCGCCGTCAAGGCGCGAGCGAGTGCTCAACCTGCTGGGCCAGCAGCCCCGGCGGAGCTGGAAGGTACGGGACATCGCCCGCGCCCTGCAGATCGAGAACGTGAAGAGCCTGCGGACCAGCATGGACGAGTACGTTCGAGGTGGCGTCGTGCACAAGAACCACGACACTTCGACGTACTTCGTCGGAGAGTCGACCGCGCAGACGTTCTTCTAGCGCATTTTCACGAGTGTGGCCGCCGCCGGTTTTCGCGGACCGACGGCAGCCGTTGATGCGGAAGCCGCCGACCTACCAAAGTCTGGGTTTCGCGCGTCGCCGCCCACTTTAGCCCCTGAGTGAGGGGTGCACTGGTCCTGGACGAAGCGGAGCACCGGCGGGTCGAGCAACTCCCGGCGCAGCGCCTCGGTGGGGTCCTCGCCGTCCTCGACCACGCCGCCGGAGAAGGAGAGCTGTACTCCGGCCGGGCGCTGGCGGCGGATCAGGCAGACGAGGCCGTCGTGGAGCAGGACCGCGCACACCCGCGCGCGGATCGGCCCGCTTCCCGTGTCGCTGCTCGTCATGGCCGGTACGGGGTCTCCGCCGCGGCGGCTTCGTCGGCGCCGGGCGGCAGTGTCGGCAGCGGCCAGGACGGATCCGGTGCCCAGGTCGGCCAGCCGTCGGCGAACGGCCCGGTGCGGTCGTCCAGCATGCCGATCGCCCGGCCTCGGGCCCGCTCGATCTGGCGGTGCAGGTAGTCGTCGATCAGGCCGAGGCGGCGCAGCTGGGCGTACTCGGCCTGGTCCTTCCAGTGGTGCCCCGACAGGTCGGGGGCGATGACCAGGTCGAGGGCGAGGTCCATGGTGTCGATGCCGAGGCGGGGGCGGCGCCGGTAGGGGTGCTCGAAGTTGACGTACCAGCGCAGGGGCTCGTGGGTGGTCGCGTCCTGGAAGCAGTGCACGGAGAACCACTCGCCGTTCAGGAAGTGGCTCAGCAGCTCGGTGCCGGTCCAGCGGTAGTGGTCCAGGGTCCAGATGCCGGCCACCAGGTCTGCCAGGCCCTGCTGGCGGGTGGCGTCGTCGCCGGTGCGCGTGGAGGTGATCCAGGTCGTCGGGGCCAGGCTTTCGATGCCCGGCCAGTAGGCCAGGGTCAGCACGTGGCCGGTGTCGTCGATCACCCGCTGGGGCATCGCGGTCCACACCCGATCGGCGTGGACGTCGCGGCGGATCGCGGTGGTGCCGGGCCGGAACAGCTTGGTGTCGGTCACAAAGCCAGTCTTCCCGCGCGCGGGGCCGGGAAGTCCGCTCGAAGGTGTGACGGCGCCTCAAGAGTCACAGGCTCTGCCCACCGCGCCGCCGAGCACCCAGCCGCCACCCGGAAGGCGTACCGCAATCCGTTCTAACCGGCCGCTGACCTGCGGCGACACCCGAAACTCACCGGGTCCGAAACAAAACTCACCGGGTCGGTCGGCGAAACTCACCACCGCAGGTCAGCAGCCCTGCGGCGGGGATCAGCAAGTCAGGAGCGCCGCCACCAGGAGCGGGAGCGCTTCTCCTCGGCAGCCGCAGCTTCGACTGCGGCCGGCGCCCGACGAGGCCGGGCGGACGGCGCTGGCCGAGTGCTCGGTCGAGCAGGCCCTCGCCCTGGTCGCCGCCGAGGACGTCGCTCACCGTTAACCGCTGACCCGCTACTACTCACGACCGCTCTCGTTTCCATAACCCGGGTTCATCGTTGATCCGATCGAGCGCTGCTTGCGGGCTGGGGCTCCGGTTCAAACGTCCATGTCAAGGGGAACGTATGACTCACATTCAGGTGCATGGCCAGACTGGAAAGCGGTGGAGGCCAGTCGCCATCGCCAGTGCGCTCGCACTGGCGGCCAGCACGTTCGTCATGTCTGCATCGACGGTCGCACGGGCAGACGGAACCTACTGCGGCCACGAGGTGCTGGGTGAAATCGAGAAGCGGTACGTCGCGATGGGGGGATCCAGCGGGAAGCTCGGGTGCCCGCTCACAGGAGAGCTGACCAACCCCGACGGCGTCGGCCGCCGGACGCAGTTCGCGAACGGAACAATCTACTGGTCCCCTCGTAGCGGCGCGTGGCCCGTGTGGGGGGAGATCGGCGAATACTGGTGCGCGGACGGGTGCGAGGCCGGGTCGATGGGTTACCCGACGTCCTACGAGCGCAACGTCGGCAGCGAGATCCAGCAGAGCTTCCAGTGCACCGTCATTCACTGGCAGCGGGCGTCAGGTAATGCCAACAAGATGTGGCGGGATCCAAACACGTGCGGTTGACCATTTTGGGCTGAAGCTTCAGCTCACGGAAGGCCCCGGTTCGAATCCTCGGGGCCTTCCGCGTTGCCCCTGAGCCTCGACAAGACCAAGACCGTCCCGCGCCAGCCGAAGACGGCCGGCGAACGAGGTGGTGGTCATCGAGGTGGCCTTCCGTCAGCGGTAGGCCGGATCCGGCGCGGTGGCCGACCCGGCACCCGGGCCAGCGCCCGGGCGCGGGCGCGGCCGACGATGCACACCCCCCCTTGTCCTCCGTCTGGCCCCACCCGTTGTCCGACCCCTTGACCAGGCACCTTGTCCCGCCCAGTTCGTCCGGGTCTTGGGCCTTGTCCTCCCGGTTTGTCCGTGACCGGGATCACTCATCCTGCGCGTCGCCGATGGCCACCCGCAGGTCGTGCATGCTCTGCTGGATCTCGATGACGGACGCCTCCGCCCGGCCCAGGGCCTGCCGGACGCCGTCGACGTCACCGGACTGGAAGTGGAGGTCGGCGTCCAGAGTGTCCGCCGCGGCGACCACGGCCATGGACGAGGCCATACGGCCCGGGGACGTCTCCCCTTCTTCGTCCTCGTCGAGGCCCATGAGCTGCACAGCGGTGCGCTGCAGCCGGCTGGCCAGCACGTTGGCGAACAGACCAGGAGTCGCCCCCACCTGCTCGGTCCACCCGAACAGCACTTCGGCGACGTCCGTGTCCTGGTCGCTGCCCAACCGGGTGTTGGCGGTGATCTCCAGCTCCACCACGGCCAGCAGCACGCCCAGCAGCCTGCGCAGGTCGTCCTGCTGAGGCCCGTTCGGCCACAGCTCCGGATCGAGGACCGGCGCCCTCCTCAGGGCCACCAGGGCCGCGTACACCTGATCAGGGCTCACCGGGTCCTCACTCATGATGCTCACCCGCCCAGCCTCGCCGCCGCACGGCACGAGTGCACGTACCCGCGCCCGTCCTACTGCGTGCCGACGTTCTGGGCGAGTGCCAGGCGCAGCAGGGTCAGGGCTTCGGCGGGGTTGTCTGCCAGCAGCGGTTCGTTGTCGGCGGCGTCGGCGACGAGGCGGCCGGCGATGAGAGCGGCCCAGTTGCCCTCGTCGTCGTAGACCTCGGTCCAGCCAGCCTGGTGGCCGCGCTGTTCGAGGGCCTGGATGCCGGGGTTGCCGGGCCAGGTGAGGTGGACCAGGCCGTCGCCGAGGGCGTAGTCGCGGCGTGGGTCGCCCAGGCCGCGGTCCGTGGGCGGTGTCCAGCCGGTGGCCCGGCCCAGCGCCAGGTCCGGCACCGGCACCTCGTCGGCCAGCGCGGCCGGGACGGCGGCGCGATGGAGGACGTCCAGGGCGAGGTCGGGGGTGGGGGATCTCTGGGGCCGGCCGAAGCTGTCGGCGGGGTGCCGGTCTGGCTGCCCGTCGCCCTGGTGCTCAACGGCGATCCAGCCGCCCAGCCCCCACGGGCCCTCCGGCAGCAGGGCGGTCCAGCCGGACGGGATGCCATCGCCCACGAGCAGCTGCACACCGTGCGCGTCCGGCGCGCTCCAGGTGGCCAGCCGCCAGCCCTCGCCGAAGGTGATCGTCAGGTCGTCCACCCGGTCGGGCTGGCCGAAGCGGGCGAGCGGGTCAATGAGCGCGCTGCGCAGCGGTGCGTTCGCGTCGGCGGCGGCCAGGGCGGCGGCCGCACCGCTCCCGGTGGTGGTGTTTTCGGACCGGTCCGCGTTCGGGGCCGCCGGGCGGGCCGCCGAGGAGCGGCAGGCGAACCCACCACGTAGACGGAGTCACTGGTCGCTGGTACCGGCTTGTCCACCCCAACTTCGTTCACGGCACGACACGTTACCGAGCGCCACTGACAGTAGCGCTCTCAGCTCGAGCACCGCACGCCTTACTCCTGGTCGGGGACGGCCTTGATGGTGCGTCGGCGTCGGGCGTCCACGTTGCCGACCTTCCGGGGGCCTTCGGCGCGGGCATCGAGGGTGATCTCGGGGGCCTCCAGCGCTTCGCCCACCAGGCGACGGATCTCGGGGTTGGAGGCGAAGAAGAAGCGGGGGTTGACGCGGTAACTTCCCGGGTCCGGGTGCTCGACCAACTGGAGCGCTTCCAGCCGAGCCAGGGCCTCGTACGCGGTGGAGGTCGAGGTGCCGCAGTCGTGGGCGATCTCCTCGACGTCGGCCGTGATCGGGGCGAACACGGCGCCGTGGCTGGTGAGCCATTCCAGGACGCTGCGCTGGCTGGCGGACAGGTTCAGCGTGTAGACGGGCGGCATGCCGAGGCTGTCCGGGTCGAAGTCACCGTGGTGGCTGTGGGTGGCGGCGCTCATCGGGTGCCTCCGTTCGTCGTGCGGCGCGGTCCGGGCGTCTTGGCGGCCGCTTTCTCGGCGGCCTTCTTCGCGGCAGTGATCGCCTTGGCGTCCGGTGTGATCGGCGGCGGATCCAACCTACGGCACGCCTGTACCTGGGCGTCGCCAGAGCCTTCCCAGAAGCGCCGCGGGTTCAGCTGGTAGGTCTGGCTACGGGGGCTGGTCTTGAGCAGGATGTTCAGCTTCACCAGGCGGGCGAGCGCCGTCTTCGCGGTCGTCTCCGTAGCCAGGATCGCCCCCGCAACGGCGGCGGCGGTCACCTTCACGGCCGCGCCGGCCCCACCGTTCGAGCGCACCCAGTCGATCGTCGCCCACTCCGCCCCGGACAGCGCCAGCGAGTACAGCGGCGCGTCGTCGGTGTAGGCGTTGAGGGTGTAGGAGCCGTCCATGGTGTGCGGCGTCCGGGGCTTCGGCGCAGGCAGCACCGTCCCCGTATCCAGGTTCACCAGGGCGATGTTGCCCCTGCGAGCCATGTTGCTCCTCACCGTGCCGTCGTTGTCCGAGAACCGGTCCAACGACCGGTGCGCCACCAGGTTTCTAAGGGCTGTTTTTTCAGACGTTAGCTCCGGAAAACCAGACCTTAGCGGCAAGAACCTACAGCAAGAGGCCCGAAAAACGCAGGCGCCTGGCAGCGTGTCGAGCCACTGCCTCCTCACCGCCCCCTGCCGTAACGTCTGGTTTTCTGGCTACAACGTCTGGAAAACCAGACGTTAGCGACGGGAAAACCGCAGGTCAGGGCATATGTCCCTTCTTATGTAGTAAAGGTAAGCGGTCACGCGGGCCTTCACCCCGATGGCCAGGGCCACGCACCGGTGCACTGGCCGGGGTGTCGGCGGTCCGGGCCTGCGGCAGGCGGGCCACCCGTGCCGCTCCCTCCGCCCGACCGGGATGCCATCGCCGTTCTGCACCACTGCGTCCGCAGGGTTGTACGGCGCCGATCACGAAATCGCGGCTGCCGCCGCGACCGGGCCTTGACGGCCCTTTCCGCGCTCATCCATCACCAGGCGGGCACCCATACCGGGCCGACGCATTGGTGCCGGTCACCGGCGATCCACCGGTCTGTACGGGTGGTTCTGCTGCCGTACGTCTTGGTGGTGCTCAGCGATCTCGTTCAGGTGGGTGGTGACCTGGGCTCATGCTGGGTGGTGGACAGGCTGGCGATCCTGGGGCAGTTGGGTGCGGCAGGTTCCTGGGCCCGGCACGGGTACCGGCCACTGACACAGGGGCGGGGGCCAGGCTGGGCCGTCCACGGCCCAGCCGGTGCGGCGACGGGCTGACGGCGGGGCCGGCCACGGCCCCGGTGGCGGGTCGGCGCCGCAGGCTCTCGACCAGGGGATGGTCCAGCGCATCCGGGCGCTGGCCACGGGTGCGGGGGCGGAGCACGCCGCGCCCAGCCACCCTCCCGGGCCGGGTCCGCGTGGGTCACCAGGTTGCCGCCCGGGCCCGGCTCCCGGCAGGGCAGGTGCCGCCACCGGTAGAGCGGGGAGAGCGAGGGGGCCAGCCATGCCAGGCGGACCGTCACCTCAGCGGTCGGAGAGGAAACCTCAGATGGACTCATGGTGTTCGATGGCGGCCGGGGTAGTAACGGTGGTGGTGCGTTGGGCGGTCTGGTGGGCGGCGAGGGCCCACCGAGAAGGTCTGTCGTTGTGACCTGCGGACAGGATCGGATACCCGGCATCTGAGTATCCGTGTGGATGCGCAGCGTATTGTGGGGTTCGTTTGGGTGCCTTGTGTTGTTGACTCCGGGGGGAGATTACGTTGGCGGATGTCAGCGTTGTGCCGCAGGAACTGCACGCATCGGCGCAGGTGGCGAAGAGTCTGGCTGAAGAACTGGCCAAGCCTGTTCAGGCGGCGCTGGCTGCGGCGACGGCGGCTTCCGGGCAGCTCGCGGGCTGGTCGGTGGCCGGTGGTCTCGGGCAGTTGGGAAGTGGCTGGGCCGCGCCGCTGGCGGCGCTGGGGCAGAGGATCGCGGCTACTGGCGCGAACCTGGATGCGAGTGCTGAGGCGCATTCCCACAATGAGCAGGCTGTGGCCGGCTCGTGGAGCCAGGCGCAGGGGGCGAAGTGAGCGTCTTCGAGCTGCTGGTGAAGTTCGACCCTCAGGGGCTGCGTGAGGCGGCGAAGAGCTGGAAGGCCCTGGCGCACGCGGTGGAAACCGTGGGTTCCCGTCATCGCAATCAGGTCAACGGGCCGCTTCGCCGGCACTGGGAGGGAGTGGACGCCGCTGCGGCGTTCCCTTTCATGGAGCGTACCGAGCAGCAGTTGGACATCGTGCGGGTGGAGGCGGAGGCGGCGGCGCTGACGCTGGACACGGTCGCGGACCGGATGTACCAGGCGCAGACGAACCTGACGAACGCGGTGCACCGGGCTCAGGACTTCGGTCTTGTGGTGTCGGCGGAGGGAGTGGTGAGTCTTCCGCCAGCGGCTCCGGGGGACCGCAACGACCCGGACGCCCAGGCCGCGCGCCGCGACCTGGCCGGTCTCGGGGCCGGTTACCAGGAGCGGATCGACCGGGCGCTGAAGGATGCCCAGGCGGCGAGCGATCAGGGCAACACGGCCCTCGGGCGGCTGGGCGCGGACATCCTGGACGGCAAGCGGGCGACCGGGGCGATGGCCGAGACCCGGACCGATGCCGCGGACGTGATGAAGGACCTGGGTCTGGCCGACGCGTACGTCCCGGACGGCAAGGATCCGCAGAAGACCGCCGAATGGTGGAAAGGCCTGACCGCCGACCAGCAGCAGACCTACCTGGCGCTGAACGCCGCCAGGATCGGCGCGCTCGACGGCCTGCCGGCCACCGTGCGGGACGAGGCCAACCGGCTCGTCCTGGACCAGAAACTCGACGCCTTGCAGGCCGGCTCCCCGGCCTCGCTCGGCCTCGACCAGACGACCTACGACAAGCGCCGAAAGGCCCTTGCCGAGATCAAGAAGAAACTCGGGGAGACCGCGAACCAGAAAGACGAGGAACACCAGCTGTTCCTCCTCGGGATCGACCCCGAGGCCTACGGCTCCGACGGTCGCGCGATCGTCGCCACCGGGAACCCGGACAAGGCCACACACACCAGCGTCTTCGTGCCGGGCACCAACACAGACCTGAACGGCGTCCCGGGACAGATCGACCGCATCCGCCAGCTCCAGGGCTACGGCAAACGGTTCGCCCAGCCCGGCGAGACAGTGTCGGTGGTCTCCTACCTCGGCTACGACACTCCCGAGAGCCTCCCCGAGGCAGCGAACCCCATGCGTGGAATCGACGGCGCCGACGACATGCGGCAGTTCTCCAACGGCCTCCGGGTGGCGCATGGCGAACCGAAGAGCCATCTCACCTACGTCGCGCACAGCTACGGCAGCTACGCCGTCGGCGTCGCCGACAGCGAGAAGGGCGGCCTGCGGGCCGACGACATCGTCACCCTCGGCAGCCCGGGCATGGGCGTCCTCTATGCGGACCAGCTGAGCGTCAACCCTGATCACCTCTGGATCGGAGAAGCCACCGACGACCCGACCCGACTCGTCGGCGGTTTCTCTTTGGGCCCCAGCCCCCACATCGTCGGGTTCGGCGGCCACAACATCAAGATCGACACATCCGGGCACGGCGGCTACTGGGACGAGCAATCGGAAAGCGTGCTGAACCAGGGCCGGATCATCGCCGGGCAGAAGCCCACCACCTCCCCGAAGGAAGACCCGCTCTGGGGCTCGATTCCCCACTGAGTCACCCCTGGAGAGAACCCCCATGGTCAGCCCACCCACCCGCCCGTCCGCGAGCCGCACCGCGCTGAAGCGGCTCGCGGCAGTAACGCTGATGGTCTCAACCCTTGGAGCCTGTATGGCCGACGCCGGCAAGGACGCCGCCCTGCCCGTCAAGACCCGCGAGGAAGCACTCGACTGGGCACGCCAGCTCACCGAGCACCTCGCCCAGACCGCCGGAATCCAGATCAACAACGAACCGGCCGACCCGGTCTTCACCTCCTGCGTCGGCAAGAACGGCGAGTCCGCACCCGACGACCGCTTCACCCTCTCCTACGCCGTCCACAGCACCGTTCCCAACGCCCAGCACAACGACGTCGTCCACAAAGTCCGGGACCTCCTCACCAGCGAAGGACTCAAGATCTCCACCTACCAGGAGACCCCTGCCGACCAGCCGAACTCCATCGTCACCGCCCGCCACCCCGACAGCCGGTACGTCGTCGACGTCTCCAGCACCGCCGGCAACAACCGCATGGTCCTGGGCATCACCACCCCCTGCCTGAAACCCCCCACCGCACCAGCCACAGCCGCCCCATAACGCCGGGCTCGCGCAGGCGGACCTGGTCGTCGCCGTCGTCGGTCGGCTGCGGCTACTGGATCTGTTCCGTCAGGGCCGCGAGGTCGACGACCTGGTCGGCGGGCGGAGCGGTCACCGGAACGGGCACGTCGTAGTCGCTGAAGTCGACCTGGAAGTCGTAGGCCTGCGACTCCACGCGCACGGGACGTGGCGGGCCCTCCGTGGCGACGTAGGCCAGGAACGGCGGGCCCGCGTCCGGGCCCGTGACGAGGAAGCTCACGGTCTTCGTCCCGCCCACCGACAGCCCCCCGCCGGAGAGCGTTTGCTCGGCTGGGTCCGCGGTGCCGACGACGGGGACCGTCATCAGGTCGCAGAACCCGCCGACATCGTCAAGTGTCTGCCCCGGGGGCAGACGGACCCACCGCCCGCCGAACCTGACCGCGGTCGCGGCGCCCCACTCGCGGGCGAACGCCTGCGGGTATTAGGTACGACATCGACACCGTTGTCGGTCCGGATGCTGGGAGGAGTGCTCGTGATGGAGGCGACTGGGGCAGGGCGGGCAGTGCGGGTCCGTGCCGTGGGGCGGGCGGTTTGGCACATCCTGGGGGCCTGTCAGACCGTGCTGGAGCTGTGGATGCTGCTGCGGGAGGCCGGACTGCTGTAGGCCGCCCCGCGCAACGCGGTCGGCGCCGGACCGACCGCGCGGCCGGCGTCCCCGGGCCCGTGCGCTGGCCCAACCGCTTTCCGGCCGGGACGGTTCCCGGCCGGAACCGTGGAGGCTTACGGGGCGGTGGTGGCCAGGGTGTCGTCGATCAGGACCTCGGGCGCGGGGTCGCTCGAGGTGGTGGCGGGCTTGATGGTGTCGATGGCCTCCACACCAACTTCGTCCTCGCGGGCGAAACCCCGGTACTGGTTCACAACGCCACCATCTGCGACAAGCAGATATGGGAGATTCTGAGCTGGCTCGGGAGGCGGCCGAAGGAGAAGGGCCCGACAAAGTGGCAGGTACTCGTCCCTTTTGAAGGCAAAATGGTGGATTGGGAAGACCTGATCACAAGCGGAAGCAACGGGACGCCGACACCAAAGAGCTGATCGAAACCATCAGCAAGTACCTTCAGCGAGAAGGCTCCGCCGCTTCCCCCGTTCCGGCGACCGCGGATGTCTACCCGGCAGCATCATGTCGAAACAAACTGGCATGGGCTATGTCCCAAACGCGGGATATGAAGTACGCAGAATTTGTGATCAACAACGAGCTCGGACTATGTGGCCCGGATTGGTCCTGTGCGGATGCCGTACCGGACATCCTCTATGATGACCAGATGCTGACGGTCCGCTGGTGCGACAAAAAGACAGGCGAATTGGGAAAGAAGGAGCTCAAGGGGGTGCGCCAGAAGTGATTCTTCACATTCAGTTCGACAGGGAAGAGAAATATCCCTCCAGTCAGAAGGAAGCCGACCGCCTGATCTCGGAGGCCCTGCACGTCATTAGCGTGAAGGAAATCGTGGACGGGGAATACGTCTCGGGCGGCATGGCGTCGTTCTGCTACACCGAACCGCAGGGAAGGTTTCCCAGTACCTATCTTCGCGTTTCCGTCAACGAACTGAGCGGGTACGGCGCCCTCATGTGGTCCGTCGACGGGCAGGCCCCTCGAAAAGGCGGGATCTACGACTATACGTGGATCTCCGACAACCCCAGCCCGCCCGAGATCGACTCCCAGCTCGTGTCAGACACTTACTACGGCTGGTGTCACGACCCCGCCAGCGCCGTACCGCTATCCCGGATTCGCGCCGCAATCGAGGAATACTGCCGACTCGGTACCGGCGAACGCCCAGAAGGCATCAACTGGGTGACCGGGGAAATCAATGGCCAACGGCACGACCGGCCGCCATTCGAAGAAGAAGTGGACGAGAATTACTCAGAGCCGAACTGGGAAACCTTCTTCGACGGGGCTCCACGGCCCGAATGAAACCGACAGGTGAGAGCTGGTTAACATGGGCCAGCCTTCCTAGGTAAATTGAGCCAGCTCTAAATTGCTGGCCACCAGCCTCGGACGCTAAAGCCTGTGAGGCTTCTACCGGGAGGCAGACGGGCTCGGACTTCGGGTGGGAGAGGAAGTGGTCCGGCTCGATGACTCCGTTGACGTTCAACACCGCGTCGTCGGAACCGATTGTGTCCTGACCGTCAGCCGGAACATCGAGCTGCGTTACCCGGCTCCGTCGGAGTTGTACGGCCTGAAGGACGACCTGACGCCGTTTGCCGAAGCCGAGGGCTTCGGTCTCGGTCTCTTCGTAGCGAACGTGGTCCGGGATCCGAAACGGTCGGCACGGATCTACCGCTGATTCGTGCGGTGAACTCAGGGCCGGTGGCCCGCCTCCGGGAGAGGCGGACCACCGACCCTGTCCCTTTCGCTTGAAGGCCGGAGGCAGGCGGAGTTGTCGTCCCGCCCCACTGCGCCCATGGCGGTCCGACCCGGGCGCGAGCCCCTTCTACGGGCGCCCGGGCCGTTCAAGCCCGGCCGGCCCGGCCGGCTGTCCGGTCGGGACCAGTTGCTCGCTGTCTTCCGAGCCGTTGCGGGCGGCCGGGTCGGCGGCGTCGGAGAGGAAGGCGTGCAGCGGGGTCGGCTGCTCGGGCTGGTGGTCGGTCACCGGCCGCCGCCAGCCGCGCGGAACCGGGCGAAGGCCTCGGCGGCCGGGGTCCAGTGCTGGCCGCCGATGGGCGCGGCGAGGAAGGCCATGGCCTCGGAGCTGGTGCGCAGGGCGAGGCGGTGGCGGTAGGTGGCGATGACCTCGGTGACGGCGGCGAGGTCGCCGATCGGGGAGGAGTCGAGGGCGGAGGCCGCGGGGATGAGCCTGCCGGACTACGCGCGGAAGGTTCTGGCGGAGGAGGCGGACGAGCGGCGGCAGCGGTTCCTGACCGCGGCGGCTCACTTCTCGCAGGCCTGGGCACCGGCGTTCGAGGCCGAGGGCCGCGCCTGAGGCATCGCGGGTCCTCGCCGGGGCGGTAGAGGAAGGCCTGGGCGAGGTGGAGGGCGGGTTCCAGGGCGGTTGGCGTCCTACGAGGCGCAGTGCGGCGATGGTGTTTGCGGCCGCGGAGTTCCACGAGATCGTGTGGGTCGGCTGGTGCCAGGTTGTGCGGACCACGGTGCCGCCGGGAAGGATGTGCTGGCTGTTCCAGGTCCGGCAGCGGCCTCTTGGCCGGGGCGGTGGCGGGGTCGGGTCAGGTCAGCACACGCCAGTGGATGCGGTGTCGGCCGGAGGCGTGGTGGAGCGTCTTGGGTGCGAAGTAGCGGAAGGGTTGTCCTGTTTCGAGGCTGGCGGCCACGGACGTGACGAGGTTTGTCAGGTCGGTGGCCCACAGGCTGCCGCCGATGTCGCCCGAGCCGACGCCCATCTCGTAGATCCGTCCGTACGTCGGCCCGGGGCAGTGGTCCATGAACAGCACGCCGCCGTCGTTGGGCAGGGCCAGGGGCACCCACAGGTGGGCGTGGGCGTAGAGAGGTTGTTCGTCCCGGTCGGTCGGGTCGCACTCGTCGTTCTTGAAGATCTTGGCGAACGATCGGTGCCTGGTGAGGATGCGGTCGGTGTCGAGCAGGCGGTGTCCGAGGGGGAGGAAGGAGCCCGCCGGGAAGAAGTCGGGCCCGTATTCGGGGCGGGGGTCGGTCACGCCGTTGTGTCGGGAGAGAAGTGCACGTATCTGCGGGTGGAGACGGAAGCCGAGGCCCCGCTCCAGGTCCGCGATCTGTTCCCCGGTGGCGCCGGGTCGCAGCGCGGCGTGGTCGGCCGGCGAATGGATCGCAAGCCATCCCGCGAGTCGCTGCCAGGCCCGCTCGAAGGACACCTCGTCAGGAACGGTGCGTGTGTGGGTCATGGCGTGACCGTAGAGCGTCGCACTGACAGGCCCGGGTGGAACTGGACGACCGCAGCTCGGCGGGTGTGGGGGTCAGCCGGCTCTCCAGGCTCCGACGACTAGCTGGGGTGTGCCCTCCCCGCGAGCGCGGGGGTCAGCCAGCGATTCGGTGCGCGATCGCACACTACGGGCGGATCTCCAAGACCCTGCACATCCTGCGCCTCGGCCGGTACTTCTTCCAGCTCCCTGACCTGCCCGGCGGCCTGCGACCACTGCGTGATCCGGACGCCGCCGAGGCGTGAAGCCGCAGGCATCGTCGCGGGGCCCGGACGCTGTGCTCCGCACTACCGGGCCCAGCGGTCGGGGGCTGGGGTGCGCGGTCGTAGGCGCTCTCCCTGCGGCCCGAACATGATCAGGTATTCGACCGGTCCGCCGGGTCCGGCGTTCGCGACTCCGTGGGCGGTGCGGGTGTCGAACTCGGCCACGTCCCCAGCGCTCAGGACGAGGTCCTGCCCGCCGAGCGCCAGCCACAGCCGCCCGTACAGGACGCACAGCCATTCGTACCCGTCGTGGGAGACCTGCCGCGGCCGCGCCGGCGGCGCGTCGATGGCAGGCAGGACGTGCTTGTGGGCGTGCAGGCCCCCGACGTACCGGGTCAGCGGTAGCACCGCCTTGTCGTTGCCGGAACGCTGCGGCACCGGGGTGCGCGGTCCGGCCGCCGCGGCGGGTGCGGTGCCGGCCAGCTCGTCCAGGGAGACGTCGTACGCCTTCGCGAGCTGCAGCAGCACCTCCAGGGGCGGCTTGCGCCGGCCGGTCTCGATCCGCGACAGCGTGCTCAGCGAGATGCCGGTCGCGCGGCTGACGCCGGTGAGTGTGGCGCCGTGCTGCTCGCGCGCGGTCCGCAGCCGGGGGCCCATGGCCGCCAGCGTGTCGGCTATGCCGTCGTCCGTCACCGTCGCCCCGCTCCCTCCGGCCGTGCCGCCTCCACCGCCCTATCCAGTTTGCCACGATGGCAAGGGTGTTCGCGTCGCGCGGCCGCCGCGCCGCATGATCGGTGGGTCACCGCGGCCGCCCGTGAACCGAGGAGAAGCGATGCACCAGCCCGCGCCGTCCGCCGACCTGCGCCACCGCACCATCGAGGCACCCGCCGGGCGCCTGCACCTGGTCGAGCAGGGCACCGGACCGCTGGTCCTGCTCGTCCACGGCTTCCCCGAGTCCTGGTACTCGTGGCGCCGCCAACTCCCGGCCCTCGCGGCGGCGGGGTACCGGGCCGTGGCGATCGACGTGCGCGGCTACGGCCGCTCCTCCAAGCCGGCCGCGACGGACGCCTACCGGATGCTCGACCTAGTGGAGGACAACGTCGCCCTGGTGCGCGCCCTGGGCGAGGAGAGGGCGGTGGTCGTCGGGCACGACTGGGGCTCCAGCATCGCGGCGGCCTCCGCCCTGCTCCACCCCGAGGTCTTCCGCGCCGTCGGACTGCTGAGCGTCCCCTACGCGCCGCCCGGCGGCCCCCGCCCCACCGACGTCTTCGCGCAGATGGGCGGCGACCAGGAGTTCTACGTCTCGTACTTCCAGGAGCCCGGCCGGGCCGAAGCAGAGATGGAGCCCGACCTCCGGGGCTGGCTCGCGGGCTTCTACGCGGCCATGTCCGCCGACACCATGCCCGCCCAGGGCGAGCCCGACCCGCACTTTGTGGCCCGCACCGGCGGCCGGCTGCGCGACCGCTTCCCCGGCGGCAAGCTGCCCGCCTGGCTGACCGAGGACGACCTCGACGTGTACGCCGGGGAGTTCGAGCGCACCGGCATGACCGGGGCCCTCAACCGCTACCGCAACATGGACCGCGACTGGGAGGACCTCGCCCCGTACGGCGGAGCCCCGATCAAGCAGCCGTCCCTGTTCATCGGCGGCGCCCTGGACGCTTCCACGACCTGGATGGCCGACGCGATCGACGCCTACCCGGCCACCCTCCCCGCCCTGGCCTCCACCCACATCCTGGACGGCTGCGGGCACTGGATCCAGCAGGAGCGTCCCGAGGAGGTCAACCGCCTGCTGACCGCCTGGCTCGCCTCCCTCCAGGGCTGAATCGGCGGGTGTGCCGGCCCGCCTCCGTCGCCCGCAGAGGCAGCAGGCCCGGCGGCGGTGGCGTCTGCCACCATGACAGCCGCTCCTTGACACCTCAACAGACCACCACGACCCCGAGTGCCGACACCCGGGCTGTGGCCTCTGCGGTCTAGTCAAGAAATCGCAAAGCCGCTCTTCCGTCGCAGGTCAGGAAGGGATCCTCCCCGCGCGAGCGGGGGTCAGCCAGGACAACGACCGTGACCACCATCATGGCATCGTCCTCCCCGCACCCGCGGGGCCTCACGTTGCCGCCGTGGTGGCGGGCCGCAGGTTCGACGGTAGCGGTGTCGGGGCGGGGTGCGGGCCAGCGGGCGCGGTGCAGCGGGGCGGCTCCGGCCCGGGTGGCGCGGGTGACGGCGTTCGCGTTGCTGGCGGGCGTGTGCGTTGGCGTCCGTGGCCGGCGCCTCCTCGCCCGCAGCCGGTGGGCTTCCTCGAGCTCGCGCAACCAGTTGGTCGGCGCGCTCGCGCAGCGCCTGTACGGTCTCCAGGCGCTGGAGGAGCAGGTGTCGGGCAGTGGTGGTGCGGGCCTGCTCGGCGGCCCGGTCGGCAACGGCCAGGGCGGAGGTGCGGGTGGGGTGACGGCGGGGAGCGGGCCAGCAGGACGAGAGCGCTGGCCCGGTACTCGGCGACGGCGGCCTGGGCGGCGAGCAGGTTGGACGCGCGGACGTCGTCGCGGCCGGCCGCCGACAGCGGCGGGGTCAGGCACGCAGGGGAGCCCGCTGGTTCGGCCAAGGGCGAGGCCGTCACTCTTCGCTCAGCGCAGCGAGGGCGGCATCTCGAAGTCACTGCCGACGAGCCATAGCCCCTGGCACTGGTCGGCGCCCGCACTGTGGGCCATCCGAAGGATCTCGACCGGGTCGGTCTCCTCGGCTATGACCGTCTCGAGGCTCTCCTTGAAGGCGGCCCAGTCCTCGATGGACGGCCAGGCGTTCCACCTCGCCGCATCGACCGGCGACCGACGCCAGGCCCGGAGCCAGACCGTGGCGGCGTCGTGCCGAAGGTCACCGGATCCGCGGACGTACCGGGACACCCCGGGGGCCAGGTGCGCGGCGCCGGCCCTCACGGCCTCCTCGATCAGCGGGAGCGAGTACCCGGAGTTGAACATCGCCTTGACCTCGGACCTGACCTTCGCGCCCAGGTGTGTCCTCGAAGGGTCGTCCATCCCCTCCAAGCCGAGTTCGACGAGCTGCTCGCTCAGCAGGCCCACGTAGCGGTCGGCCAGCTCGACGACTTCGGGATCCTCGAGCGTGCGCATCCTCCGGAACGGCAGCGGCTCGTCCTCCTCGCAGCCCTCCGGCGTGGACGTGTCTCCCACGTAGGGCACTCCGGGGAACCCGTTTGCCGCGCCGGAGGGGGCCAGGAGCAGCACTCCGAGCTGGGTGATGATCCACTCTGCCAGCTTCTCGGCGTCAGCTTCGCGGGCGACGGTGTGCGGTACTGCGGCGATGACGGCGAGCGCCGCCTCGCGCCGGCCGATCACCGGGGCGAGCCCCCCGAACAGGATGGTCAGCTGGAACACGGTGTGCGCCACGACCTCAAGGCCCTCGTGCGTTTCCCCGGCGTCGGCCCAACGCTTCGCCAGGTGACTGAGGGCGGTCAGCACATCGTCGGGGTTCCAACGGTCAGGGTGTTCCGAGAGCCAGGCCAGTGGGAACGTGACTGGCGGCTCCGCCTTCGGCGTCCGTGGCGACGCGGCCGGGGCAGACGGCGGCTCGGGCGCCGGGGCGGGCAACCGGTCCTTGAGTTGGGGCAGGCTGGTGTCGATCGGGTTGCTGTCGAAGAGCCCGTAGAACAGGGTCCGGGTCATGGCGGCCGGCCCCTGGCCGCTGAGCTCGCTGAACGACTTGATCGGCCAGTCCGCTTCCGCTGCGGCCCGCTGGGACTGTGTCTCGAAGTGGTTGACGGCGTAGGTGGTCATGTTGACCCTCGGCGCGCGGGGATTCGTCTGCGCGGCCTCGGCCGCCGCCCGGGTCGCCCTCCATACCAGGTTGTAGATCTCACCGAGGGGCCGGTACCCCGCCACCTTGAGGGCCGCCTCGTGCAACCGGGCCACGTGATTGTCCGGCACAACGGGCAGGAGCACGTGCTCGAGCCGCCACCGGAAGTACCGCAGCGCCTCGGCCGCGACCAGTTCCCGGGCGATCACGAGAAGGTCCGCCTGCTGACCTGCGGTCAGCAGGCGGATGTCCAAAGCCTTCACCAGGAGCACGTCGAGGGCCTCGGCGGACTTGCCCAAGCTGGTGCCGTAGGGGGCGAAGTAGTGAGCCCGGGAGGGATAGAACGAGTCGGTGAGCACCGGAGGAGTGACGGCGCCGAGGTCGCCGCCAGCCTTGGCCAGGGCATCCTCGTAGGAGGCCGGCTCCCAGACGAAGGTGTTCAGCGGGCTCGAAGGGTGGATCACCATCAGCCCGGTCCGGACCAGTTCACCCAGCAGCGGGGTGAGGACGTCCGGATCCGGGTGAAGAGGCACCGGCCAGGAAGCGACATCGGTGACGGGAGTAGTGGCCGGTGCGTAACGCAGGACGGCGAGCGCCCCGAGCATCGCCCGGACCGAGGAGTTCGGAATCTGTCCCCGGGGCGAGGGGAACACGGTCGGGTAGTCCTCGTCGACGACAACCTGCTGCTGTCGCCTCCAGGCGTCGTGCGCCTTCTCGACGACCTGCCGGGCTTCGGCGGCGGCCCGCTGCGCTTGGACCTTGGCCAGGCGGGTGGGGCTGGTGAGGAGTTTTGCCGCAGTTGTGATGGAGGTGGTGCAGTCGACGCAGTCCGGGGTGTCGTCGAGGCAGACCTGCTGGAAGGCGCTGCGCGAGGTGAGGGTGAGGGGGCCGGCGCACTTCGCGCAGGTCAGTCCGGGAACGGTGGCACGCACTCCGGCCGCAGCCACGACGTAGTGTTGCCGGCCCCAGCCTGCGGTGTCGATCGCGCTGGTCTTCTCGGACCAGACGGGTACGGGCTGGTCCTCGGCGAAGCCGGCCAGCGCCCAGTAGCGTTCGCCAAGTGACACAACGTCAGGCGGGGCCCCTTCGATGGGCCGGATCTCCGGGATCAGTCGTGTGAGGTCGTCCAAGCCCCGTGGAGTCTCTGTGTCCGCCATCGTTTCACTCTAGTGGCCCACGGTAATCCTTTGCTCGTGGTTGCCCCGGTGCGGAGCGAACGAGAGGCCAAGCACCCGGGCAGGAATTTGTCCACCTGTTGCCCGGCGTCTCAGGCTGTGGCGGGCGCCGGGCAGCGAGCCTGGCGTGCTCCGGTTTGCAGAGCCTTAGGCCTTACGCCTTGGTTTGCCATAAATGGGCGCGCAGCCGGATGAGTTGAGGCACCATCTCCCCATGACAGACACCCTGAGCGAGACCACCGGCGCGGTACCGACCCGCGAGGAGTGGGCCGCCGTTATCGAACGGCGCATCCGTATCTCTCTCCACCCGGAGGACCGCTTCCCTGCGGGCCACCCCGCCCTGGACCTTCTCGCCGAGGAGATCGAGGAGATCCACCGGATCGGGCCCGCGCTCGCGGAGAAGCAACTCGCTGACTTCGCGATGAACCGTACCGGCTGGATGCACCTCCTTGGCCCGATTCCCAGCCGGCGCGCTGAACGGGCCGCGTGGGAGCGGGCTCTGCCGTCGGACGGCCCCAGCGGCTACTACATGAACCTCATGACGGAACGGGGCTTGGAGAAGAAGTTGCGCCGCGCCGCTGCGGAGCGCGACTGGCTGACGCTTCTGTACGTCCTGACCGACCCCACCGACTACTGGAACAACCACCGGTCCGCGTCCCCCGACAGCCCACGCAACTCCGGGAAGGAACAGCTGCAGGAGATCCGCGCCGCGTACGAGGAGCGCATCGACGACGCGCTGGAGGACTGCGTGGAGTCCGCGGTGCGCGCCGAGCTGAGCGTCCTGACCGGCAACGAGGCCTGGGAGCAGGAGAAACGGCGGCGCCTGGTGCTGCCGGTGGCCCGTACGGCTGGCGGTCCGGCGCCGGCCTGACCCGGGGGCACCCGCCGACGGTGTGAGGACGGTGCGGGCCCGGATCCTGGTTGCCGGGCCCGCACCGTGGCCGTTTTGCACTGCTGGTGGGCTTCTTGATCGGCGGCCGCGGGTGGCTCGCGCACCCCGCGCTGCTGGGCCCGGGCCGCCGGTTGGCCTTCCCTAAGGTCAGGTCAGGTCAGGTCGTCGGCGTCGGAGTGGTTGATGGCCAGCAGGGCGACGCACTGCTCGTACGGGCCGCGTGCCTTGGGGACGGCCGCGAGTAGTTTCTCGGGGGCCGGGTGGCAGCGGGGGCAGGGGATCGGCTGGAAGGCTGTGGTGCCGTTGCTCTCCTGGCGCCACCTGATCCAGCGGGCGGCGGTGTGCTCGCATCGGCCGCACCACTTGCGGGTGACGGGTTCGGTCGTAACGCCGCCCTGCGGGTGGCAGCGGGGGCAGCGCATGATTCCGCCACGGTCGCTCTCCTCCCACCGTTCGGCGGGATTGCCGGTGGGCTGTCCCTGGTTGCAGAGGCCGCACCACTGCGGAAGCTCGGCCGGGGGCGGTGGTGCGGGGGCCGGGCTCCTGACAGCGAGGACCGAGGTCAGGGGGCCGGAGATGCGCTCGCCGTCCGGGGTGACAAACGTGAAGCCAGCCGGGGCGGGCCGCTTCATAGCGGAGCGGCCGCGGCGCCGACCGGTCTGGGGGATGTCGAAGGGTCCGGTCGTGAAGGCGCCAGTGCTGAAGGTGCCCTCCTTGACGTCGTGCCAGCCGTCGGCGAGCAGGACGGCTTCGACGCTACCGGAGGGGACGTGCGGGTTCACGAGCGCTGCTCCTGGTGGTGAGGGACGGCCCACGGGGGCAGTTGGTCTTCGGCGAGTTCGGGTTCGCGTTCGCGCAGGTTCCAGCGCGTGGGCACGTCGCGGGCTTCCTCCTCGGCCGGGAGTTCGGGCTCTCGGGTGTAGGGGGCGGGGACGTGTGGCTTGAGGTCCGTGCGCAGGACGTGGCGGCTGCGTTCGCCGCGGGGGGCGCCGTGGGCGAACCGCATCCGGGCCCGGATCTCGGCGGCCGCGCGCGCGACGGTCTCCGGGGAGGAACGAGGGCCTTCGACGATCTCGTCCCGCCCGGTGAGGTGGACCTCGGTGCGGCCGGGACGGCACCGCACACAGCTCCTGTTGTGGTCCAGCAGCCAGCCGTCCTCGCAGCGGGGCTCCGGACAGTCGGAGGAGCGCACCAGGTCCTCGGCGATGATGTCCGCGCGGTCCGTCAGCTCCGGCTTCGACAGCTGGGCGTAGTGCAAGTACCAGCGCCGTTCGATGCGCTCCCGTAGTTGCGCCGGTGTGCGGCTGGCGAGTTCATGGTGGATCAGGGGCCGGACCACGTGCGGGAGCCCGCCGAGCTTGTTCAGGATGCCCAGGAGCACGCGCGGGTAGCCCTCGGTCACCCAGGTGACGGGGTCCTGGCCCCGAGTCATGTAGGCCGGGTTCGTCACGGTCCCTCCGTCTTCTGTCCCTGCTGCCAGCGCCGGTGCGTTGCCGCCCGTCGCCCGGCACGGCGCTCGCACATGTAGCACAGCCAGCCGGGCTGGACGCCGGCGATCACGGTGGTGTTGTGGCAGTTGTCGCCCGCGCAGCGGGTCTTCTCCGGCCCACCGGTAGGCGCCCGCTGTTCCTCTTCGGCCAGCAGCGGGAAGCTCTCGGGCCTGCTGCGCAGGATGTACTGGGCGTGGCGGGTGGAGTGGAAGTCGACGATTTCGACGGCGGTGGCATCGGGGGCCTCGGACTGGTGGTGTACCGGGCAGTGCTGGCGCAGCCAGCGCAGCGCGTCCATGTAGGCCAGCAGCGGGTCGACTTCCCATACCCACATCGGCCCGCCGGGAGCTGCGGCGCGGGTACGCGTGCGGGTCGGCGGGACCGGTACCTGGGTCCACCGGCCTTCGTCGGGTTCGAAGACCTCGCGTTTGCAGCGGTCGGCGGTGTCGTCGTCCAGGGCGACGCACTGAAGCTCGTCGATCGGGCCGGGGGCGATGCGCAGGATGCTGGTGTAGGCGAGGACGTGCCGGTGCGCGGGCTGTTCGGGCTCGGCGTCCTGGACGGCTTCCTCGGTGGACGGCTCGTTCCGGAGGCGGGGAATGAACGCCCCGTCTTTGATCAGCTTCTGCATGCGGACGCCGAGGGCCTGCTGGAGGGGCTTGACCGCGTCGTGGAGGTCGTCGTGCTCGACGGCGGGGCAGATCGCGGGGTGCGCGATGCGGCAGAACTGGTCGATGCGCCCGTACGCGCCGGGCCGGGCGACGCCTCCGCTGACGGCCCAGCGGTAGCGGAGGGGGACGCGGAGGCTGGGGAACTCCATAGGGGTGAGCGGGATGCGGCCGCCGTCGTGGCGGTCGAACCACTCCACCTGGTTGCCGCAGTAGCCGCAGGTCCCGCCTCCGTTCACGCGTAGCGTCTTCGAGGGATTGCTGGCGTGCAGGCGGGCGTTCGTCAGCCCGCCGCGGCCGGGCTCGGTCCAGCCTCCTTCTGTCGTCATGCCAGGCCCCCTTTACCCCCGGACGGTGTCGGATGTCTCGGGTCACCATCATGCACCCTTCCGACAGGGTCCCTCGGCCCCGGCGGAGGGTGCATAAACGGCGGTGCTCGGGGGGTCGGCCGCCGGGCACGGCCGTCGACGGCGGGTCAGGCCGGCATGGTCAGTCCGGCGGCGAACGCGAGCTGGTGGACCGGTCCAGACCCGTCAGAGGGCGAGGTCTGACGCCAGGATGGAGGCGGGGCTCCAGCCGGCGCCGTCGGCGGCTGGCGGGACGGTGGCGTCGATCGGGGTGAAGTCGAGCTCGTACGAGGCGGTGTCCTCGAAGCGCCGGCCGACTTCCTCGTCACGGGTCATGGTCGCCCATGCGGCGACCATGACCCCCGGGAGGCTTGGTGAGCCCTGCGGCCGCCACAGAGGCCGCCAGGGAGCATGAGCTCGCCGTCGTGCCGGTGCAGGGCTAGCGGGAACCGCCCGTCACGGGTCTCACCCAGGGCGTCGTTCTGGTCGTCGGTGCTGGTCACGGCTGGTTTTCCTCTCGGTGAGGGAGGGGTACGGGGTGCGGCCGCTGTGGCGGCTGGAACCTGTCCGGTGGGATTGGGGTAGCGAGGGGCGCGGCGGTTGCCGGTGCGGGCCCTCGGGGCCGCCAACCGCCTCGGACACCCCCGCCGAACGGAGAGGGGTGGCGTCACCAGTGACGCCACCCCTGGCGTCGCGGGTGACGCCTAATATCTAGAACCCGAACTCCAGAACCCGCCGCTGCGCCCTCCCGAACGGCCGCAGGCCAGGTGACGGGTGACTGCGCGCGGGGCCGGATGCCACTCCTGGCTACGGCTGGATGCCGGCCGCCGCTGCGAGCTGGTGGACGTTCATCACTGGCTGGAGCGGGCCGGGCTTCCAGCCGATCGCGTCCTGGATGAAGCCGTGCCCGGAATCCTGCCCGCCGGTGTTCCAGCGCCGGTCGACCACGGGCAGGCGCAGCCAGTTGGCGCGCTCTCCGGTGACGCTGTGAACCGGGTGGGTGTAGTGGGTCAGGAAGTCCTCTGGATCGGGCAGGGTCTTCTGGAACGGGCTCCGCTCGTAGTGCGGGGCGTACTCGGCGATGCCGTTGCCGGTCGGGGTGCTGATGGTCCAGGTGATGTGGACGTCGCCCGGCCGGTATCGGACGGGATCGTCCGTGTGGAGCTCGTCGGCCGTGCAGTCCGCCCACTGGCGCCACAGCGTCAGTGCGTCGATGTCGGCCGGCGCGTTGTCGCGGAACAGCCGCTCGCCGTGGGCTTCCCACCTCAGAACGAGTTCGTGAGCGTTCGGGTAGTTGTTCCTCGCTGCGCTGAAGAGCCAGGTGGTGCCGGCGGGGTAGGGGTGAGCAGTGGTCTGGGGCACGGGCGCTCCGTTCGGGGGTTGAGCGTCGGACTGTGCGGGTGTTGCCGGACCAGCAGGATGGTCCAGGGTTCGCCGCTGCGTCCGGCGAACCTCTAGATCGTCTTCTGCGGGTTGATCTTGACCTTGGCCGCGGTGGCGGAGCCGGAGGCGGGTTGAGGCCGTCAGACGGGCTGTTAGGGTCGTTCTCGGGGTGTTTCAGTCGCGGGCCATGGAGGCCAGGCGGGCCATGTGGCCCTGGAAGGCGAGCGGGACGATCCGGCCGGAGGGACCGGACCGGTTCTTGCTGATGATCGCTTCGACGGTGCCGGCGGTCGGTCCGGTGTCGGTGCCGTCCTCGGCGAGCTCCCGGTGCAGCAGGATGATGATGTTGCTGTCCTGCTCGATGGCGCTGGCGTCCTTGAAGTCGGAGACCTTGGGACGGTCCCGGTTGGCCGCGTTGCGGTTGAACTGGGCGAGCGCGACGACCGGGATCTCGAACTCGCCCGCGATCATCTTGAGGCCGCGGCTGATCTCCCCGACCTCCTGCGCGCGGTTGGCGTTGGCCTTGGTGTTCTCCGGGGTCATCAGCTGGAGGTAGTCGCAGACCAGCATGGCGGGCATGTGACCGCGCGAGGCCATCCAGCGCAGCTTCGCCCGGAGTTTGGACAGGGTCTGGCTGGCGGAGTCGTCCAGGTAGAAGTTGTGGGCGTTGCGCATCACGTCGGAGACGCGGGCGATCTTCTCCCAGTCGTTGTCGTCCAGCTTGTGCTTGACCAGGTGCTCCAGGTGGACGCCCGACTCGGCGGAGGTCAGACGGGCCATCAGCTCCTTGCCGCTCATCTCCATGCTGGCGACCAGGACGGGCTTGTTGCGGTGCAGGGCGACGTGCTGGGCGAGGTTCATGCCGAACAGCGACTTGCCGCCGGCGGTCGCGGCGCCGACCGTCATCAGGTTGCCCGGGAGCAGCTGCATGACCTCGTTGATGTCCGGCCAGGGGGTGTCGAGCGCGCGCGGGTCCACACCGCGCTCCTGGTCGTCGATGAACTCCTGCCACCGCTCGGCGACCGACAGCCGCGGTGCGACATCGGCGGTGCCGGCCACCAGCTGCTGGAGCTCAGCCATGGCGGCCTGAACGGCCTGGGGCGCCTCGCCCATGGCGGCGTAGCCCTGGGCGGCGAGCTGGGTGCCGGTCTTGATCAGCTTGCGCCAGGCCGCGAAGTCGCGGACCTTCCCGGCGTAGTGCCCGGCGTTGGCGGCCGTCGGCACCGCGTTGACGCAGGTGTGCAGGTAGCCGGCGCCGCCGACCTTCTGGAGCTCACCGCGCGCGGTCAGCTCCCCGGCCACCAGAATCGGGTCGGGCGGGGTGACGCCGCCGGATCGGTCGTGCAGGTCGAGAATGGCCCTGTAGATCGTCTCGTGCGCCCTGCGGTAGAAGTCGCCGGGCCCGTTCAGCGTGCCGATGACCTCGCTGATCGCCGGGACGGACAGCATCATCGCGCCCAGCACAGCCTGCTCGGCGGCTCGGTCGTTCGGCTGCTCGCGCTCCAGCGCCTGGCGCGCGACCGGTACCGGCAGCGGGTCCTCGTCGGGCTCCGTGCCGTAGCTGTCGGCGAGGTCGGTGTCTGCGATGCTCAAGGGTGGAACTCCTGGTCAGTGAGTGATGAGGCAGGTTCCGCAGGGCGGCTGGACCATGCCGGGTCCAGCCGCCCGCATCGTTGCTGAGGGTCAGCCGGCGGCCGGGCGGGCCGCCGACGGGTGGCACTGCGGGCACGGCTGGAGCCGCAGGAAGCCTGCGTCGTCCCGGGTCTGGAGCATCCGGGAGATCGGGTCGCAGTCCGGAGTGCCGCAGTGCTGCGCCGGGTGGATGTCGTCCGGCGCGGTCCGGGGCCGGGCCACGCTCGCACCGGCCACGACCTCGAACAGCGGCAGGTCCCCGATGCGGTACTTCTCAAGCACCGAGCTGTGGTTGTTCACCTTCTCGGGGTTCTTGACCAGTTGTCCCACCAGCAGCCGGTGGGACCGGTCGTCCAGTTCGGTGATCCTCGGCCAGCCCTGGTCGGCCATCGCATCCAGCAGTGCCCAGGCGAGGGCCTTCGCCTTCGCCCTTCCAACCGACCACGGCTGCGGGAGCAGCTGGAGAAGTCGGACGGCGGCCGCGGTTTCCTTCGGGTCGAAGACCCTGCCCTCCTCCTCCCCCGGCGCAGCCGGCCCCGGACCGGTGGTGTCCGTGAGGGGGTTGGGGGAGGAGGTAGTTACCTCCTCCTGGAGGTGTGGAACCAATTCGCCATTGCCGGAAGCAGACCTGACCTGCGGAAACGTCCGTCGGCGGCCTCTGCTTCCGGCAATGCTGCTTCCGGCATTGCCGGAAGCAGACCTGACCTGCGGAGATCGCTTTTTTGTGCCGGTTTGCTCTCTGCTTTCGGCGTTGCTGCTTCCGGCATTGCCGGAAGCAGACCTGACCTGCGGAGATTCGTCATCAGCCGGATCGGCGTTGGGCCGGTAGTCCGGGTTGTAGGCGGGCCACTCGTAGTACTCGTAGGCCACGCCGGCGGAGCGTCGGCCGTCCTCGGATCGCAGGTTGATTCGACGGATGTAGCCCTTGGTGATCAGGCGCTTGAACGCCTCGTAGACCGAATTCCGGGAGACCAGTCCGGATCCGTTTCCACTGACGACGCCCTGGCTCTGGAGCCGTTCGACCAGCGCGGGCGGGGTAACAATGAGCGGCGGAGCGTCCTTCGGCCGGCGGGCCTGCTCCCCGAGCATGAAGCCGAGCTCCACCAGCACCAGCAGATCCAGCGGGTACTCGACCCGTGTCGGACCGCTGCGCATGTGGGCGTGCACGGGTACGGAACTGACGGGGCCCCGCTGGCTGATGGCGCCGTTCTCGTGGGGTTCCTGGACGGTCTGGGAGCTCACTTCTTCACCTCCGATCGGGCAGCGGGCAGCCCGGCCTGGACGGCCGAGCGGTAACGGGGGCAGGTCTGGACATGGGTGTGGTGTGGCATGCCCATAGAGGCCGGAAATCCGGGCACGGTGTGACCCGGGGCCTCGTGACGTGCGTCACGGGTGAGCGGCGCGGCCGGGACGACACGGCTCCGCCGCAGGTTGATGGGGTGGAACAACGGGGGCGCTACCTCTCTAAGGGCGCCGCCACCGGCCGGACTCCAGGGGTAGCCCGAGCGGGCGAGAGACGGGTGTCTCTCGCCGAAGCCGGGGTACCCCTGGTACCGTCGGGGACGACTGAAGTAGACAGCTGAGCGGCCCCGTAGACGGCAAATCTTGGGCCGCTTTTGCTGTTTCTAGATGTCGTGCGAGCCCGTTTGTTGGGCATCAGAAGAGCCTAATCCCAGTTGGGGCCAGGCTCGTGGTGCTTCAGGGTGTGTCTGCTGGATCAGGGTGGGACGGGCAGTCTGTGGGGCTCGCTGTCTGCAACCCAGGCGTGCAGCGCCTCGGCTCGCTCCTGCATCACTTGCATGCGGGCCTCCCACTCCTCACCAGCCGAGTGATTTGGGTGCTGGGTGATCTGGTCTTGGTGAACCCGGTACAGCATCCCGGGTTCCTCCAGCAGCCACCCGTCCTGGAGAGCATCCAAACCGAGCAGCAGTCCGGTGTCGCCGGAGGCCGGCAGAGCCATCCACCCACCGAGCAGGGCCACCAGCTCCCGGCGTGCGCAGAGCGTCGCCGGGTGGACCATCGGACGACGGGACACCCGCCAGTCTTCCAAGACCGCGCCCCGCTTGATGACTCCGGTCACCGGGTCGCCTGGGTGTCGTCGGGTACTTCCGTCGGGCAGCAGATCGAGCGCCAGCGACGTCGTCCATCCGATCTCCGGACGGTCCGTCAGGAGCGTGATATCCCTGGCCAGCGTGTCAGGCAGCAGCACGTCGTCAGCGTCCAACACCTTGATCAGCGAACCGTGGGAGCGCCCGAGTGCCACGGTGCGGGCGACGTGCGGACCACCGTGCCGGGCTGAGGCGATCCGGACACGCGGATCATCTGTCGGCAGGTGCGCATCGGCACCCACCCCGTCCCCGTCCTCTTGGACCAGCCACTCCCAGTCCCAACCCTCGGGCAGATCCTGGGCGGCCAGCGAGGCGTAGGCGTCCGGCAGATACCGCGTGCTCGGCCCGTAGACGGCCGTCACCACGGACAGCAGGCTCATTCCTGACCACCTGTCCTGGCAGACTGCGCACCATGCAGCGCCTGCTCCCCACCCCGGTCGACCGCATCCCCGCCGAGCAGCTGGAGGTCCGCCTCGCCGAGATCTACCGCTACCCGGCTGAGGCTGCTCAGCGAACGTGGCTTCGGGCCTGCATGGTCGCGTCGGTCGACGGTGCCTCCAGCGTGGACGGTCGGTCGGGCGGACTCTCCACCCCGGTCGACGCCGCGCTGCTCGGCGTCCTGCGTGCCCTCGCGGACGTCGTCCTGGTCGGCGCTGGTACCGCGTGCAGCGAGGGCTACGGACCCGCTGACGTACACCCGGTTCTGTCGGGCCTGCGTGCGCAGGCCGGACAGGAGCTGGCCCCGGCCATCGCTGTGGTCAGCGCCCGGCTCCAGCACCTTGATCCGCAGTCGCCGTTGCTGACCCTGCCGCCGGCCTCGCCCGGCGCGCGCACGGTGGTCATCACGACCGAGAGCGCGCCCAAGGCGGCGGTCCGAGCAGTAGAAGCGGCCGCTGACGTGGTGATCGCCGGTGCCGAGTACGTCGACCTGGACATCGCGGTCCAGGCTCTGGCCGGTCGCGGCTGGCACCGCATCCTGTGCGAGGGCGGCCCGCAGTTGCTCGGCAGGGTCCAGGCCGAGGGCCTGCTGGACGAACTCTGCCTGACGGTGGCTCCGCTCCTGGTCGGAGGCGGAGCGCCGCGGATCACCAACGGTCCGGCGGTTGTCGACCAGCCGATGTGCCTGGCCTCGCTGCTCGCCGACGACGGCTTCTTGTTCGCCCGCTACATGCGTCACTCGTCTGCTCCGGGTCGGCGGATCCCCGAGTAGTCCAGGCACTCGCCTTCTACCTGGCCGAGCACCTCGCGGGCTTCAGCGATTCGGCGGTCCAGCCGGTCGAGGACCCATACCCGTGCCGCGCTGATGAGGCCACTGTTGGTGCCGCCCTCCACCATCTCGCCGGGCGGAGTCCACCGGCCGTTGCGGCTGCGCCGGCCCACGATGTCGGCGGCCTCGCGGATCACGGCATTGACGGCCGTGTGAATCTCCACCCTGCGGTCGATGTTCCACTTCGGGTCGTCCGACTCGCCGATTTTCCGCTCGAACGGCGACAAGACCACCGGTTGCTGCCACTGCCAGCCGGAGCGGTGCAGGGCGTCGGCGCGGCCCAGAATCGCCGTGTGCCGCGCCGCGGTCGTAACGGTGTCGCGAAACTCAGCTGTGCCGGTCATCTGCCCGCTGTGCTTTCGGTAGACCTCGACGGGTTCGGCGATCATCCATCCCGGGGAGATCGCCTCGGCGGCCAGGAGGACACCGACATCTTCCCCGGCCGGGAGCGCCGGCCAGCCGCCGAGCGCGCGCAGCAGGTCGGTGCGGATCGTCATAGTGGTGCCCATGACCTGGAGCTGGCCCGACCTCAGGCCGTCGGCCAGCATGCCGGGGGGAAGCATGCCCGCCGCAGGGTCGGCAGGGCCAGGCGCCAGCGTGCCGTCGGGCAGCAAATCCAGGCAGCTGCCGACGCACCAGCCCAGGTCTGGGTGCGAGGTCATGACTTCGATGGCCCGGGCGAGGGCGCCGACGGGCAGCAGGTCGTCCGCGTCCAACGCCCGGACCAGGGAGCCGGTGACCCGGGTCAGGCCCATGGTGCGCGCCATGGCCGCGCCGCCCCGCGGGCCGGCGCCGATGGAGATTCGGGCATCATCCGGCAGCGATGCGGCAGGGATGCCGGACTCGCCGTCCTCCTGCACAATCCACTGCCAGTCCCAGCCGTCCGGGAGCTCCTGCTCGCGCAACGAGCGGTACGTCTCTTCCAGGTATTGGTGCCCGCCGTTGTGTACGGGGGTCACCACGCTGATCGTCGGCACTAACTTTCCCACCCTTCCAGCATCGTGTCGTAGACGAGCTCCACCCGGTCCGCTGGGATCGGGATGTCGGCGATCTCCACAGCATCGTCTTCCGTGGAGTAGCTGATTTTCCGGATGCGCAGGACGGGAACGCCCGGCGGGATGTCGTACTCGACCGACTCCTCCGGCGTGGGCATGGAGGCGGTGACCCTGTCCTGGATCCGGCCGATCTCGATGCCGATGGTGAACAACTGATGCATTGTTCCGCCAGGCCACGGCTCACGCTTGGCGTCGAGCAGGTCGGGATTGCGTTTGATCAGGTCGTACGGAAGGTAGCTGACCGACCCGCTGGAGCCAGCACCGGCCCTGTGGCGGCGCAGACGAGTCCGGCGGAGAACCTGCTGTCCTTCGGCGAGACCGAAAATCTCGGCGATGTCGGACGGCGGGTCAACCACGTCGTAGTCGACGAGGTCCTCGTAGAGGCTTTCGATCTTGAGATTGCTGTCCAGCTCGGCCACGCCGGTGGCAGCCCGCTCTTCTTCGGACTTGAGGGTCAGCGCCTTCTCGATGTGGTACCGCATGTTGCTCCGTCGCGTGTACGGAGGCTTGACGCGTACCCAGGTCTTTCCGCCGGCAGGCCCGGAGAGCACACCAGCGGCCTTCAGGTGCGAGACAGCCTTCGACGCAGTGTTGCGGTGTACGCCGTACTGGGCCGCAAGAGCAGAGTTGCTCGGGACATGGTCTCCCGGCTGGAGCTCGCCTTCCCTGATGGCCGCGAGGAGAGCGGAGATCACGTCCGGCGCGGTGCGGACCGGCGGATCTGCCGTGGAATCGCTGGTGTTCATGACGCCCACCTTGGCAGACCAGGCCACCCAGAGCAAGAGCTGCACATGCAGGTAGAGGAAACCTGCACGTGCAGCTCTTGACGATTGGTCAGCGCTCTGCCAATCTCGTCTCAGCGGCCAACCTGCACATGCAGGTTACGGGCTGGGAGGTCGCTGCGCGTCAAAAGGCGCGGTCCTGGGGCGTGGCTAGACGCCCCAGGACCACTTCGGAATCGACTCGCACGAGGAGTGATCCGCATGAACAGCATCCCGCAGAACGCTCGATCCGAGCACATCCTCCGCCTGCACCCGGGGGCCCTGACCCCCGAGCGCATCGTTGACCAGGTCGCCGACCACATCCAGAGCCAGTACGAGGGGCGGGTCATCGCCCTCGTGGTCCACGACCTGGCCGCCGTGGTCCCGGCCGCCGGCGAGAGCACCGTGATGGCGCTCGTCGCCGACGTCTGGGCGCAGGCGCAGCAGCACGTCAGGGCCGCCGACACCACCTGGACCCACATCAGCTGGTTCGTCGGGGACGCGATCGCTCGCTTCGCCGAAAAGCTGCGGCCGCAGATGGCGGGGTGCTGACGATGGCCTCCGACGCCCTGATCCAGCTCCTCGCCGCGAAGGCCGCGTCCCGACTCGCCAAAGCCTCCGCCAAGGTCGCCGCCCAGGCCCTCAAGGCCGCAGCCCCGAAGGGTGGTGGCAAGTGATGGGTCTCCGCTCGTTCTTCGGCATCGCCGAGCCCGCCCACCGCTCCAGCAGCTCCGGGTCCTCCGGGACGACGACCCGCACCAGCGGGATGTCGACCACCGGCTGGCACACCTACGACCCGGCCGAGGCGCAGCGTCACCACCGTGAGGCGCAGGTGTCGGTTCCGCAGGCGGGCGTCGACCAGTACGGGCGCCGGGTCGTCTCGGCCGATCCGTACAGCCGGCCCGACGCCAGCACCCGGCGGAACTTCGGCCGCCCGTACTCGGACGGGGGCGCGCGGTGACGATCAGCCACCTCTGCCGCAGCTACGCCGGCGGCGGCACGCCGGCCCCGGCCCCCGCCCCGCCCAAGGCCCCGAAGGGCGGTGGCAAGTGAGCGCCGCTGAGGACTCGCAGCGCCAGCAGCAGGACGAGCAGCTCCGTCGCGCTCGTGAGGCGTACGCCAGGGCGCAGGCCGCCAAGGCCGGCTCCGGCAAGTAGCCCCCGCTCCCCTCTTCTCCCCTCTCTTCTCTTCTCCGGCAGTTCGGCAGTCTCCCGCCGCCTGTCTCTCGGAACCGTCCTGGCATGCCCATGCCGGAACGGCGCCGGGAGTGGTGCGGCGGGCCCGCCAGGGCCCACCACCAGCAACTCCCCGACCCCGCCCGCTCAGGAGGAACCGCCATGTCCCGCACGACCACCGGCCGCCGCCAGGCCGAGCACATCGCCCGCACCACCACGACGTCGTCCTGGGCCTGGGTCGCCGAGGCCAAGGGCCCGGAGCGCGTGCGGCGGGCGGCCGCCCGCCGCCTGGCCCGCCTGACCGGCACCACCCTGGTCCGCTGGGACGGCACGATCTCGGACTCGGACTGGGACACCCTGCTGTCGGCTGGCGCCGACGCGCTGCTCGCCCAGGCCGCCGACGAGGACCAGCCGTTCGGCCTGGACCTGGTCGACGCGGCCGGGGAGCTCGCCGCCGAGGCCGCCGCCGCGGCCGACACCGTGCTGGAGCGCACCACCGTGCTGCCCGACATGCCGGTGCCCGGCCGGCACGTCGCCGCGGCCGCCGCCGCCCCGGAGCGCCTGCCCGACGAGCAGGACAAGGTCGAGCGCTGGTCGCCGTTCGAGGGCGGCCCCCGCTGGATCTGCCGCTCCGGCCGCTACGGCGACGGCAGCTACCCGACCGGCCAGCACTAGCACCGGCCGCGCCGCCAGCTCCACCCCGTCGCCCGTTCCGATCCACCGCGCCCTGGCCAGCACGACCGGCCTGGTGGCGCCCGCCGCACCACCATCCCAGTCCCGTACGGGAGGCCCGCCATGGACCAGTTCTTCTTCGTCTTCTTCGCCGGCACCAGCGCCACCGCCCTGATGGTGCTGGTCGCCGAGGCCGCCACTCACTTCCTCACCCCGCAGTCCGAGCAGGAGGATTCCGATGGCTGACCAGCCGATCGAGCCGACGCGCGTCGAGCTCTCCGGCGAGCGCGACGGCGCGTCGGGCGGCACACCCCCTCCTCCGCCGCCTCCGCCGCCGAGTGGGCCGCCGGACCTTCCGTCGCCGCGTCGCGGCGGTCCCCCGCCGCCTCCGCCCGGTCTCCCGGCCGCACCTCCCCCGCCGCCCCCGCCGTCCAGGCCGGGCGGTCTGCCGGAGCCCAGCAACTGGTACGGCGGCGGCGGTGGCGGGGGTGGGGTGGCGACCGCCCCGGCACCGGTCCACGTCACGAACCACCACCACTACTACCCGGCCGCCCCGGCGCCGGCCGCCCCGGCTCCGGCCCGGTTCTCCGTCGCCCGGATTCGCCCGGTCGCCAACGGCCTCGCCTTCGTCATCGGGGCGATCGTGGCCCGGAGCGTCTGGAACCCCGTGTACCACGTCTTCGGTGACGAGCCGGGCGTCGTGCTGGCCGGACTGGTCGGCGCGCTCGTCCTGGAGTACCGCTTCCGCTACCAGCGGGTGTGGCCGGCGAGGGTCCTGACCTTCTCCATGGTTTCCTCGCTGGCACTGACCCCCGCCGGACTGCACCTGGTCGGCTACGCCTTCACGGGGGTGTGAGCCGGTGACCGCCGCTCAGCTGTCCCTCGGCGGGCTGGCCCTGGCCGTCGCGATCCTGGTCTTCACCGCCGTGCGGTGGTGGCGCCGCGGCCGCGAGCTCCCTGGCGTCGCCGCCCTCGTCGGCGGCCTGCTCGTCGGCCTGCTCAGCGCGCTCTGCACGGGCGGCCTGCTCGGCGTCGCCGCCCGCCGCCTGACCACCGAGGCCACCAACCCCCTCGGCAACCGCCTCGGGGGCACCGGCTCCGACCAACTCCTCCCCCAGGCCGCACCGGCCGGGATGAGCGCCGGCGGCGGCGTCGCCACCACCGTCCTGCTCGTCCTCCTCGTCCTGGCCTGGCGCTGCTGCGACCAGCAGCTGCGCCGCCAGCTCACCGCCGGGATCGTCTCCGGCTCCGCCCTCGGCCTCGCCGGAGGGATCTCCGGCCTCGCCGCCACCACCCTCATCCCCGCCGCCAACCACCTCGGCGACCAGATCCTCGCCGCCCTCTACTGACCGTCAGGAGACTACGGTGGACCTGCCCCTGCCCTTGTTGTCCCTCACCCCCGTACCGGCGGGCCTGCTCTTCGCGGGCCTCGCCGCCCCCTACCTGACCAACACGCTCCGGATCGTCACCCGGCGCCCCCGGCCCGCCGACTGGGACGCCCGCCTGCTGAGCAACGCCCCCGGCCTCGGCCTGGTCGCTGGCGCCACCGCCGCCTGGTCCCCGCACCTGGCCGACGACGTGCCGCTGCCCTCCGGGCCCACCGGCTTCGCCGCCCTCTACGTGCTGGGCGTCTGCGTCAGCTCCTGGCGGATGCCGGCGCAGCCCAGCCCGGCCCACCGGGCGGCGCACAACCGGCTCGCCACCCCGCACGCCTGGATGGTCACCGTCGCCGCCCTGCTCGCCGCCTCCTACCTGGCCACCCGCCTGGCCGCGGCCCTGGGCGGGATGTGAGCGGCATGGACGACCTCTACCGCCTGCCCCTGGCGGCCGCCCTCACCGCCGGGTTCGGCGCCCTCCTCTACCACGTCGCCCCGCTCCCCTCCTGGAAGACCCGCTTCGGCTGGCTGCGCCCGGTCCTGTGGGGCGCGGCCTTCGGCGCGGCGGCCGGCGTCGTGCGGTGCACGCCGTTCCTGCGGCACGCCGCCCGGGTCGTCCTGGTCGACCACCCCTGGTGGATCGATCTCGCCGTCTTCCTGACCGGCGTGGCGGCCCTCCCCGTCCTGATCGTCCAGATCCGGCGCTGGGAGCGTGACCACCCCGAGCACACCCGCGAGCCCTGATCCCCCGGCCGCCCGACGGCGGCCACCCCCTCCCCTCCCCTCTCCTCTCCTCCCCTCATTCCTCTGGAGGTCACCACCGTGTTCGTCCCCGCCACCACCCTGACCGTGGGCGGTTTGTTCGTCGGCATGGCGCTGCCGCTGTGGCACGTCAGCAGGTTCGCCATCGGCAGCATCAAGAACGGCCGCACCGCGACGAAGGGCGCCCTGGACCTGGTGCCGCTCGGCGTCGGCATGCTCTACGGCGGCATCGCCACCGCCACCACGTCCGGCCTGATCGGGTTCACCACAGGCGCCATCACCTGGTTCGGCAACGGAGCCGGGTCGCTGGCGATGTGGGGCAGCACCGGCGGCCACACCACCCTCGCCGCCCGCGCCACCGAGACCGAGCTGTCCGGCATGGGCAACCTCGTGCTGCTGCTCCTCACCGTCGCGATCCTCGGCGCCTGGAAGGCCATCCCCGCCAAGGCCAAGCCCCGCATGCGCCTCGGCATCATCTCCGGGATTCTCCTCGGTCTGTCCGCCACCCTCGGCGGCCTGGTCATGGCCACCGTCATCCCCGCCGTCAACGGCATGGGCTCCGCCCTCGTCGGCACCATCGCCTGACCCCCGGCCCCGTCGGCCCGGACGCCATCGGTCGCCCACGCCCCGCACCGCGCCCAGCGCGGCCGCGGAGCGCGGGCGGCCGTCACCGCCCGGACCCACCCACTTCCACGGCGAAACCGCCGTACGAAAGGACGACCCCGATGCTCGGAGACAAGCGCGCCGCCCGCCGCCACCAGGAATACCTGGACAGCCGGCGCCGTGACCGCGAGCGCACGATGCGCAGCACCCTGGCCAAGGCCGCCGGCCTGACGGGCATGGCCCTGGTCGTCCGGGTCGACACCTGGAACCACCTGCTCACCCGGCCCCACCTCGGCGCCCTGCTCGCCGGTATCGACGCCTCGCGTATCGACGGTGACCCGGCGTCGGTGCGCGCCACCCTCACGGTCACCCTCTCCGGACCGCAGCTCGTCCACCTCCTCGCCTCGCTCTTCGCCGACAAGGAGAGCCGCGACCCGGGCCCGGCCGGGGAGGCCGCCCGCGCCATCGCCGGACGCCTCTACCCGGTGCTCGCCGCCGCCATCGACACCGCCTACCCCGGTTCGCCCTACCTGGGCCCGGCGCCGGCGACCGCCCGCGAGCTGGCCACCGTCGTCCTCGACGCCCCGAGCGGCCCGCCCTCCCGCTGAACCCCCGCCCGCCCCGCATCACCACCGAGCCCTCTGGAGGCGCACCGTGACCACCAGCTACCCCGAGCGCATCGTCATCGACGTCACCGAGGGCGAGTTCGTCGACGACGACGAGCAGCCCACCCCGGCGGCCCCCGGTAAAGAGAAGGAGAAGGCCGACACCGCCGACGGGCCGGGCCCCGCCGCCCGCGCCGCCGCCCGCCTCACCAAGGCCCTTACCACCGCGGCCGCCGCACAGGCCCGCCGCGAGTACACCGCCCTGCGCGACGGCCTGACCGTCCTCAAGACCGAGACCGGCGCCTGGGCCAGCGCCTCCCAGGAGACGCCCGCCCACCTGCGCGCCCACCTGCTCAACCGCCGCTACACCACCTGGCTGGGCAAGCAGAAGACCGAGGCCGAGGCCCTGGAGGAGAAGGCGAGCGAGCTGGAGAAGCAGGCCCGCCGCGCCGCCGCCGCCGGGCAAGGCGACGACGCCACCGCCGCCGACCACAAGCAGGCCGGCGCCGCCGCCGCCACGCTGCGGGAGGAGGCCGCGGCCTGGCGCCAGCGGGTCCGCGAGATCCACCAGCAGCCCTACACCGGCCACATCGACCCCAGCGACGCCGAGCTGGAGAGCCACCGCCGCCGCACCGCCAACCGCCGTCGGGTCGGCCTCGCCACGCTCCTCCTGGCGGTCGGCGGCCTCGAGCTGGCGGTCGGCAGTCTGGTCTTGCCGACGCTCACCGCCGCCGGCCTGGCCATCACCGCCTGGGCGAAGGGGAGGTTCCCCGGGTGGCGGCGCGAGCTCCCGGACGTCCCGTCGCTGGCGTACGAGATCGCCGACGGTACCCCCGCCAAGGACAAGAAGGAGAAGAAGGACAAGGAGAAGGAGAAGGAGGGCAAGAAGAAGACGGAGGCGGCCAGCGATCCGGTCGCCGAAGACACCCTGTTCCCCGGGGACACCGGGCTCCCGTTCCCGATCCACAGCGTCACCGACCCGGCCATCGCCGCGGCCTGCGTGGGACGGGCGCTGCGTGCCCAGCAGATCGATCTGGCCGAGATCACCGACACGGTGCGCACCTCGGTCGGCTGGTCGATGACGGTCACCGTCGCCTCCGGCGATCCGGCCGACATCGACACCGACCGCAACGCCGCCGCCATCCGCACCCTGCTCAAGCTGCCCCGGGGCGGCCTGGCCGTCGAGTGCTGGTCGGATGCGAGCGACACCGCCACCATCCGGGTGCAGACCCGGCCCGGCTTCACCGACATGGGCCCGGTCAGCGACAACCCGCCGCTCGCGAACTCGATCCTCCAGGCGGGCTCGTTTGGCCAGGGCCTGGACGGCACCGAGCTCGCCTTCTCCCTCGCCGGGGTGATGGGCTTCCTCGTCGCCGACTCCGGCGGCGGCAAGAGCAGCATCATGCTGGCGCTCGCCGACTGGGCCACCTCCTGTCACGACGCGGTCGTCATCTCCATCGACCCGCGCGGCGAGGGCGTCGAAGCCCTCGGCGACGCCATCCAGCTCGCCGTCAGCGACGACAAGCACGTCCTCAAGACCCTCGACTGGCTCGACCGGCTCTGCGAGGGCCGCACCAAGCTCCGAAAGACCCTCGGCTACGGCAAGGTGTGGCGCCCCAGCGCCGAGCACCCGGCCGTGATCGTGTTCGTCGACGAGTGGCACGACCTGCCCGCCAAGGCCAAGGCGAAGCTGCTGCGGCTGCTGCGCATCGGCCGAAAGGAAGCGGTGTGGATCATCGGCGCGAGCCAGTTCGGCACCGTGCAGGACCTCGGCTCGGCCATCGCGCCGAAGATGTCCCTCAAGATGGCCGGCTGCTGCCGGGGCATCGACGTCACCGGCCTGTTCGGCCAGGGCGCGCTGCGCGAGGGCTACCGGGCCGACCGCCTCAAGCCCGGCACCCACACCGACCCCGCCGACGCCGGCACCGTCTACATCCAGGGCCTGCCCGGCCAGCGTAACCGGCCCATGCCCTGGCGGTTCCGGCACCTCACGGACAGTGACGCCACCCGGCGCGGTAACCAGCGGGCGCAGGCCGGCCTGCCGGACCTGACCGCCAGCGCCGCGGCGGCCGGCCTCGACTGGCCCGCGCTCCTTGTCTCCCTCGGCGCTCGCCGACCGACCCCCGCACCCGCCGCCCCCGGCACCGGCACCGGCCCGGTTCACGTCGTCGCCACCCCGTCGATCCTCGACGTCATCGACGCCATGGACGGAGAGCGGACCATCCACACCGGTCCCCTCCTCCAGCGCCTTGCCCAGGCCCGCCCCGAGGTCTACGAGGGCTTCACCGCCGACGACCTGGACGACCTCCTCGCCCCGTACGGCGTCTCGGCCCGCCAGGCCCGAGCGATGACGGAAAGTGAGGGCGAGAAGAACCGCACGGGCTACTACCTCGACGACCTCCAGAGCGCCCTCGACACCGACGACGAGGACGACGAGGACGACCTGGACGAGGACGACGAGGCGTAGCCGAGCGCTCTACAACCCCTCTACGGGCCCGCTACGCACAAGATCACGTAGCGGGCCCGTAGAGCACCCGTAGAGCCCGTAGAGGGCCCTGAACTGCGCTGTAGTGCCGTAGAGCGCGTAGAGCCGCCCCACCCTTCCGAGCCCGGAACCGCCCGTCGGCGAGCTGTGGGCGCCTCCCGGCCCGAGCCCCTCTGCAACCCGCCCGCGGGGCCTCGCCGCCCCCGCTCCGAGCCGTGCCCCACCGTGCCGCCCACTGGCGTTGCAGCCCTTCCCCGGCCGTTCCGGCCGCCACACACCGTCACCAGCGAGACAGGAGTCTCCCGCCATGACACCGGCCCGCACCACCAGCCGCCGCACCCGAACCCCCGCCAAGAAGACCACCGCGAAGGCGCTCACGACCCGTCCGCAGACCCCCGTCGCCACCCCGTCGAAGACCCTCGCCAAGGCCTCCGCCACCACCCCGGTCCGGCCGTCGGCCGACCCGGTCCTGGCCGACGCTGCCGACCGCGCGGCCGACGTCCTGGCTATCGCCGAGGACCAGGCGCTCGCCGTCCTGGAGCGCGCAGCCGAGAGCGCCGGCCGCGAGCTGGCCACCGCCGGGCAGTGGGTAGCGGAGGCCGAGCAGCTGCGCGCCGACGCCGCCACCGAGGCCGAGGCCATCACGCAGCGTGCCGAGAAGGCGGTCCGGCGGATCCTCGACCTGGCCAACGACCAGGCCGACCTGATCCGCCAGGACGCTGTCCAGCACGCCCGGGAGCGGCGCGAGGAATCCGACGCCGACGCCCACGCGGCGGCGGACCGGCTGCTGGAGGAGGCCACCGAACGGGCCGGGGCGCTGCTGGCCGACGCCGAGCAGCGCGCCGCCGCCGTCCGCACCCAGGCCCAGGAGGAGGCGGGCCGGATCGTCGCCGATGCCGAGCAGCGCGCCCAGGCCGTTGCGGCCGGCATCACCGAGGCGGCCGAGGAGCAGGCCGCCAAGGTGCTCGGCGAGGCCGAGCGCGAGGCCGGCCGGACCCGCAGCCGGGCGGCGGCCGACCTCGCCGACATCCAGGACCAGGTCGCCGACGCCCGCCAGGCGCTGGAGCACACCCGGGCCCGGACCACCGACGACCGCGCCCAGGCCGAACAGGACCTGACGAACGCGAGGGAGCTCGCCGCGACCCTCCAGCGCGACGCCGCCGCGGCGGCCGGCCGCACCCTCACCGAGGCCGCCGCCGAGGCCGAGGAGATCCGCAACCAGGCCGCCGCCACCGCCCGCCAGATCGTCAAGGCCGCCGAGGACCAGGCCGAGGAGACCCGCCAGGAGGCCGAAGCGACGGCCGGGCGCGTCACCGAGGCCGCCCGCGCCGAGGCCGACACGGTCCGCGAGAACGCCGACACCGAAACCCGCCGGCTGCTGGAGGAGGCCGCAGCCGAGACGCAGGAGATCCGCGAGGAGGGCGCCCAGCAGGCCGCCGACCTGCGCGAGCGCGGCCAGAAAGCAGTGCAGCGGCTGCGAGAGGACGCCCAGGCCGCCATCGACGAGGCCAAGCAGGCCACCGGCGAGCAGCTGCGCCAGGCCAGCTCCGCCCGAGGAAAGGCCGAGGCCGACGCCCAGCGACTCCTCAACACCGCCCGGCGGGAAGCCGAGCAGGTCACCGCCGACGCCCTGGCCGAACTCGCCGAGACCCAGCAGCACGTCGCCGAGCTGCGCGCCGAGCAGCAGCAGCTGGAGCAGAAGCGGGCCGACCGGAACAAGGGCCGGATCCGCAGGGCCTGGCGCTGGTGGGAGGCCAACATCCCGAAGCTGCTGCCGAAGGTCGCCCTGTGGGCGGGCGTCGCCTACACCGCCGCCGGTGAGCACCACCTCGCCGTGATGGCCGGCATCGACACGTGGCTGGCGTGGCTGTTCCCGGTCGCGGTGGACGTGTGGGTGGTCGCCGCGACCCGCGCCCACGCCAAGGCCCGCGGCAAGGCGGCGCGCAAGCGGATCACACGGGAGGTGGTCACCGCGCTGGTGGTGATGATGGCCTGCCAGGTGGCCGCGCTGCTCGCCGAGCTGCACGTCTTCGGCGTGGCGCAGCGTGACGGACAGTGGCGGGTTCAGTGGGGCCTCGCCGTCCCGCTCGCCATGGTGGTGCCGGTGGTCATCTGGCGCGTGCACGCGCTCATGGGCCACGGCCCCTCCGCTCACGCCGCCCCCGCCGCGCAGCCGGACGCCGACGCCGCGCCCACCGAGCCCGGGGACGGCGCCCACGACGGCCCCGACCCGCGCCCGCCGCACGGCGGCCAGCCGCTGCCCACCGCTCACGGCATCCTGCTCCCCGCACAGGGCGGGCCCGCCGAGCGCTCACATGAGCGCGAGATCACCGCAGGTCGCGGGACGAATGGCGCTCACCGCGCACTGCCGAGCGCTCACCCGCAGAACACCGACGCTCACCCGTCTTCGGCGCTGACTGGCGCCGCGCTCCTGTACGCCCGCAAGGCGCTCGTCCGCCCCCTGTACGACGCTCTCGGCCGCCGCCCGCGCGTCGCGGAGATCCACGCCGCGCTCACCGCCAAGGGGCTGCTGACCGGCGACGAGAAGCAGACGCGCAGCACCTGCCAGCGCGTGCGCGACGCGGTCGAGGAGGCCGAGCCCGCACTCCGGCCCGTCGTTCGCTCTGCGTGACCGAGCGCCCAACGAAGCGGCCTCCGGGATGAAGAAAGCACCCCGGAGGCCAAGGCACCCGCGGGTGCCGGCGGGCCGGTCTCGTCCCCGGCCCGCCCCCATCCTCCCGCACCACCAACCACTCACCGACCCGATCCCGGAAGGGGCACCGCCCTGTTCGCCATAGATCGTGACGCCCGCATCGCCGCCCACCGCGAGCTCCTCCACGAGCGCAGCCAGACCCTCGCCAACGTCCCTCCCGGCTCCCGCTCCCACACCCGCCTCCTCACCGAATGCGAGGCGATCAGCGACGAGATCGAGCGCCTCAAGGGCCGCATCGACATCCCGCGCTCCGTCCTCGCAGTCGTCCCCGTGCTCCTCTTCGTCCTGGTCCTCGCGCTCATCAGCTGACCGGCCGACCGGCCTCGCCCCCGGACCGCACCGCCCGCCCGGCACCCAGCCCGGCGGGCGGCACGCCTTCCGGGGACGGGGCCGGCCGACCGGCCGGCACCACCGATCCCGAAGGACCCGCGATGCAGCCCACCGCCCAGCCCAACGCCACCCAGGCCCCGGCCAAGCCGCGCCCCGGCACCTACGTCCTGTTCCGCGACGCCGACCGCTACCTCGCCGGCCACCCCGACCACACCCAGATCTGCCGGGTGCTGTCCGACCGCCACCACTTCCAGGACAAGGCGGACCTGGTCGTCCTGGCCACCGACGAGGTCATCACGTCCGCGCCGGTCGTCTTCATGCGCCCGCTCGACCCGGCCGAGCTGATGCACGACATCGACACCGCCCCGCTGGACGCCCTCGGCGACGGCCGGCTGATGACCGCGGCCGGAGCCTGGCTCGCCCTCCAGCACCGCCAGACCGACACCGCGCCGACCGCCAAGGCGCTCCCGCCCGGCCGCAGCTGACACCCCGCCCGCCCCGGGTGCCGCGCCGACCACGGAGCAGCACCCGGGGCCCTCTACCCACCACTCCCGATCCGAAAGGCACCGCCCGTGAACCCCGCCACCTTCGTCCCCGTCCCCGGTTCGCTGATCGTCCTGGTCGGCGGGAGCGGGGCTGGGAAGACCACGTTCGCCAGCCGCTGGCCGGCCACCTGGCGCCTGAGCCTGGACGACTACCGGGCGATGGCGACCGACTCGGCCGCGGATCAGAGCGCGACCCCGGTCGCCGACCAGGTCCAGACGCTGCTGCTCGACGCCAGGCTCTCGCGCAACCTCACCACCGTGGTCGACTCGACGGCCCTGCTCGCCCACGTGCGCGCCGGCCTGCTAGCCCGCGCCCGCTACTGGCAGCGGCCGTGCTCGGCAGTGCTTTTCGAGGTCCCCCTCGAAAGCCGCCGCCTGCTGAACGCCGGCCGGGAACGCGTCGTCCCGGACCACGTCCTGGTCGACCAGGAACACCAAGTGCCGACCATGGAGCAGCTGCTCGCCGAAGGTTTCGCCCACGTCGACCGCGTCACCGTCACCGCCCCGGCCTGTCCCGAACCGGCCAGCATCCGCTGACCCCCGGAGGAGCCTGTGCGCGCACCTGACCTCGACCCGACCGGCGAACACCACGGTGGCCTGCCGACCTGGCCCTGGCGCTACGCCGACGACGGCCTTCGCACCCGCCGCCAGCTCCGCGACGCCGGGCTGCGCCCCGGCGGCCAGGAACCTGCCGCGCAGGTCGTCTGCCGCGGGGGCCGGCGGATCGCTTACCTCTACCGGCTCGACCAGGCGCTGCCGGTCCGGCCGATGACCCCGGGCCGGGCCGCCGCCCTGGACCGGGCGATGGCCGCGCGCCAGACCTGCCCCGTCTGCTCCACCCGCTACGACCACTGCCTGCCGCTCAAGACCCTCGGCTGCTGCCTGCCCTGCGCGGAGCTGACGGACGAGGAGCGCGAGCAGCTCGCCGCCCTCGCCCGTCCCTGACCCGGCCACCACAGTGCGCACCGACCCGTCCCCGCCAGATCCAACGGCGGTGCGGTTCGGTGCGTGCCGCGGCCGCCCGGCCGACACCATCCGACCCGGAAAGGACACCGTGAACCTCCTCCGCCGCTCCCCCGCCCCTCTGCCGCCCATGCCCTCGCAGCCCGGACCGGACCAGTGGACCCCCGAGGGCCTGCTCGTCCGGATCCGCTTCGCCAACCTGGCTGGCGCCCGCGTGCTGCTCTACGCCCGCGCCCTGTCCGACGGACAGGCCTCCAGCGAATACGGCGTCCACTGCCTCGGCTGCACCGACACCTGGACCATGACGGACAGCCGGTCCTCCTCGACCACGTACCCCTTGAACTTCCTGGAGGGGCGGGAGAGGGCCAACGAGCACGCCGGCCAGTGCCGCGCACTGCCCGGTCCGCTCCCCGGCCGCCCCGACGACGAGACCGCCACCGGCATGATCACCACCCGCATCGCACGCCGCCAGCGCGACCACGGATTCAGCCTGCACGTCAGCGACTTCACCGGGGACCGCGTGCTCCTCCAGCGCACCGACGCCTGGATCCACGAGCAGCTTGCCGCCATCGCCGACCGGCGCCCCGACCTGCTGGCCATCACTACCGACACCACGTCCACCGGCACCACCCACGTCTACCACCGGGTCCAGCCACACCCGAGCACCCGCACCCAGGCCACCTCGGCCCGCTGAACAGAAGAGGACGCCTGACGAACCGGCCAGCCCCGAACCGCACCCCCGTAAACCCGACCCTCTGAAAGGCCCCCTGTCCATGCAGATCAACGACACCCGGATCCTGGCCACCGCCGACACCATCGCGAAGCTGCTCACCGACCTCACCCCCGACCCCTTCGACAACCTGCTGCGCCGCGACGACGCCTACACGGTGCTCCTGGCCGCGCTCGGCCAGCTGGAGGCCTGCGGCCGGCGCCGCACGAGCGTCGGCGAGCTGTACGCGATGACGCGCCTGGTCCCCAGCGGCCAGGTCCTCGGCAGCCACGACCGCCTGATGGTCCTTCTGGAGCAGGCCGCCGACCACGGCCGGATCCGCCTCGACCACGGCCAGGTCCACATCGGCGACGTTCCGACCGGCGGAGGCTCCGGCCACGTCTGGATGCGCCAGCTCACCAAGGGCGGCGCCCAGGTCGAGCTGATCGGCGACCAGCCCTGGCCCGTCGGCACCCACTGCCACGACGAGACCAAGGCTTGGTGGCAGTGCACCGGCTGCCGCCACGGCCTCGGACAGGCCGCCGCGATGTACGTCTACACGGTCCGCCAGCAGGTCACCGACCACGCCGACCAGTGCCCGTTCCTGCCCCCGCTGCCCGCGACGAACTGAGCCCCGGCGGAAACCCCTGACCCAGATCCGCACGACCGGCCTCGTCCCCGGCCCGCACCGCCCGCCCGGCACCCAGCCCGGCGGGCGGCGCGCATCCGGGGACAGGGGCCGGCCGCCCCGGCCGACACCACCGCAACCGGAAGGACACCACCGTGCGCACCAAGAAGGCCGTCACCTACTACCTCGCCACCCGCCCCGACGGCACCGTGCTGACCCACGCCACCGGCCCCACCCCGATCCCCCTGCTCGCCACCACCGACGACGGAATCGTCCACCACCCCACCCCCGGCGAGCCCGGCCGCTGGTACTCCGGCGGCCACTTCATCCTGACCACCGCCCCGGGCGAAGCCCTGCACCACCTGTGGACCTGGCCCGCGCGGCTGTTCACCGTCGAGCCGGTCGGCGAGAGCGAGCGCGGCGGCCGCTACGAAGACCACACCCTCATGACCCGCGCCCTGCGCGTCGTGGAGGAGACCGACGCCCACCAGGCGTTCGGCCCCCGCGGCCGCCAGGTCCTCGAGCACCTCGACGCCGTCCCCGACCTCGCCCGCCACTGGGCCGCCGACTGGACCGCCGACCCGGCCGGCCGCCACGAGGCCTACGAGAACTGGCGGCTGTGCACCCACCACGAGCACACCAGCGGCATGCACGCCGTCTGCACGGCCGGGATCGTTGCCGGCCGCGCCCACCGGGAGTCCGCCGACACCACGGCGGAGCGGATCGCCGTCCAGCGCGCCACCGACGCCGCCGAGGCCGCCGGAGCCGACCACCGCGCCGCCCACTACGCCGCCAGGCGGGCCGCCCACACCACCAGGGCCGTGCTGCTGGAGGACCGGCTCTCCGAGTACATCCTCACCGCCCTGCGCGGCACCACCCTCGACCGGCACCTGACCGCCACCAGCCGCTGACCGGGAGCCCCGCCATGAACGACGCCCACCACGGGCTCCAGGCCAACGACCCGGACCCGGAGATCGACCGCGAGTTCCAGGCCCACGCCCTGGACACGCAGCAGCTCGCCGACGCCGCCCGCCACTACGCCGCCCGCCTCATCTACGGCGTGCGGCCCGAGGACGCCGATCACCTGGCCGCCCTCGCTGGCCGCCTGTCCCGCCAGGCCCACCGCATCGACGGCATGCGTGCCATCGCCCGCCGCACCCCGCCCACCACCACCTGACAGCAACCCGGGAGAACCGATGACCACCAGCCCGTCCCCCGACCAGGCCGCCCCGCAGCACCGGGCCGACCTGCGCGACCTCGAACCCCTCGCCGCCCGATGGGCCGCCCAGCGCGACGGCCGACCCATGCCCGCCCTGGACCCGGCCAGCCGCCAGGCCCTCATCCGCATCCTCACCGAGGCCGCCGCCCGAGGCGCCGCCGCCAACCCCCAGGCCGCCCACCTCGCCCAGGAACGCGCCGACCAGCTGCGCGCCGGACTGGACTGACCCCCGCGCCCAACCACCGGCCCGGCCCCGCACCGCGAGGCCGGGCCGTCCCACCCCCGGAGGCCCCGATGACCCGCGCCGCACCCGGCCCGCACCCGCACCCGCTCACCCCGGCCGACCTGCCGTCCGGCACCGCCTGGTGGAGCTCCTGCCCCGACTGCCGCACCCCGATCCAGGGCGGCCCGCTCGGACTGCGCGCCCACCGCCGCACCGCCCACCGCCCCGACCCGAACGACCGGCGCATCCCCATCACCATCCGACTCGACCGCTGAGGAGACCCACCCGAGTGACCGTCATCCCCCTCAACCCGGACTCCCCCGCCTCACACGCCGTCGGCATCGACTACGACCAGACCCTGGCCGCGCACCCCGAATGGCGCGGCGGCCAGGTCTACGGCCAGCCCCTGCCCGGCGCCATCGCCGCGCTGCGCACCCTCATGGACAGGCGCGCGGTTTTCGTCTTCACCGCACGCCACCCGCGGCACCACCACGACGTCGCCCGCTGGTTGGAGCACCACGCCGGGTGCCGGGTGACCGTGGACACCGACCCGGGCCGCGCCTACTGGCTCGAGCGCCACAACCTGCTCGTAACCAACAAGAAGTTGGGCGCGGCGCTCTACATCGACGACCGCAGCCTCACCTTCACCGGCAACTGGGACACCGCCCTCGCCGAGGCGCTGCGCCGCATTGGCGAGCCGCCCGACCCGCTGGCGCAGCCCGCCGCCGACGTCGCCGCGCTGACGATCCGCCAGCCCTGGCTGGCTGCGATCCTCGCCGGCGACAAGGCGATCGAGAACCGCAGCTGGCCGACCCGGCACCGCGGCCTGGTCGTCCTGCACGCCGCCCGCGCCCTCGCCCGCGACGGCCAGGCCGACCCGCTCGTCCGAGCCGTCCTCGCCCGCCCTGGCGCCCCGGCTCTGACGACCGGCGCCCTGGTCGCCACCGCCAACATCACCGACTGCCACCGCGACGCCGGCTGCTGTCGCCCCTGGGGCCTGCCCGGCCTGTGGCACTGGACCCTCGCCGACGTCCAGGCCCTCGCCGACCCCATCCCCGCCGCCGGCCGCCTCGGCCTCTGGCGCCTCGACCCCGGCCAGCACGCATTGCTCCACCGACGCCAGGCCGCCGTCCTGCCCACCCTCGCGCACCGCTGATCCGCCCGGCCCCGGCCGCGCACCCGCCCGGCCGACGCCGGGCGGGTGCTCCCTACCTGGCACCACCGCACCGTACGAAGAGAGGGAGAACCGTGATTGTCACCATCGCCGTCCAGAACCTGAAGCGAGGCGGCCTGTTCGACGCAGACGGCGGCCGCGAAGACCGATGGCCGCAGCTCGCCAAGCGCATCACCGCTGTCGACCCGGACCTGACCCTGCTCCAGGAAGCCGAGGGGTGGGCCGACGCCGGCCACCGCCAGCTCGTCCGCGCCGAGCACGACCTCGGCATGGACGGACTCCTCGCCCCCTCCCGCTCCGGCCGCGGAACCGCCCTGCTCTACCGGCGCGAAACGCTCGGCCGACGCATCGCCTGGAACACCGACTACACCGACACCGAGATGCACCACGGCTTCGGCGTAGCCGGGTTCGACGTCGGCCTGCCCGCCCCGCTCGCCGTCGCCAGCGTCCACCTCACCCCGTACAGCGCCGACAAGGCCATCACCGAGGCCGACTTCGCGGCCAGCCGCGCCTACCGGCACGGCCCCTACTGCATCCTCGCCGGCGACATCAACTACGCACCCGCCGCCGGACCCGACCCGGCCTGGGACCGCATGCGCCCTTACAACCGCGGCGCCCGCACCATCCTCACCGACCCGGCGCTCCACCAGCAGACTGCCCCGGTACCGGACCGCCGAGTGGCCTGGGAGCTGTCAGCCAACGGCCTCATCGACACCGCCTGGCACCTGTACCAGCAGACCGGCGACGACGCCCTGCTGTGCCGCACCGGCAACGACGACCGGATCGACCAGCTCTGGGTCTCCGCTCCGCTCGCTCCGGCCGTCGTCTCCTACACCCTGCTCGACACCCCGGCCGACGCGAGCGACCACCACGGCCTGGCCGTCGTCCTCGACACCGACCGGATCGACATCAGCCGGCCCTGGACCTACCGCTGACCAGCCCCACGCCGACCGCAGACCCGGACCAACCTCAAACCATCAGCCCGGCCGCTCGCACGGTCGGGTCGGACCATGCCCACGGGAGGATTCCGCCCCGATGACCACCACCCAACCGGTCAGCCTCGACGGCGACCGCACCGAGCAGAACACCACCGAAGCGCTGACCCACGTGATCGGAGAGGTTTTAGCCAGGACTGACCAGAAGGCCGGCTTACTTCTCGGCCTCGATGGGGTCCTCGCGGCCGCCGTCGCCATCCTCGCCCAGGCCAAGGGAGCGAGCCTGCCCGTCATCACCCCGGCCGCCGGCCTCCTGCTCGCCGCCACACTGCTCGCGGTGCTCGTCGTCCGCCCCCGCATCACCAACCACGACCGCAGCTCCTACGCCCACTGGGCCACCTGCGACCACTCCGCCCTCCAAACCGAACTCGTCCACGACCGCCGCCTCGACCGGCTGCGCGTTCTGTCCGCCCTTTGCCACCGCAAGATGCTGTTGCTCCGCTGGGCCGCAGACACCACGATCGCCGCCCTGGCCGCCCTCGCCGCAGCTGCCCTCATCACCGCGGCCTGACCTTCCGCCAGAACAACGAAGGCGCGCACCCCACTTGGGGTGCGCGCCTTCGTTGCTTTCGGGAGCAGCCGGTTCGGGTGGCGGTTTTACGGCCGTAAAACCGCCACGCCCGCAGCACGCCTCGCTGGAACCGTTCTGATCATCTGAGAGGATGCTTCCTGTCCATCCGAAGTACCGGGTTCCCGGGAAGTAGTCGGAGAGCAGTACATGCCTTACATCACCGTGCTCTTGAACCGTAAGGGCGGGGTCGGCAAGTCTCTCTTGTCGGTCAACCTCGCTGCGGTCTACGCCGAAATTCTCGGCTGCGATCCCGAGGCCACAGGCGACGGTCCGTCCGTAGCGGTCGTCTCAATCGACCCCCAGGGCACCAGCATCGAACATGCTGAGAAGGTCAAGAAGGCCGGCAGGCCCGTCCCCTTCCGCGTGGTCGACGCGAGCCAGAACATCGACAGGCTGCGCCGTCTGCGCAACGCCACGGCCGACATCATCATTGTCGACACTCCGGGCTTCATGCCGCTGAAGGCCGACGACGACGAAGACGAGTCCATCGACCCCCTCGGCGACGGAACCACCGGAGACGCGCTGCGAGCCGTCCTCGACGTTGCCGACGACGTCATCGTCCCTCTCGAAGCAGAAGGTTCGGCCTTCACCCCGACCAGGGTCACGGTGGAACGGGTCCTCATCCCCCGCCAGATCCCCTACGGCGTCGTCGTCAACAACTGGGATCCCCGCGACGGCACCGCCGACCGAGACCGCACCATCAGCCTCGTCCAGCGCCGAGGCTGGGAGCTCTACAACGCCACCGTCCGCCACTACAAGCCGCACACTCGCGGCATCACCAACGGACGGCTCTGCACCCAGTACGAGTCCAACCACATCGCAACCAAGGCCAAGCAGGACTTCGTGTCCCTGGCCCTGGAGCACCAGCTCCGTCGCCAGAAGTACGCAGGAGTCCGATAGATGGCCACGCATGATGAGTTCGACGACTTCTTCGGCGACGACAACGACACCCCAGTGGTCGACACCCGAGCCGACGGCCGCCTACTGCGCGTCCCTCTCGGCCGGCTCGCCCCCAATGGCGTCAACCCGCGAACCGACTTCGGCACCGAGGCCGAGCTGATCGACCTCGGCAAGAGCCTGCGACGCCGCCAGATCCAGGCCTGCCCGGCCGTCAGCCGAGGCGCCTATTTGAAACTGTGGCCCGACCACGCGAAGAAGATAGATGACGTCGACTACGTCCTCGTCACGGGTGAGCGCCGGTACCGCGGCGCCAAAGCCGCAGGCAACCCCACCCTGAACTGCGTGGTCGACGACGGTCTGGCCACGGACCGCAAGACGTTCATGGAGGCCGTGGTCTCCGAGAACGTCGACCGGCAGAACTTCAACCCCATCGAAGAGGCTTACGCCGTCCGAGCCCTCGTTGCCGAGTTCGGCTCCAACCGGGCAGTAGCCCAGCACTTCGAGCGGGTCGACGGATGGGTCACCCAACGTATCCTCCTCACCCACCTGGCTCCGGGGGCCCAGGACCTGGTGCGGAAGAAGACCATGCCGCTCGAAGTTGCCCGCTCGCTGGGCAAGCTGGCCCGGGACAACGAGTGGGGCCCGTCGGAGCAACTGGCATGGTGGCAGGACGAGCAGAAGCAGAGGGCAGCAGCATCCGCTGAGCGCTCCGCCGCGAAGAAGACCGCCAAGAAGGCCGCGGCCCGCACACCAGCGGCAGATGAGCCGGCCACCGGTCCTGACCAGCCCGGTCCTGATCCGTTTTACGGCCGTAAAACGGATCAGGCCGAACCTGCATCGGCGGAACCGGCCTCCCGGGAGCAAGAGCCCCCCGCAGGCGCGACGCAGGAGCATGTGCCAGCCGTTCCCGAACAGACCAGGCCGGTCGAACCGACAAAGGAACAGCGGCCCGAGCTCTTCCCCTACACGGACGGCGTTGCCGCGGCGCACCATCTGATCCACAAGATGCCGTCTGATGAGTTCAACAAGATGCTGGACCTACTGAACAGCCACAGCGAGCACCGGGTCGTACCTGCCGGCTGACCAACCCGGCCTGAGTGATTCAGCAGAAACGGCGGCGGCCCACCTCTCCCGGTGGGCCGCCGCGGTGTTTGGATGCGCTGCGAGTAGTTGGCGCGGCGCGCCGGCGCTTGAGTAGCCCTGAAACTGGGGCGGTGAGACCACCTCGGCGTCGAACCCGAAGAACACTCCAGGCCAGCCACCCGCAGGCATACTTGACTCCACCGAACGGGCGATTTGGGGGAGCAGCGCGGTGTCGTGGAGAGATGCGGTACAGCCGACCCTGAGGGTGATGTTGCAGGGGGAGGCCTACCCGGACCCGTACCTGGAGCTGCTGCGCCTAGGGGCGGAGAGCGAGCACATCGAGTCGGCCGTGACGGTCACCCTGCTCCTGGACGGCGCGCTGGTCACGGGGACGGTGGTGTCCACCGACACCTGGGAGCGTCTGCACCTCGGCCAGCTCCGCGGCCAGGACGGCGACCTGTACCGGACCGTCCGGGAGGCGATCTGGCACCTGGACGACGCAGCCGAGAAAGGCCGGCGCCGGCGCCAGCAGGACCGCCGCTTCCTGCACCTGCGGGACGTGACCTACCGGTCCGGCCGTACCACTCACACCCTGCCGGCCTGGCGCGGCCCGGTGACAGCGATCAGCGGCTGGACCCTGGGTCATCCGGCGTGATCGCAGTCCTCGCCGACGTGCTTCGCGGTACCGGCGACCGGGCTGTTCGGGCGTCCTGCCCAACCGCGGCGGACTGACGACCACCGCGGTCGGGAACACGGTAGCGACGACCGGCACGAGCGTGGGACAGGTGATCACGGTGGACCAGGACCACGGCTGCGGCGACCGCTCGCAGCGCCACCAACGGCCCGAAGGTATGGATGACGCGACGGTGGACGCGCTCGGCCTGCTCTCCCAGGCGCTGGAGACCACCGTGCGGGCCCGCGGCAGCCTCTACAGCTGGCACCAGCTGACCGGCAGCGCGGACAAGACGATCGGCGACGCTGTCGACGCGCTGCGCAGTGCCGGCCACATTGAGCAGGCCGACCTGGTCCAGCGGGAGATCCAGGGCCGCGACGTCCTGCCCGCGCTCGACGGGGCGGGGAAGTGGACCTTCGAGGTGATCGAGGCGTACGACGCCGGCTACTACCGCCATGTCGAGGCTGTCGAGCGGCGGGTGCGCGAGGCGTTGACGCCGGACCACGGGCACCTCGCGGAGGCGGAGATGAAGCAGCAGCGCCGCACGCGCTGCCTGACGGTCACGCCGTGCTGTCAGGCTCGCTCGTCCGCTGGGTGAAGGCGAGGTAGACGGTGGGCGGGCAGGTCGGAAGCGGTGGAGCGAGTGGCGGGCCGGACGGTTGCGGTGGGGCGACCGGCCGGGCCGGGACAGCGGGCGGCTGGGGTGGGGCGAGGAGGGGGTTCGCGTGGCGGGGCCGGCCCACGGGCGGTGCGAAGACGGCGAGAGGGTGGGGCACCGGAGTGCTCCACCCTCTCTGGGGTCGCGCGGGAAGTCGCGACTCCCGATCCCCTACGTGGTGCAGCCACTACGCCAGGGAGGCTCCGGGGCTGGCAGGAATCAGCGCTGGGAACAGCCTGTCATTGCTGAGCCGCATCGGCAACGCAGCCTCGGTCAAAAGTAAATCAACTCTCAGGGTTTAACACCCTTGAACTGGTCCGACGCGGTTTGTGCAATTCAAATTGGGCATTTGTTCGCTCCATTTTGAGCGTGGTTTCGTAGTTATTTCTGAATCAATCGCACGCTTGCTCGCGATACGGATTGTGATCGCAGGGTCACCGGTGAGAGGATCACACCAGTTCGATGCCCAGGGGTCGGGAAGCCCCTGTCGAACCTTGTTGGTGCAGCCCGCGTCAGTCGCGTCCGTCCGCGGACGCGACTGATGCTGATCGTCAGGATTCAATATGCGCTCTACTACCCTCATGCCCGCATCCGTTCCCGACCGCCCGGGCAGGTTTCCGTCCGGAACGGAGACGGTGCTCGTCGTCGTCATCGTGCTCGTGGCCGCCGCGCTCGTCCTGGGCGGCCTGCCCATGTACGGCGCCCTCGAATTCATCGGCGCGGTGACCTACCTGGCCTGCCGCACCGTCAAGGGCCTGCGCGGGCCGAACTCCACCGCGACCGACGCCGGCTGACACCGATGGGACGGCGTGAACGCGCCGTCGCCGCCGATACGCGAGAGCTCGGAGCGCTGGCGACCTGGCTGCGTGAGCAGCGCCAGCGCTCCGGCAACATCACGTACAAGGCGATGGCCGAACAGACTACCTACGCCCCCTCGATGCTCTCCCGGGCAGCCAGCGGTGACAGCGTGCCCTCGCTGAAAGTCGTCGAGGAGTACGTCCGGATCTGCGGAAGCGATCCGCGCACAGCACGCCGGTACTGGAGAGCAGCGCGCTGCGCCGAGCAGAAGCGGATCCGGCTTCAGCAGGAACTCGCGAACCTGAGCTCCGAGCGCGTCGTCGGTGTCCTGGCCGTCAGCCTGTCCGCGTACCTGGCCACCCGCCCGCAGCTGATCGACAGCTTCGGCCAACTCCGCTGGGCGATGACCGAACTGCGGGCGAAGGAGGGCCAGCCCTCGCTGGCCGAACTCCAGAAGCGGGCGGGTCGGCGGGAGAACGGGTCCAACCGCCTGCCCGCCAGCAGCCTCGGCGCGATCCTGCGCCTGCAGGCCGTCCCCAGGCGCGAGCACGTCACTGCGTTCGCCCAGGCCATGGGGGTCTCCGAGGCCATGGTGGAGGAATGGGGCGCCGCCTGGGACCGGGCGGCCGGACGGAGCGTCGGGACCGGAAGCCTCGGCTGGCAGGTTCCCGCCCAGCGATCCCGCGCCCATCAGATCATCGAGGTCAGAATCCGGCCGCTGCCCGCAGGCGGCCTGTTCAGCTCGGCAGTAGGGACCGAGTTCACGCCCGAGGACATCGCTTTCCTGAGAATCCACACTCCCTCCGACCTTCGAGGGATCGGTCCGCGCCGACCACTGCCTCCGGCCGGCTACACCCCGGCCGGGCTGCCGATCCGCGTGCCACGCCCGCCGGAGCGCCTACCCGGCCGACGACCCCAACCGCAGATCCGCATCCTGATCCCACGCGAAGAGCCACCCGCTCGCCTCTCCCGGCCCGAGGGCTACCCATGACACTCGCGCCCCGCCACCACTGCCAAGCCCGGGCACGCCGTTCCCCGGCACTCGACCTCATCGCCCTGCGAGACCTCCACCACGACGGCTACCTGCGCTACGCCGCACTCCTTCTCCCCTCGGCCGTCGCCCCGCTGACCATCCACGACGCCTTCGAGGATCTGGCCCGGTGCTGGCGAGAAGTCCTGAGCACGGCCAGCCCGACGGCCTGTGCGTGGCAGGCCGTTCGGCAGCGGGTCTGCACCGTGGCCGGACCCCGCCTTCTCGGCCCCGTTTCCCACCTCACCGCACCTGAACAGGACGTGCTGCTGCTCCACCTGGTACTGAGACTCCCGCAGGCCGAGGTGGCGGCGCTCACCGGCACCGATCCGGCCGCCGTTCACGTCCGGCTGCGTTCTCTCGCCCGCCGCCTCGGGTGACGCTGGCACGGTTGGCAGGGCGTCCCGCGCCCCGCCAGCCGCCGGATCCTGTCTGACCCGACCGCCGGTCGGCTTTCTCGTCGCCGTACCGGCCCACGCCCGCCGCTGCGAAGCACGCACCCTCCTCACCCTGCTGCTCAACCGCAGGACCTGACAGCGACCAGGCCGACACTGTCCAACCGTGGTGGTGACCTTGGCCCGTTCGCGCCCTCGGGGTCGACGTCAGCTGGGATGCTGGTGGGCATGGACGACGAGGAGCTGAAAGGACGTCGGGTCTACGGAGCCGACCACGACGACCCCGACCCCGGTCCCGAGCCGGGGCACGAGTACCGCGAGCTCGTCGGTGGCCCGCTCGACGGCCAGCTCCTGGACGTCACCGGCTGGGACGCCGAGCAACTCGCCGACGGCGCGGCGCTGATCACCGAGACCGGCCTCTACGGGCCCGGCGGCCGCGCCCACTACGAGCCCCGCCCCGCCGACCCCCTGCGCTGGGACTGGACCGGCGACACCGCATAGCCGCTCCCTGGCTGGCAGACCGAGAACCCCTGCGCGGTCCCCGACACCGTCGGAGGCACCAGGTGCCCGGGCGCCGTCGCCGCGCCGACGTAGCCGCGGGTGCGCCGGGACGCTGCGCACCCGCACGCTGGAGGGGCTGGCCCGCCCGGACCTCCGAGCGGGTCGGCGGGCCGGCCTCCGCCGCTACCGGAGGCGCACCACGATCTCGAAGTGCGGGACCACGACGGTCAGCGCCGGGATTAGGTGGGAGCCGAGCGCGGCCGCTAGGAGACCGCCCGCCCAGCGCCGCCAGCCCGGCCTGATCCGACGTCCGTGGTCCGGCCCAGCAGGCCGGTCGCCGTCGCCATCCAGGGCCTGCTCGCCAGAGTCAGGGACTGGCGCGTTGTACTCGTCCATGAGGCGTTCCTCTCGTGTCGTCCGGGAGTGGACACGGACTTCCGCTGGTGCCCGGCTGGGCACGGGGCGGCGCCGGCAGGATTCCGGCGGGGTCCGATGGCCGTGGACCGTAGACGGCTCAGAGCGCCGATCAAGGGCCGCCGGGAACGAGTTTCCCGCCGGAGACAGTGGTCAGCGAAGCATCGAAATCGGAGGAGCCTACACCTTCCTGGCGGCTGGTCAACCCTCATCCTGACCTGCGAGGAGAGGGGGCGCTGAAGCGCAGGTGCACGCTGATCGCGTCGCGGACGCATTCGGCCCGGGTGGGTTCCCACACCGGCAACGCGACCCGCCCGTCGCGCCGGGCGCCGTGGAGCAGGGCAACGCCGCGCGGTGGTCTGGGCGGCCGGCGCCCCAGCCACGCTCCCGAGAGCCCTCGCTCTCCTGCGCTTGGACTCCGCCGATAAAAGCCGACGACCTTGTCCGACGCCCCCTGTAGCGTGATGGTGCTATTAGCCCACTGGTGAAGCGAGGCAGGTTTCAGGGTTGAGCAAGACCACGTCTGTTGATCTTCACCAGTCGAAGATCGCTGTCTTCCTGCGCGCGCTGGACCCGGCGGTGTTGTCGACCCTGCGGATTGGCGAAGCGGAAATCATCGGCATCGACCTGGTCGTGTCGCTGTGCATCGCGATGACCGATTCCCGGGACCCCCGGCCGTGGCCTGACCGGCTGGAAGACTTCTTCTCGCAGGTACCTGAGGAGGAACTAGAGATCCTGGCGCGGTACATCACCGAGGGGAAACTTGAGGAGCTCCTCGCGGAGGTACAGCGCAAGGCCACGAGAGACACGTACAAAGCGTTTGTGCTGCGGCTGCTGGGCGCGGCCCGCTACCGCGCGATCCTGGTCGCGGTGAAGCACGACGGCGCCGCCGTGGGCCTCGCTGTCCGGCGGCTTATCCGGGCGACCATGCCATTCGCGGTAGCGTGGAGCGACGCACTGGGCCTGCTGTCCAAGGCCCAGCTCAAGGCCGCCACCCGGCTCGATACCGGGGTGCTGCTCAATGCCGTGCAGCTCGTGGTCCAAGCCGACGCGTTCTTCGGCGAGAAGGTCCTGGCCGCGCTTCCCATGCAGGAGACCTCCGCGACAACGGACGATCTGGCGACCTGGGAGCCCCAGAAAGCCCCGGCGTTCACGCAGACGGTCCGCGCCCTGATCTCGGACGGGACCGCCAAGCGGGTCGAGCGTGCCAACTCCCCCCTGGTCAAGAAGATCAGGGGGGCGCGGCACGCGCTCCAGCACTCAGAGGACGGCGTCTCCCAGGCGGCGAACTCCCTCATCGAGCTGATCGATCGCATCCTGCGGGAGGCGTTTCCGCAGAAGAAGTCACTGGCATGGGCCCAAGCGAACTTCGACGACCTCTCTGGCCTCACCCACATCGAAGACGGGGTTCTGAAGCCGACCAAGCTCGCCGAAGCCCTCTGCTTCGTCTATGGAGGCGGCCCGCGCCCGGAGCCGACCACGGTAGGCGACGTTCAGCAGACCGGCAGCGTGGTCCACGAGACGGTCGCGCGTGTCATCGTCACTGCACGGAACAACCTGCAGAAGATGAAGCATGCCGACTCCGGCTCGGAGGAGGAGCGCGAGCAACTGCTGCGCATCCTGGTCGCCGTCGAAGGAGCCCTCATGCTCAGTCTCTCCCTCGGAGGCCTGTCGGCCAGCCGGACGGATACCGAACCGGCGTAGGACGCCAGTAGGCCGCCACCCAGCAGGGTGGCGGCCTACCCGGTGCCTTCTCGGGGCCTCAGCAGCCTACCGCCGGGCAGCGACACCGTCCCGGCCGGGACGAGCCCGCTACGCCCACTCCACGCCGTGCTCGGCGAGCTGTGCGAGCTGGCCCGGGGTCAGCTTCGTCCGGCGGGCCTTCTGGTTGTTGAGCCAGGTGCCCAGGGCGAAGTGCGACACCACCGCCTGCTCCTCGCCTCCGGGGCCGGCCTCCACGGTCTCCAGCGGCTCCTTGTGCGGGCGGGGAACTCGGGGATGCTGCTCCCGCTCGACGAAGGCGGCGAGGGCTGCCAGGCCCTGCTGGAACCGGTCGCCGCGGGACAGCGTCGGCTTGGCCTCGGCGGCGGCCTTCGCGGCCACTAGCTCCTGGTCCTCCTCGATACCGATCGCCGACAGCAGATCCCGCTGGTCCTCCTCCAGGGCCGGCCACCCGGCGCGCTGGGCGTGCACCCAGCGGCCGAGCTGCTCGCCCTCGTACACCCTGTCCAGCGGCAGGGTGGTCCAGTCGACCAGGCCGTCGGAGTCCAGCCACCACAGCCGGGCGACGGCGTAGGCGCGCTGCCAGGTGATCGGCCAGGCGGGGCACCACCACGGGTCGATCTCCTCCAGCGCCCGCCGACGCTCCGCAGCGAGCGCACCCGGCTCGCCCGCCGGCACCTGGGCCGCAGCCCGCAGCTCCGACAACCAGGTCCCGATGGCGTACCCGCCGACCGACGCCCGCGCCGGCGCCGCCAGCGACCCACCGTGCCCCTTCGCCCAGACCCGCGCCCAGTCCAGCCCCGCCTCGAACCTGGCATCGCTCACGGACCAGATCATCCCCAACGCATCCAGCATGTCGACCCGGTGGCGCGCCAATTCACCAGAAGCGTGCTCGCTCCGCCGGTCGGAAAGCCATTTCCCGAGCGGGAAATTCCCCTCCTCACCGACCATCGCGGAATACGGTACATCAAGGCCGCCGGTCTCCTCGTTCCACCGGCGGGCGTGGCTGATGCCCTCCCGCCAGAACTGGTTCTCACCGGTCAGCACCCGGGAGGCGATGAACAGGGCGAGCACGTTCTCGTCCACCGGCGTCTGGAACCGCACCGGCAGCGTGAACGCCCCCGCCCCCGCCGCACCGCCTGCACCAAGCATGCTTTCACCAGGCCCGACAGCAGCCTCGGCGCTGCGCCCCTTCGTTCGCTTGCCGGACTTCTGGGGCACCGCGAGGGCCTCGACGACCTTGGCGTCGTGGCTGCGCAGCGCGGTCAGGATTTTGACCAGCGGGCCGTACGAATCCGACTCCAGAATGTCCCCGGGCTCCTCTCCGGGCTTGAGGAAGACCGGCACGATGATGCTGGCGGTCTTTCCCTCCCCGGGCTGCATACGCAGCGCCCGGCCGATGGCCTGGACGATATCCACCATGCTGCCCCGGCCCTGGAGGAGAACCGAATCCGCATTCGGCATGTCGACCCCCTCGCCCAACACTTTGCAGTTGCTGAAAATCCGAAGCTTGAGCCCGTCGTCCTCCTCGCCTTTTCCGAAGTCGCCGATGAGCTCCTTGCGGTAGTCGATCTCGTGCTCGCCGGAGAGCCACTGCGCCCAGACTTCTTCGGGGTATTTCTGCGGGTTCTGGAAGTGCAGTTTCTCGGCGGTCTGGTTCAGCGTCTCGGAGAAGTAGCGGGCCTCGATCGTGCGGTTGTGGAACGTGATGCAGCGCTCCAGCCCGCGTTCGACGGCGGTCTTGAGCAGCCCGGCCTGGATGGCCGCGATCCGCTCGGCCGGCACCTCGTCCTCGCTGCCGTCCTCGGCCTCGCCGACACCCGCCCCCCACGGCACGCCCTGCCGCTCGGCGCCCCGGCGGTCGCCCAGGGGGTCGCGCAGCTCCAGGACCACGATCTCGAACGGGGCGAGCAGCTTCCTGTCGATGGCCTCCGCCAGGCCCAGGGAATACACGTGAGGGCCGTAGATCCGCTGGTCGTCCATGGACACCGCCAGCTCCTCCGGCAACGGCTGGTGGGCATCCTGGCGCCGCCTCATGGCCTTGCTCGGCGGCGCCCAGATCCGCGGAGTGGCGGTCATGTAGAGCCGACGGTCCGCCGGGATCTCCGCCTGGTCGTGCACCACCGCCCACGTCTTCTCCACGCTCCCGGACGAGCGGTGCGCCTCGTCACAGACCATCAGCCCGAGCGGGGGCGGCACCTCGCCCCGGTGCTCGGCCCAGTGGGCGTAGGCGGCGGCGACGGCGCCCACCGAGGTGTAGGTGGCGAACAGGGTGGTCAGCCGCCGGCGCTTGGCCGCGTGCTCCAGCCACATGCCGATCATCAGCGGGCTGGTGCTCGCCATCACCCCGTACGGCAGCTCGGAGTCGACCAGGGAGCACACCGCGTGCATGTCCCCGGCCCGGCCGGCGGCCCGCCAGGAGCCGATCATCTGGACCAGGAGGTCCAGCGTCGGCACCACGACCAGGACCACGCCCCGGGGCACGAGCTTCTGCCCGGCCGCGGCGCCGACGTACGACTTCCCGGAGCCGGTGGCCATCTGCACCGTGACCCGCAGACCGGTGGGGGAACCCGGCCGTCCCGGACGGGGCGTCAGGCCCCGCACGATCGCCTCCAGGGCCTCCTCCTGGTGCCCGCGCAGCGAGACGCCGGCGGACTGAGCGGCCATCAGGCCCGGCTTTACGATGTCCATGACTACGTGTTTTCCCCTCACCCATTCCCGGGCCCACACCAGGGACCACGCGGGAAATCCTGACAGTGCCTAACTGATACATTCGACGGTCCGGCGAAGAAACCAGACGGACCGGAAAGCGTGCCCGATGGATGCGGCTATTCGGAAGGATATCAGTACCCGGCAGCGATTTCCGACGAATACCCGAAACGTGAGGGTGAGCACCCCGGTTCCGGCAGGATAACCTGACAGGCCAAGACTGATACACTGGGGACCGTTGCTCACCCTGTCAGGGTAGCGCACCCCGGCCCCGAGGGGGCCGAATCGTGACTTAGGCGTCGGTCTAGACCAATCTTGCGGGAGTGAAGCGGACCCGCACGCGCCCCCCGAAGCCCACCCCTCCCCCAGTCAGCCTGTCGTGAGTTCAGCCAAAATCCCAGTTCAGCGATGTGAATGGGCATCAGCCCACCGGGACCATGGAGCGGAGCGGAGTGGCCCCGGGGCCGAGCGGAGCCGGGCCGACCTGACCGAAGGTCAGGTCACGGACACGCGGAGCG
>NZ_JBIVRD010000042.1:63546-72313 GCF_044755565.1 Kitasatospora sp. NPDC092286 | reverse complement strand
AAGACGCTCGGCTGGAATACCCCAGCCGAGCGTCTACGTGATCTACTCACCACCTAAAACCAAGTGGTGTTGCGACGACCCCTTGAACCCAAGCAGGCGGGGGCCGTGGACGTGTTCGGCGCCTCGACGATCCGGCGGCCGGGCCGCCCGTGCTCGTCGGGCATCCGGCGGCGCAGCCGGGTCGACGGCTGCACTGTGCCGATCGACGCACAACTTTGGTGGATGCCCGGGACCGGCGCGCCCAATTCCCTCGATCGAGTGAATTGAACCGGATTCCTCCGGGGTAGACCGGTGGCCGGCTGGATAGTGAGACAGATATTTCACCATTCCATCCGCGCTGCCCCGCAACGGGTCGGCCAAAAGAAAGGCGGCGGATCTGTGCGCACAGAGGCGGTCAGTCGCGTCAAGCTCGTCTTCTCCCTGCTCGACGCCAACGGAAACGGCCTTCTCGAGGCAGATGATTTCGCTCTTATGGCAGGTCGTGTGGTCGAGGCGGCACCCGATTCCGACGGTGCGGCGAGAGACGCGATGCTGGCCGCCTTCCGGCGGTACTGGACGACTTTGGCCACCGAGCTGGACTCCAACCGCGACGGCCGGATCACCTTCGACGAGTACGCCGCCTGCGTGCTCGCGCCGCAGCGTTTCGACGCCACGATCAGCGAGTTCGCGGAGTCGCTCGCCGCGCTGGGGGATCCGGACGGCGACGGGCTCATCGAGCGCCCAGCCTTTGTGGCGCTGATGGTGGCCATCGGCTTCGAACGCGCGAACATCGACGCCCTTTTCGACGCTTTCGCTCCCACGGATTCGGACCGGATCGAGGCGGCGACGTGGGCCGACGGCATCAAGGACTATTACCGTCCGGACAAGGCCGGAATTCCGGGTGACCATCTGGTGGGGCGCGTGGCGCGCTGATGAAGGAATCCGAGGACGAAGGAGAGCAATGAAGTCGGTTATCGGACTTGCGGTCGGCCGCGGCACCGGGGCGGAAGTCGCGGCCGTTTTCGAACGGGTCCTGGCCAGGCTCGCCCAGCTGCACGCGGTCGACATCGAGGTCGTCCGTTCGCCGCGAACGTATCACTCGTACGCCTCGTTGCGGGCCGAGGGCGGGAGCGATCGGGTCCGTGAGCTCACCCAGGAGGACGCCGAGCACTACGAGGGGTTCTGCCGGGCCCAGGCGGACAGCGGTGTCCCGGTGATCTTCCGTACGGCGATCAACGCCCAGTCCCTGTACCTGGTCCGGCAGCGGCTGCAGGCGGTCAAGGTCGATCTCATAGCCACCGGCGGCGGATCACTGCTGCTGGTCCGGGACGAGGCCCAGGGCTTCTACACCGGTGAGAACCAGCACTCCCCGGGCCTGGTCACCCGCACCATGACGTTCAGCCGGGAGATCACCGAGAAGGTCATCTCCTACGCCCTGCGGCGCGCGCGGCAGGAGTGGCCCGACGGCGAGGTCGGCCAGGTCGTCATGGCCTACAAGTTCCATCTGCTGGACGGCGCTCTCGACACCTGGGTGGCCGAGAGCGCCGGGCGGCATGGCGTGGACATCCGGCTGTTCCAGCCGGACACGGTGAACCGCAATCTGATCGAGCACGGGCCGTCGGCGCGCACCGTGATCGTCGCGGGCAACGAGTGGGCCGACATCATGCACGTGGTCCTGCTGGACCGCTTCGGCTCCGAGCGGCAGGAGAACTGCTGCACGGAGAACGTCTACCTCCACCCCGACCTGGCCGGACTGGTCGAGTACCAGACCGTGCACGGCTCCGCCGACGCCCTGGAGGGGCGGGACACGGTCAATCCGGTGGCGACCGTGCGGGCCGCGGCGGCGATCGCGGAGCGGCACGCGGGCTGTACCGGCGCGGTGCGGGCGGTGGAGCAGGCGCTCGAGTCCGTCGTGAAGCGGGGTGTTCTCACCCCGGACGCCGGCGGACGGAACTCCACCACCGAGGTGGTGGAGGCGCTGCTCGACGCGCTGGAGCCGGACGGGCCCGACGGGCCGCCGGCCGCCGGTGCCACCCGGGTCTCCGGGTCATGACCTCTCGGGAGGGCACGACGCTGGTCGTCGTCGATGTCCAGAACGACTTCTGCGCGGGCCCGACCGCCCTCGCCCGCTACCGCGGCGACCCCGCGACGCTGGACGCCGTGACGACGAACGCCGCGCGAGCCGTCGACCTGGCACGGGAGCACGGCACGGAGGTCGTCTTCGTGCGGTTCGTCGGGGACGTCGCGCACCAGGGGCCGAGCTGGCGGCAGCGGGACGCCGCCCTGGGCAAGAAGCCGAAGTGCCTCGACGGTTCGTGGGGCGCCGAGTTCCACAAGGTGTCACCGGCGCCCGGCGAACGGGTCTTCACCAAGCGGGCGTGCTTCGACGCCTTCCTCAGCGACGGATTCGAGCAGCACCTCGTCCGGCGCGGCACCGGGCATCTCGTGTTCGCCGGCCTGTACACCGACGTCTGCGTGGACTCCACGGCCCGGACGGCGTTCCAGAAGGGTTTTCACGTGACGGTGCTGACGGACTGCACCACCAGCCTGCACCTGCCGGACGACGAGGTCCTGCGGTTCATGAGTCTCGTCTACGGCGCCCGGTGCACCACCCATGAACAGCCGGCCTCGTGGTCCCGGCTCACCTGAGGGGAGGACAGTCATGATCGGCACAGCGATTCGCACCCCCGTGGCGCCGTCCTCCGGGGTGGCACGGCCTTCCGGACCGGCCCTGACCGCCGGGGTGGAAGGGGGCGTCGGCCTGACCGCCCTGATGGTCGCCGCGGCCCGGGCGATCGAGAGTCACCGTCACAACGCCCTGGCGAGGGATGTCTACGCCGAGCACTTCGTGCGCGCCGCACGGGCCTCCGCCGACTGGCCGGTCCGCCTGGAGCACGTTCCCGGCGGGGACGCGAACCCGCTCTGGGGGCGGCTGGGGCGCTACTTCGGTCTGCGGACGAGAGTCCTCGACGACGCCCTCCTCCGCTCGGTGCGGGCCGGCGCCCGCCAGGTGGTCCTGCTCGGGGCGGGGCTGGACAGCCGGGCCTTCCGCCTCGACTGGCCCCCCGGCTGCACGGTCTTCGAGGTCGACACCGAGGACGTCCTGGCGTTCAAGCACCAGGTGCTCGACGGGCTCCGCGCCGCCCCGAAGACGGTGCGGGTGTCGATCGCGGCGGATCTGTGCACCGACTGGGCCGGGGCGTTGACCGGCGCGGGCTTCGACCCGACCGCCCCGAGCGCCTGGCTGGCCGAGGGGCTGCTGCTCTATCTGCCCAACGCCGCCGAGCGGTACCTCATCGACGCGGTGGACGGGTTGAGCGCCGCCGGCAGCACGCTGGCGTTCGAGGTCAAGCTCGGCGGCGAGTCGCCGGAGGTCCGCGACAACCCGGTCTACCGCTCGACGAAGCAGCAGATCGGCGTCGACCTGCTCGACCTGTTCGACGGGGAGCCGCGGCCCGACTCGGCCGGCGCGCTGGCGCGCCGGGGCTGGGCCACCTCGCTGCACACCCCGTTCGACTTCACCCAGCACCACGGGCGCGGCCCACTCCCCGAGCCGAACGACGCGTTGGCGAGCAACCGGTGGGTGTTCGCGGACAAGCCCCGGGCGGTGGCGGTACGCCCCCCGGCCGGGCCGGGAGGAGTGCGGCTTCTTCAGTAGCCGGTCGGGCGCACCAGCCCCGGCCCGTAGGCGAAGACCGCCGCCTGGGTCCGGTCGCGCAGTTGGAGCTCGACCAGGATGCGGCTCACACGGGACTTCACGGTCTGCTCCGCGACGACCAGCCGGGTGGCGATCTCCGCGTTCGACAGGCCCTGCGCGATCAGCGTCAGTACCTCGGTCTCGCGCTCCGTCAGGTCGTCGCCGACCCGCTCCTTGTGCGGGGCACGGGGGTAGGGGCGGGCGGTCGCCCGCCCCTACCCGGTGTGGTGTCGGGCCCGGCTCAGCAGCTCACGACGGTCGAGGCGGTCGCCGTCGACGGCGGCCAGCCCCACTGGTCCACGCTGAACTCGACGGTCACCGTAGCTCCGCAGGGCGCGGTGGTGGTGATGCCGCTGACGTAGTTGCCGCCGGCGGTCACCAGGGTGGTCGGGTTGACGCCGCCGAACGGGGGGCTGCCGATCACGGCGCCGCTGAGCTTGAACCTGACCTGCTGGTCCTGCCAGCCGGGGCTGGTCGGGGCGGCGTGCCCGTAGAGGTTCACCTGGTTGCCGGTGACCTCGATGCAGGCCTTGGTCAGCAGGAAGCCGGGCGCGCCCGGGCTCCCGCAGGTGATGACGCCGGTGAACTCCGGCCCGGAGACGGGTGCGGCGACGGCGGTCTGAGTGCCGATCAGGGCTGCCAGGCCGGCGGTGCCGGCCAGTACGGCGGCGAGACGCTTCATGGGTTCCTCCCTCGTTCGTGCGCCCGGCGGACACCGAGAGCACTGTGACATGTCACATCGTTCTTCGGGCATCATGGCAGGCTTCGCCGGGCGGTCCACAGGTTTCCGGCCGAGGGGGCACCCTCGCGCCGATAACCGGCCGTCAATTGGCCTGATCCGCCTGTCATGAGCGGCCCAGGACGGCCGGCGCCCGGCGTCCGGCCACTCGGGTTGATGGCGGGCCGAGGCGCTGAGGTGGCGTCATCCGCACTGGGACGCAAGGTCGTTGAGGAATCCGCTCATCGGCTTCGCGTCACTGACCGGGGGGCGGCACACCGTTCACCCCGCAGCTCGGGCGGTGACCGGGTGCTGCACTACTACACCCTGAACGAGGGCACCTGGCGCGCCACCACCCGCTGGCCGGTGACCGGCACCCGGACCGAGCGGCTCTACCTGGCCGACGGGAACGCGCTCACCCGGCAGCGCCCGTCGGCCACCGCCGCCGGACCGGACGCCGACCTGCTGCGCCTCAGCCCGACCGCGGGCACCGGCCCGTCGGACCGCTGGAACACCAACCTCAGCGGCGCCCCGGTCAGTTACCCCGACCGCGCCGCCGTCGACCGTGAACTGCTCAGCTACGACAGCCCGCCGGTCCGCCAGGACACCCGGGTGACCGGCCTCGGGCGAGTGACCCTCGACGTGACCGGCATCAGCGGCGCGAGCGACGGCGCACTGCACGTCTACCTGGAGCACGTCGCACCGGACGGCCGCGTCACCTACCTCACCGAAGGCCAACTCGCCCTCGCCGACCGGGCGACCACCTCCCGCCGGGAGAACCCGGACTGGCGCCGGCTGCGCACCGCCCGCGGCTACACGAGCACCGACGCGGCGCCGTTCCCGCAGGGCAGGCCCCGGCAGGTGACCCTGGACCTGCAGCCGACCTCCGTCCTCTTCCGGGCCGGCGACCGGATCCGGCTCACCATCGCGGCCGCCAACCCCGACTCCTTCGAGCTGCGGCCGGCCGACGGCCGGGCCGCCTACACGATCGGCCACGGCGCCGTGCGGCCCTCCTTCGTGGAGCTGCCGGTGGTCGGTTAGCGCCTGCCCCTGCCCTGCCGCTCCCGCCCCGGGCGGGAGCGGCGCGGTCAGTTCCGCACACTCTCCGGCTTCGGGGCCGAGCCGGCGACCACGACCGGGACGGCACGGTGGGCCGGCACGAGGAAGGCGGCCAGGGCGGCCGCCAGACAGAAGAGCGCGAGCAGGGCGAAACCGTTGGTGTAGCCCGAGGCGTAGGGGTGACCGGAGGGCTGGAGCCGGCCGGTGACCAGACCGGCCATCAGGGCCGTGCCGACCGAGCCGCCGATGGTGCGGATATTGGCGTTCATCCCGGTGGCCGCGCCGGTCTGCGCCGCGGGCACGCTCTGGACGATGAGGATGCTCATCGAGGCGTAGGCCAGACCGATGCCGATCCCGAACACGCCTGCCGCCAGGGCGATCTGCCACGGCCGGCCGTGCCAGGCGGCGAGCATCCCGCAGGCCGCCGCGCCCAGCACGGCGCCCACGGTGAGCTGCGCCTTGGCGGGGAAGCGGCCGGCCAGCCGGCCGCTGAGGACGCCGGCGGCGAACATGGTGACCAGCATCGGCAGCATCAGGAGCCCGGCGCCGGTGACGCTCGACCCGAAGCCGTAGCCGGCCGACGAGGGGGTCTGGGTGAAGCCGGGCAGGAACGCCCAGACCGCGTACATCCCGCCACCGAAGAGCAGCGCGGCGGTGTTGGTCGTCCAGACCGCCGGCAGGCGCATGACGCGCAGGTCGATCAGCGGGTGGCGGGAGCGGGCCTCGACCAGGGCCCAGAGGGCGAAGAGGACGACGGCCGCCAGGAGCAGGACGATCACGGCGGGGGAGCCCCAGCCCCACTTCGAGGACTGGCTGACGGGCAGCAGCAGTGCCACCAGCCAGCCCGAGAGCAGCACGGCGCCGAGCCAGTTGACGCTGCCCTCGGCCCGGTGCGGCGACTCGGGGACGAAGCGGTGGGCGATGACGGTGGTGATCGCGACGATGATCACGGGGAACCAGAACAGCCAGCGGTAGTCCAGCGCGCCGACGATCGGTCCGGCCAGCACCATGCCGAGACCGCTGCCCACCGCGATGACGGCGGAGAGGCTGCTGATGGCCGTGGGCACCCGCGCGGCGGGGAACTCGTCGCGGATGATGCCGAAGGAGAGCGGGAACAGCGCCCCGGCGATGCCCTGGACGACCCGGGCCACGATCAGCACGGTGATGTTGGGGGCGAGGGCGGCGACGAGGCAGCCGACCAGGAGCGCGACGAGTGCCGCGACGAGGGTGCGCTTCCGGCCGACGAGATCGCCGATCCGGCCGAGGATGGGCGTGAAGATCGAGGCGGAGAGCAGATAGGCGGTCATCACCCAGGTGGCCGTGGCCTGCGAGGTGTGCATCGCCTGCTGAACGGTCGGCAGGGCGGGCGCGATCAGCGACTGGAGCAGGGCGAACACACCCGCGCCGGTGGCGAGAACGCCGAAGGTGAGGCGGTTGGACTGGCGGTTCATCGAACCTTCTCGGGACGTGGGACGCGGGAGGCGGGACGCCGGAGGGGAGGGGATGCCGGAGAGTCGGGCAGGGGCGGCGTGTGGTGGCCGACGGCGGTGGCCGCACGTGGCGGCAGGGCGAAGCCCAGGCCTCACTGGTAAAGTTGAGGCATGCCTCCACATTAGTGGAGGTGAACCTCCGCTTCAACCCGTTGTCCGAAAAGAGACCCCCCGTGACGGAACAGGTCGTCAGCGAGTTCCTCGCGGCCCGGCGTCCGCGCCGCACCGACGCCGCGCGCAACTTCGACGCGCTGCTCGCCGCCGCCCGCGAGGCCTTCGCCGAACACGGGGCCGAGGCGTCCCTGGAGGACATCGCCCGCCGGGCCGGCGTCGGCATCGGCACCCTCTACCGCAACTTCCCCACCCGCCGGCACCTCTTCGAAACGGTCTACGCCGACGAGGTCGGCGAACTCAGCCTGGCCGCCGATGAATTGGCCGCCGAGCCGCCATGGGAGGCGCTCTCCGACTGGCTGCGCCGCTTCGTCGCCCACACCCTGACCAAGCGCGCGATCCGCGAGGCCCTGGCGGGCGAGGAGACGGAGGTCTTCGTGGCCTGCCGCAGGTTGATGTACGACGCGAGCGCACCGCTGCTCCACCGGGCCCAGGCGGCCGGCGAGGTGCGCGCCGACATGAGCATCGACGATCTGCTGCGCCTCGTCTCCGGCGTCGGCTCGGTCTCCTTCGCCGACGAGAAGCAGCGCGACCGCGTCCTGTCCATCGCCCTGGACGGCATCCGCACCACGGCCTGACCCCTCGCCCGAGCACCACGGCCGCCCGCCCGCCGTCGCGCCGGTCCCTGCCCGGCCCCGGATGCGGCGGACGCCGCCGTTCGGGTGGTGGTGCGGGGTTCTTCCGGCCCCGCGACCCCGCCGCCGGACCGGGTCGCGGGGCCGAACGGGGGAGTCTGGCCCGGATTGGCGCCAATCGGGTGCCCCGGACGGCGGTCTCCGGTGGCAGCCCGTATGCGCGCGTGCGTAGATAGTGAAGGGTCGCCAGTTCGCGGCGATCTGACTGCTCATCAACTTCAATGCCTGGAAGGGCTTTTCCTCATGCGCACTGTGCACCGCGTCCTGGCCGTCTCCGCTCTCTCCCTCCCGCTCGTCATCGGTGGGGCGACCATCGCCTCGGCTCACGAGGCCGACCACATCCCCGTGGCGAACTTCGACAAGGGGGCATTCGCCGTCGGCCCGAACGGTAGCGCCATCCAGATCACCGACGTCGACTTCGGCCCCGGCGGTGCCTCCTTCCTCAGCGCCGCCCTGGCGATCGGCGCCAACGGCGTCGGCGGCAACTTCACCGAGACCGGCATCAGCGGCGGCTGACCTTCTCCCACCTCCCCATGGCTGCCCCGGGCCTCGGCCCGGGGCAGCCGCGTGTCGTCCGGGCACCCCCGGCGCACGCGGAGGGGCGGCCCGGAGGCGTGAAGCCCCCGGGCCGCCCCGGTGCTGTCCCGACTGTCCGTCAGGGGGTGATTGCTACCTCTCGTCGGAGTGGAGCGACGGGCGGCGCCGTCCTCGGGCGGACACGGCCAGCACGCCGAGGGCGAGCAGCAGAGCCGCCGCGGTCCCGTACAGCAGCGTGGTGGCACCGGTGCTCGGGAGCGACCCGACGGGCGGCACCTTCGCCGTGACCTCGGCGTTCGAGGGCGGGGAGGTGACGGGGGCGCCGCTGGGCGGAGTGCCGGTGGCGATGGCGGTGTTGAGGATGGTGCCGGCGGAGATGTCCGCCCGGGTGACGGTGTAGGTGGCGGTGCAGGTGGTGGAGGCGCCGGGGGCGAGGGTGGTCTGCGGGCAGGTGGCCGTCGGGGCGGTGCCGGTGCCGGAG
>NZ_JBIVRD010000042.1:0-63447 GCF_044755565.1 Kitasatospora sp. NPDC092286 | reverse complement strand
GCGACGTTCCCGGTGTTGGTCACCAGGAAGGAGTAGGTGACGGTCTGGCCGGCGGCGGACACCGTCGTGGGCGTCACCGACTTGGCGATCGTCAGCATCGGCGTCCGCACCGCCGTGACCTCGGCGTTCGAGGGCGGGGAGGTGACGGGGGCGCCGCTGGGCGGAGTGCCGGTGGCGATGGCGGTGTTGGTGATGGCGCCGGCGTCGACGTCGGCCTGGGTGACGGTGTAGGTGGCGGTGCAGGTGGTGGAGGCGCCGGGGGCGAGGGTGGTCTGCGGGCAGGTGGCCGTCGGGGCGGTGCCGGTGCCGGAGAAGGCCGTTTCGGTGACCTCGACGCCGGTGAGGGCGACGTTCCCGGTGTTGGTCACCAGGAAGGAGTAGGTGACGGTCTGGCCGGCGGCGGACACCGTCGTGGGCGTCACCGACTTGGCGATCGTCAGCGCCGGAGCGGCCGGGGGCGTCGATGCGTTGAAGTTGTCGGAGCCCGTGACCTGGGCGCCCGAGGTGTCGGTGGCGGTGACCGTCGCGGTGTCGGTCTCCTGCGTGCCGGGCGGCATGCCCGGCACGGTCCCCGTGCAGTTGAACGTCGTGCCGGCCAGGAAGGGCCCGGCCCAGGTTGTGCCGGTGGCCGGACCGCCCAGGGCGGAGAAGTCACAGGTCAGGCCGGTCAGCGCCGGCCCGGAGCTGGTCGTGTCGGTCACCGTGACGTTGTTGAGGCTGGTCGAACCGATGTTGGTGATGGTGATCGTGACGGGAATCGGGGTGTTGGGGTCGACCGGCTTGCCGGGGGCGGTGTCGTAGTCGCCCGCCGTCGGGCCGTCCGCGGTCGAGAACTTGATGACCGAGATGCTGTTCCCGTTCCCGGTGTTGTTCCAGCTCGGGTTGTCGAGCGCGGTGCCGGTGCTCGTCGGGCTGCCGTTCCCCATGGTGATCACGACGGTGTTCGAGAACTGCTGGAGGGCGTTGTCGGTGACCGTCACCGGGATGAGGATGCCGACACTCGTGTTCGCCGGGACGGTGACGGTGACCGAGAGGCCGGCCGCCGTGCACGAGTTCAGGGTCGCGGTGCCGGTGTAGGTGACGTCACCGCCCAACTGGTTGGTGGTGGTGTTGAGATTCTGCTGGCTGATCGTGGAGGCGGGGTTCGTCGAGTAGGGGAGCGTCAGCCCCGGGACGAAGGCGGCGCAGTTGAAGGCCTGGCCGGCCTGGGCCGTGTCCGTGATGAGGGCGGTGGTGGCCGTGGTGCTCGCCGGGGTGTGAATCACCCAGACGATGTTGGTGGCCGGGAAGGCCGTGCCGTTGTAGATGATCCCGTACTTCTGTGGCTGGGTGGGGTCCCGGGGCGGATTGGGGATGATGGTGACGGGGGTGGTGAAGCTCACCCCGGCGTTCGTCGTGTAGACCAGGTTCTGCGAGCCGGTCTCACCGGTCGACAACTGCGCGCTGGCCGTGGTCGTCCCGCAGACGTCCGTGTGCGTCTCCACGTACGAACCCATGGTGTACGTGATGACGGCGGGGTTGCCGGAGATCGTCGCGGTACCGATGACCGCGCCGGTGCTGTCCAGTACGTTCTGCGTACCGGAGGGGAAGTTCACCAGCTCCGGCGGCATGGCGATCGAGAACGTGTCACCCGCGTGGCTGCCGTTCGGAACACACCAGGTGATCTGGCTGGTGACCGGCGTCCCGTTCTGGAGCGGAGCCGAGGGCGAACCGGGCCAGGTGGTGGTGACGCCGGTGATCGCGTTGATCGATGCGCTGAACGCAGGCGTCTGCCCGCCGTAGATCAGCATGGCCGCGACCGCGGTCAGTACGACGACGGCCCGTCTGTATACGGGCCGCATCATCGCCAGCAAGGGCATCGCTTCTCCTAGGGATATCCAGCAATGTCCGTCCCCGGCTGTTCGACCGTCAGTGGCGCGGTCGAGCGGCGGAACGGGGCGGAGGTTGTCACTGTCCGATTTCGCCGACCCGAATTGCTCGGATGGCCTGTGCGCGCGTCTCGGCGCGCCGGCGGCGCCGGTCAGGCTATGGAGAATCTCGTGATCATTTGTGCATCCTCAGGCCGGTACACCCAGGGCGGTGCTTTCGGGATCCGGACTTGACCGCGGCTCCCTCCGGGGGAACTGGCGGTCGATTCGGATCGCACGAGCGCAGCGAACGCGACTATTCGCATGAATTGGCTGATCTGCGGTTTTAACGCGCAGATATGCCAGACCTTGAACAGTGCACGCACGATTGTACTGAGGAGAGCATGATCGCTCGTCAATTCCCCATACCCGGCGTGCCGCCCATGCGCAAGTCGGGGCCGCCATCCATTCCAGGAAAACCGAAAACCGGCCCCGGCCACAGGGAAGCGCCGGAGCCGGGCCCGGGGCGAACCGGCCGCCGGGGGCCCGGCACGACGACGGCGGCCCGGAGACTGTTCGTCTCCGGGCCGCCGGTAGGGCCGTTCAGTGGATCACTCGGTCTACTCCGTTCCCTCCTCGGCGGCGGCCCGCAGGCGGCGCCGCCTCCTGGTGCTGACGATCAGGAGCGGCCCACCCACACCGAGCAGCACCGCGCCCACGGTCACGGCCAGCGGGATGCTCCCGGCGCCGGTCGGGGGCAGGTGCTCCGGCGGGACCGGGTGCTTGGTCGGGCGGGGCGAGGGGACGTGCGCGGTGACCGTCACCGTCGCCGACGAGGGGCTCGACGTGACCGTCTGCCGCCCGGGAGTGAGGCCGGTGGCAACGGCGGTGTTGGTGATGCACCCTTCCCTGATGTCCGCCTTGGTGACGGTGTAGCTCGACGTGCAGGTCATCGACGCGCCGGCCGCCAGCGTGGTGGAGGGGCAGGAGATCGCCGGGGGAGCACCGCTTCCGGAGAACGCCGTGTCCGTGACCGCGACATTGGTGAGGTTCTCATTGCCCGTGTTCGTCACGACGAACGAGTAGTCGATGGTCTGGCCGGCCCAGCTCACGGTCGTCGGCGTGGCCGTCTTCACCACGGTGAGCCCCGCGCTCGGCGAGGTCGGCGAGGTGGTCACGGTGGTGGTGGAGGGTGGGCTGGTCACCGGGCTGCCGTTGGGCGGGGTGGCGGTGGCGGTGGCGGTGTTGGTGATCGAGCCGGAGTCGATGTCGGCCTGGGTGACGGTGTAGGTCGCGGTGCAGGTCATCGACGCGTTGGGTGCCAGGGTGGTGGCCGGGCAGGAGATCGACGGCGGGGTGCCGGTGCCGGAGAACGCGGTGTCGGTGACGCTCACGTTGGTGAGGTCGACGTCGCCGGTGTTGGTGACCACGAAGTTGTAGTTGATGGTCTGGCCGGCGGCGGTGACGGTCGACGGGGAGGCTGACTTCGTCAGGGTGAGGGTGGAGGTCTGGGTGAGGGGGACGGTGGCGGTGGACGGCGGGGAGGTGACCGGGCTGCCGGTGGGTGGGGTGCCGGTTGCGGTGGCGGTGTTGGTGACGGAGCCCGCGTCGACATCCGCCTGGGTGACGGTGTAGGTCGCGGTGCAGGTCATCGAGGCGCCGACGGCGAGGGTGGTGGAGGGGCAGGAGATCGACGGTGGGGTGCCGGTGCCGGAGAACGCTGTCTCGGTGACGGTGACGTTGGTCAGGTCCACGTTGCCGGTGTTGGTGACCACGAAGCTGTAGTTGATCGTGTCGCCGGCTGCGCGGTTCGTCTTCAGCGCCGGGCGGGAGTTGCCGCCGTTGTTGCCGCCGCCGTTGTTGCCGCCTCCGCCGTTGTTACCGCCGCCTCCGCCGTTCACGCTGCCGGTCTTGACCACGGTGAGGGCGGGGGTTTGGGTGAGGGGGACGGTTGCGGTGGAGGGCGGGCTGGTGACGGGGGTGCCGGTGGGTGGGGTGCCGGTTGCGGTGGCGGTGTTGGTGACGGAGCCTGCGTCGACGTCGGCCTGGGTGACGGTGTAGGTGGCGGTGCAGGTCATCGAGGCGCCGACGGCGAGGGTGGTGGAGGGGCAGGAGACCGAGGGTGGGGTGCCGGTGCCGGAGAACGCTGTCTCGGTGACGTTCACGTTGGTGAGGTCGACGTTGCCGGTGTTGGTGACGACGAAGGAGTAGTCGATGGTGTCGCCGGCTGCGCGGTTCGTCTTCAGTGCCGGGCGGGAGTTGCCGCCGCTGCTGCCGCCGCCGTTGTTGCCACCGCCGTTGTTGCCGCCTCCGCCTCCGCCGTTCACGCTGCCGGTCTTGGTCAGGGTGAGTGCGGGGCTCTGCGTGGTGACCACGGTCGCGGTGGAGGGTGGCGAGGTGACCGGTGGGCCGGTGGGTGGGGTGCCGGTGGCGGTGGCGGTGTTGTTGATGGCGCCGGAGTCGATGTCGGCCTGGGTGACGGTGTAGCCGGCGGTGCAGGTCATCGAGGCGCCGACCGCGAGGGTGGTGGAGGGGCAGGAGATCGAGGGCGGGGTGCCGGTGCCGGAGAACGCTGTCTCGGTGACGCCCACGTTCGTCAGGTCGACGTTGCCGGTGTTGGTGACGACGAAGCTGTAGTTGATGGTCTGGCCGGCGGCGGTGACGTTCGACGGCGTGGCCGACTTCACCACGGAGAGGGCGGCGCTCTGCGCGGCGGGCACGGTGACGGTGGACGGCGGGGAGGTGGCCGGGAGGCCGGCGCTCGGCTGCCCGGTCGCGGTGGCGGTGTTGGTGATGCTGCCGGCGTCGACGTCCGCCTGGGTCGTGGTGTACGACGCCGTGCAGGTCATCGAGGCGCCGGGTGCCAGGCTGGTGGACGGACAGGAGATCGATGGGGGAGTACCCGTTCCGGAGAACGCCGTCTCCGTGACCGCGACACCGAACAGGGGATCGGTGCCGTTGTTCGTCACCAGGAACGAGTAGTCGATCGTCTGGCCGGCCGCGCTGAAGGACGACTGCGCGGAGGTCTTCACCAGTGCCAGCGACGGCGCACGGACGGCGGCCGGCACGGTTGTCGGGAAGACGACGACGAGCGCCGCCGCCATGGCCACGGTCGTCACCAGCGCCGCGAGGCCCCGGAATGTGGTGGTCGTGGTTCTGACCAGGCCCGCCAGACGCTCGGCCACGGCGGTGACGCCGTTCGCCGAGGCTCTTGACGACCCTCGCACCTTGCCGACTCTCATCGAGGTTCTCCTCAACTCGTCATGAACGCGGGGGCGGCCGGCAAGGGCAGCGCAACCCGCGTGGATTTCTATGAAGGCCGCCTTCGCGCCGACCGTTGGCGGCCCCCACGACTGCTCTGGGCCGGGTGCCTTCCCGTAGCGCGCGAAACGCCGATCGCAAGCCGTATCCGCCCCGGCCGTACCAGTCGGCTGTCAGGGCGGAAAGAAGCACAGCGCATTAGCTATGGGCTTCTCGGCCTGCTGTGCTATCGCACCGGTGGGGTCGGGCCACCTATTCGGGCGCAGAAATTCATATCAACGGCGCTGGGGTGGGGCTGCTTGCCGCACTTGCCGCACCGGACCGGCCGGGGGTTCGCCGAATGGCGTACCGGGCTCATCCGGTCGGCCGACTGACGCCTCGTCGGCCCGGGGCCGGCCGGATGCCGGAGGCGGCCGAACGTGCGGCAGGGCCCCGCCGGTATTCGGCGGGGCCCTGTGGGGTGGTGCTCGGCGGTGCGGCCCGGAGGCAGGTGCGACTCCGGATCGCGCTGTCCGTGGCGAATCAGCCGGGAATCTGTCCGAGTTGGGAGAGCATGGTCATGGTGTCCCAGTGGTAGACGGCCTCCGACATGAGGCCGTCGGAGTCCAGCCTGGCGATGACCGCGACCGGTACCGAGAATGTCCGGCCGACGCTGTCGGCAGGCCACAGGCCGGCGATTTCCTTGACGACGGTGGCGGTCATGGTGAACACGAACGCGCCCCGGTCCCCGGCGGTGAAGGCGTCGTCAAGTCTGGCCTTGAGATCGGCGTTGGTGAGCCAGGACGTGTACAGCCGGTGGACCTGGTCGCGGCCGTGGAGGTCGCAGTTGATCCCGGGCTCCGCGTAGTGCACGTCTTCGCTGTAGCAGTTGGCCGCGCCGTCGATGTCCTTGTCGTTGACGGCGTCCATCAGCCGTCCGAAGATCTCGGTGCCGGTCATCGGGGGCTCCTCCGGGGAGGGGGCGGGGGTCAGATCCACTGGGCGGTGAGGTCCGCGGCGTCGGCCGCGTGGGCGACCATGATCGAGTAGTGGTCGGCCGCCACGTCGGCGCTCTTCAGACTGTCGGGCCAGCGGTTGTTCAGCCGGACGCCGTCGGTGTACGGGAGGGGCTCGGTGGCCCGGATGGAGAAGACGGGGGTGGTGACCGCGGGGAGCGGGTGGCCCCGGAGCATGCTGTAGTGCCAGCCGAAGGCCGTGAGTGCCGGGGTCGCCAGCGAGATGACGTCCGGCCAGGAGGCCAGCAGGGACTTCGTCCCGCCGTTGAAGACCTCGTCGGAGAGGTCCTCGGGGACGGGGGTGTCGATCAGCACGATCGCCTCCGGCCCGGCGCCGCGGGATTCGAGTTCGGCGGCCACCAGCAGGGAGGCCCAGCCGCCGGAGCAGTACCCGACGAGCACGAACGGGGCGCCGTCGGCGCAGCGCTCCACCGCGGGGGCCATGGCCTTGCCCAGGGCGGCGGGCGACTCGGGCACCGGGTCCGACCCCGCGTAACCGGGGTAGCGGAGCGCGTAGAGGTCGTGCGTGCCGAGGAAGCGTTTGGCGAAGCGCCCGTAGGTGAAGTTGCCGACGAACGGGCCCAGCGAGTCCAGGCAGATGATCTTCTTGCTCTCGATGCCGCGGGAGAGGCGGGCCGGGGGTGGCGGGGGCCCCGCGTCGTCGGCGCCGGTGTACCGGGGGCGCAGCCGGGCGGCGGCGGCCAGGAAGTCGAGCGCCTCGACCGCTCGGCCCGCGTCGACGGTCTGCCGGAAGAGCTCGCCGATGCCGTCGGCCTGCGGTGGCGGGGCGGCCGGCTCGGGCTGCTCGCGCCGGGCGAGGGCCGCGCAGAGGAAGGCGGCGAGGTCGGCCGGGGTGGGGTTCTCGCTGACCACGCCGAGTTCGAGGGTGAGCCCGGTGCTCTGTTCGAGGCTGTTGACCAGCCGGACCGTCATCAGGGAGTCGAAGCCGAGTTCCGGGAAGAGCTGGTGGCTGTCGATCTGCTCGACCGGGAGGTCGGAGATGGCGGAGGCGTGCGTCTTCACCAGGGAGATCATCAGGCCCAGTTGCATGGGCGCGGACGTGGCGGCGGATTCCTGGTTCATGGTCTGCCTTCTATGCGGTCGGGGGCGGTGGCACGGTTGCGTTCAGGTGGCGGGGGGCTCCGGGGGTCAGCCAGTAGGCGTGGTGCTGGAACGGGTAGGTGGGGAGGTCCGCCGGGAGGACGGAGCCGCCGGGGAGCGCCGGGGTCCAGTCGACCGGGGCGCCGGCCGCCCAGAGGGTGGCCAGGGCCAGCAGGAACTCGGCGGGTTCGTCGCCCTCGCGGCGCAGCGTGCCGGTGACGGTGACCGGATCGCCGCGCCCCGTCGCGGAGTGGGCGGCGCGGTAGGCGTGGTAGGTCTCGGTGACGGCCGGGACGAGGATGGGCTGGGGGCCGAGGTCGACGAAGTAGCGGTAGCCCGCGGTCAGCAGGGCGCGGATGCTCTCGTCGAACCGGACCGGCTCGCGCATGTTGGCGTACCAGTAGGCGGCGTCCAGGAGTTGGTGGTCGATCGGCTCGGCGGTGATGGTCGAGTGCAGGGGGACGGTGCCCTTGCGGGGGTGCAGGCCGGCCGCGGCGGCCAGCAGTTCGGGCCGGACGGCCTCGATGGCCGAGGTGTGCACGGCGACGGTGACGAGGAGGCGCTGGGCACCGATCCGTTCGGTCCGGCAGTGGTCGAGGAGTTGCTCCAGGTCGTCGTCGGGGCCCGCGACGACCACCGAGGCGGGGCTGTTGACCGCGGCGACGGACAGCGAGGAGCGCCACGACGCGAGCAGGGCCTCGGTCCGGTCGAGGGACAGCGGGAGCGTCACCATGCCGCCGGTGCCCGCGATCCGGCCGAGCGCCCGGCTGCGCAGGGCGACCAGCGCGGCCGCGTCGTCGAGGGTGAGGGCGCCGGCGGTGTACGCGGCGGCGATCTCGCCCTGGGAGTGCCCGATCACGAGGTCCGGCTCGACGCCGTGGCCGCGCCAGAGTGCCGCCAGCGCGACCATGGTGGCGAACAGCAGTGGCTGGACGATGTCGGGTTGCGCGAGGTCCACCGTGGGCGGGTCGGTGCCGAACAGGTCGCTCAGGCTCCACCCGATGTGCGGGCGCAGGGCCCGGTCGCAGGCCTCGAACTGCTCCCGGAAGACGGCCGAGCTGTGGAACAACTGCCGCCCCCCGGTGGAGGACTGGGCACCCTGGCCGGGGAAGACGAAGACCGTGCCGCCGGGTTTGCGGCCGGCCGTGCCGGTCACCAGGCGCCGGTGCGGGTGGCCCTCGGCGAGTGCGCGCAGGGCGCCGAGGAGCTGGGTGCGGTCCGTGGCGACGACGGCCGCCCGGTGCCGCAGCAGGGCGCGGGTGGTGGCGAGGTCGGTGGCGGCGTCCGCGGGCCGCAGCCCCGGGTGGGCCTCGGCGTAGTCGGCCAGGCGTGCGCCCTGGGCGTGCAGGGCGGCGGTGTTCCTGGCGGAGATCAGCCAGGGTACGGGGCCGTCGTGGTCGTGCGTCCGGGCGGCCGGGGCCCCGGCGGGCGGGGTCTCGACCGGGGGAGCCTCTTCGATGATGAGGTGGGCGTTGGTGCCGCTGATGCCGAAGGAGGACACCGCCGCCCGCGCGGGGTGGCCGCTGTCGGGCCAGGGCCTGGCGGCGGTGACGAGTTCCACGGCGCCGGCGGACCAGTCGATGTAGGCGCTCGGCCGGTCGGCGTGCAGGGTGCGGGGGACGGTCCGCCGCTGGATGGCCAGGACCATCTTGATGACGGAGGCGACCCCGGCGGCGGCCTGGGCGTGGCCGATGTTGGACTTGAGCGAGCCGAGCAGCAGCGGGCGGTCGGGCGGGCGGCCCTGCCCGTAGGTGGCGAGGACGGCCTGCGCCTCGATCGGGTCGCCCAGCTTGGTTCCCGTCCCGTGCGCCTCCAGGACGTCGACCTCCGCGGGGGTCAGCCCGGCGTCCGCCAACGCCCGCCGGATGACCCGCTGTTGGGCCGGTCCGTTGGGGGCGGTGAGGCCGTTGCTGGCGCCGTCCTGGTTGAGGGCGGAGCCCCGGAGCAGGGCGAGCACGGGGTGGCCGTGGCGCCGGGCGTCGGAGAGCCGCTCCAGGACCAGCAGGCCCGCGCCCTCGGCCATGCCCATGCCGTCGGCGGCGTCGGAGAACGCCTTGCAGCGGCCGTCGGCGGCCAGGCCGCGCTGGCGGGAGAAGCCGATGAAGGGGCGCGGGGTGGCCATCACGGTGACGCCGCCGGCGAGGGCGAGGGAGCACTCGCCCTCGCGCAGGGCCTGGCGGGCGAGGTGGATGGCGACCAGCGAGGAGGAGCAGGCGGTGTCGACGGAGAGGGTGGGGCCCTCCAGCCCGAGCAGGTAGGCGATCCGGCCGGAGACGACGCTGACGGCGCTTCCGGTGACGAGGTGTCCTTCGACGCGGCTGTCGCTCCAGGAGCCCTCCCCGTAGTCCTGCCAGGACACCCCGGCGTAGACGCCGGTGTTGCTGCCGCGCAGTGAGGCCGGGTCGATGCGGGCGTGTTCGAGGGACTCCCAGGCCACTTCGAGCAGGATGCGCTGCTGTGGGTCCATGGCGAGGGCCTCGCGCGGGGTGATGCCGAAGAAGCTCCCGTCGAAGTCCTGCGGGCGGGAGAGGAAGCCGCCGTGCCCGGTGGAGGAGGTGCCGGAGTGGTCCGGGTCGGGGGAGAACAGCGTGTCGAGAGGCCAGCCCCGGTTGTCGGGGAACGGGGTGACGGCGTCGCGGCCGTCGACGACCAGCTGCCAGAGGTCGGCCGGTGAGGCGACCCCGCCGGGGAGCCGACAGCCGAAACCGATGACGGCCACCGGGTCGTCGCGGCCCGCCTCGGCGGCGCTCAGACGCTCGCGGAGCCGTTCGATCTCGGCGACGGCGCGTTTGAGGTAGGTGCGGATTTCCTCCTGCTCCGCCATGGTTCGGTCCTTTCCGGTCGCCGGGTGTCGGTGGGCGGCTGCTGGTGCGGTCAGCCGCCGTCGTGCGGGTCGCTCCGGGCGGTGGGCCGCCCGTCCGGTGCCGCCTCGGCCACGGTCAGCACGGGGGCGTCGGTGTGGCGGGCGGTGTCGTAGAGGGAGGTGAGGACGGTGGGCCGGGCGCCTTCGGGCGGCAGCACGACCAGGGTGGCGGCCAGGCCCAGCGAATGGCGGTGCCGGACCAGGGACTCCAGCCCGGTGTGGCCGCGGGTGGGGTCGCCCGGGTCGTGGCCCCGGCTGCCGGACCGCGCGGTGGCGATCAGCAGGAAGGTGTCCAGCGGAAGCTCCCCGGTCAGCCGGTGCAGCAGCTCGGCGGCCGCGTCGGACCCGTCTGGCTTGTCGGCGGCCGGGGCCGGGCGGGCGTCGGCGGCGGCGTGGACGACGGCGGTCAGCGGAGCCTCGGCCGGCACGGCCTCGACGGCCCGCCGCAGCGCTTCGGGGTCGGCGGGGTCGGCGTCCACCGGGTGGAGCTCGACGGGCAGGCCCTCCAGCTGGGACCGGAGCCGCGCGAGGGCGCGGCCGTCCCCGTCCGGCGGCCCGACCAGCCAGAGGTGCCGGGCACCCTGTCCGGCGGCGATGTGCCGGGCCAGCGGTGCGGTGTGGGCGAGCGGGCCGGCGAGCAGGACGCTGCCCTGCCCGCCGTCGGGCGGCGGAATGCGCAGGACGAGCTTGCCGGTGTGCCGGGCCCGGCTCATGTGGTGGAACGCGGCCGCGGCGTCCTGGACGTCGAAGACGTGGACGGTGGGCGGGTGGAGCACCCGGGTGGCGAAGAGCCGTTGGAGGTCGCGCAGGATCCCGGCCAGCCGCTGCGGGCCGGCCGCCTCCCTGAGGTCGAAGGCGAGGTAGGCGACGCCCGGGTGGTCCCGGGCGATGTCGGCCGGGTCGCGCGGGTCGGTCTTGCCCATCTCCACGAACCGGCCGCCCGGGCCGAGCAGGCGCAGGGAGGCGTCGGTGGCCTCGTGGGCCAGGGCGTTGAGGACGACGTCGACGCCCTGCCCGGAGGTGGCGTCCCGGAACTCCCGCTCGAAGTCCGTGGTGCGGGAGGACGCGATGTGGTCGTCGTCCAGGCCCAGCCGCCGCAGCTCCGGCTGCTTGGGCGGGCTCGCCGTGCCGAACACCTCGGCGCCCGCGTGCCGGGCGAGCTGGACGGCGGCGCTGCCGACCCCGCCGGTGGCGCAGTGGACGAGGACGCGTTCGCCGGCCGTCAGCCGGCCGAGGTCGAACAGCCCGTAGGAGGCGGTGGCGAAGGCCGCCGGGACGGCGGCGGCCCGGGCGGCCGGCCAGCCCGGGGGAACGGGGACCAGCAGGTGTTCGTCGGTCACGGCGACGGGGCCGAAGGCGCCGGTCAGCAGGCCCGTCACGTGGTCCCCGGGCTTCAGGACGGTGGCGTCCGGGCCGGTGTCGAGCACGGTGCCGGTGCCCTCGGCGCCCAGCGGTCCCGGGTCGCCGGGGTAGAGCCCGAGGGTGTCCAGGACGTCCCGGAAGTTGACCCCGGCGGCCTGCACGGCCAGCCGGACCTGGCTGCCCACCAGCGGTTCGGCGACCTCGTCGCAGAGGTCCAGGGCGAGGTTCTCCAGCGTCCCCTTGCCGATCAGGGTGAGCCGCCAGGGCGGTGGGCCCGGCAGGGCGAGCCGGACGTGGCCGGCGGGCAGGGGCAGCAGGGCGGCCGGGGCGCTCTCCGGTGCGAGGACGGTGCCCGTCCTGATCGCCAGCTGTGAGCGGGTGGAGCCGAGGGCCGCGGCGACGGCCGTGAGGGAGGCCGGGTCCGCGTCGAGGTCGATCAGGGTGAACCGGCCGGGCCGTTCGGCGGCCGCGGCCAGCACCAGCCGCCGCAGCGCCTCCTGTTCCGGATCCGTCGCCGGGTCGGTGTCACGGGCGGACACCGCGCCCCGGGTGAGCAGGGCCAGCCGGGCGCCCGGCCGGTCCGGTGCGGCGAGCGCGGCCCGGACCAGGGCGAGGGCCTGCTCGGGCGCCTCGTCGGCCGGCACCGCCAGGACGGCCGGTGCGGCCGGTCCGGCGGGTGCGCCGGAGGCCGACAGGGGGATGCCCGGGTGGGCCGCGCGCAGTTCCTCGGTCAGGGCCGAGGGCGCGGCCGTCGGGGTGAGAACGGACCAGGCGGGTGGTGGTCCGGTGACCGGGACGGGTTCCCAGCGGACCTGGAGCAGCGGCGGCCCGGACAGCACGGGGTCTGCCGTGCCGACGGCGCCGGCGGTGGTGCCGAAGGGGCGGGCGCGGGGCGTGGTGGTGGTCATTCCTGGATCCCATCGATGGCGGCGAACAGCTCGGCGTCCTCGGCGGTGTCGGCCCAGTGGGCCGCCGGTTCGGGCTCCGGTTCGGGGACGGGCGGCTCCGGCTCGGCGGCGTCGGGCAGCAGGTCCGCCAGGAGACGGGCGGCGAGCGCCGCGGGTGTCGGATGGTCGAAGACGGCGGTGACCGGCAGGGTCGCCCCGGTGGCCCGGTTGATCCGGTTGCGCAGCTCGACGGCGGTGAGCGAGTCGAAGCCGAGGTCGGCGAAGGCGGCGTCGGGGTCGATGTCGTCCACCGAGGAGTGGCCGAGCACCTGGACGACCTCGCCGCGCACCAGGTCGGTGAGGATCGTCCGGGCCTCCTGCGGCCCGGCCTCGGCGAGCCGGCCGGGGAGCTGCCGCTCGTCGGCCTCGGTGACCGCCGCGGACCGCTCGGACTGCTGCCTGGGCCGGATCAGGTCGCGCAGCAGCGGCGATGTGTCGTTGCCGTGCAGGGCGGCCCCGCTCAGCCGCAGCGGCAGCAGGACGGCCTCGTCGAGGCGCTGGGCCTCGTCGAGCAGCGCGAGGTTGTGTGCGGCGGGCAGTTCGGCGATGCCCAGGTGCTCCAGGCGGCGCAGCGCGGTGGCGTCCAGGTGGCCGGTCATGGCGCTGCGTTCGGCCCACAGGCCCCAGGGCAGCGAGAGCGCGGGGAGGTGCCGGGCACGCCGGTACTCGGCGAAGGCGTCGAGGAAGCAGTTGGCCGCCGCGTAGTGGGCCTGTCCCGGTGTCCCGAAGGTGCCGGCGGCGCCCGAGAAGAGGAGGAAGACGGCCGGGTTCCGGGCCAGCGTGGCCAGATGGAGGTTGAGCGCGCCGTCGGCCTTGGGCCGCAGCACCGCGTCGACCTGACGGTCCGTCAAGGTGGTGACGGTGCTGTCGTCCAGGGTGCCGGCGGCATGGACGACGGCGCTGAGCGGCCGGTCGCCGAGGTGGGTGGCGAGGACGGCGTCCAGGGCGGCGCGGTCGGCGGTGTCGCAGGCGGCGACGGTGCACTGCGCGCCGAGCGCGGCGAGCTCGTCCCGGAGGGTGTCGGCGCCGGGGGCGGCCGCACCGCCCCGGCTGAGCAGCAGCAGGTGCCGGACGCCGTGCTCGGTGACGAGGTGGCGGGCGAGCAGCCGGCCGATGGTACCGGTGCCGCCGGAGATCAGGACGGTGCCGTCCGGGTCGTAGGGGAGTGGCGCGGGCGGCGGGGTGGCGGCCCGGGTGAGCCTGGGCGCGTACAGCAGGCCTTCGCGCAGGGCGAGTTGGGGTTCGATGCCGAGCGGGAGCGCGGCCAGGGCCGGTGCGTCGGGTTGTTCGGGGCCGGGGTCGGCGATGTCGAGGAGGGTGAACTGGCCCGGGTTCTCGCTCTGTGCGGAGCGGACCAGCCCCCAGAGCGCGGCGCCGACCGGGTCGGGGGTCTCGCCGGGAAGCGCCGCGACGGCCCGGTGGGTGAGCAGGACCAGCCGGGTGGTGGCCAGTTTCTCCTGGGCGAGCCAGCTCTGCAGCAGGGCCAGGGTGCGCTGGACGGCGGCGTGCACGGCCGGGGCGAGGTCGTCCGGGCCGGGGGCCGGGTCCTCGGCCGGGGTCAGGGTGTGCAGCACGAGGTCGGGGGCGGGCCGGTCGGGGCCGAGGCTCTCGGCGAGCGCGGCCGGGTCGGCGTACAGCGGCCACGGCCGGTCGCCGTTCGGCGGCTGGGCGGGACCGGTGCCGAGGCCGGCCGGGCGGAGCGGCCGGGCGGGTGCGGGGCCGGGGGCGACGGGCTTCCAGGAGAGGCGGTAGAGGCCCTCGCCGCCGAGCAGGTGACGCGGCGCCTGGGTGCCGGCCGACCGCATGGTGAGGGTCTCGATCCGGGCCACCGGGCGGCCGCCCCCGTCGGTGATGTCGACGGTGACGCTCTGCTGGTCCAGCGGCCGGATGCGGGTGCGCAGGGTGGTCGCGCCGCTGCCGTGGAACTGGACACCGCCCCAGTGGAAGGGCAGTTCGACGGTGGTGGGGCGGCGGATCAGCAGGCCCTGGAGGGCCGCGTCGAGCAGCGCGGGGTGGAGGTCGAAGGCCGGGTCCTGGTGGTCCAGCCCCTCGGGCATCCTGGCCTCGGTGAAGATGTCCTGGCCGCGCCGCCAGATGCCGGTCAGCCCCTGGAAGGCCGGGCCGTAGCCGTAACCGCGCACGCCCGCACCGGCGTAGAACTCGTCGACGTCCACCGGGACGCTGTGCTCGGGCGGCCAGGGGGCGGCCGCCGGGGTGTCGGTCGCCGGGGTGTCGGCCGACGGGGCGGAGGGGGCGGACGGGGAGAGCAGGCCGCGCGCGTGCAGGGCCCACGGCTCCCCGGTGAGGGCGGTGTGCGGGCGCGAACGGATGGTGACGTTCCGCCGGCCCGCCGGGTCGGGGCCGCCGACGGTGAGGTGCAGCTGGGTGCCGTCCTCCTCGCCCAGGTGGAGCGGGGCGAGCAGGGTCAGCTCGGCCAGGTGCGGGCAGCCGGTCTCGCGGCCCGCGCGCAGGGCGAGGTCGACGAACGCGGTGCCGGGCAGCAGGAGGTCTCCGCCGACGGCGTGGTCGCGCAGCCAGGGGTGGGTGCGCGGGCTCGCCCGGCCGGTCAGGACGATGCCGTCGTTCTCGGGGTCGGGCAGGCCGATGTCGAGGATCGGATGGTCGGCGGAGGTCGCGCCCAGGGTGGCGGCCAGCTCCTGCCGGGTGCCGCCGCGGGAGGTGTCGACCCAGTAGCGCTGGCGCTGGAAGGCGTAGGTGGGCAGGGCCGACGGCTCCTCCCCGGGGCGGTGGGGGTTGAGCGCGCCGGTGTCGACGGGGACGCCCTCGACGTGGGCCCTGGCGAGGGCGGCCGTGAAGTGGCGCAGCCCGCCCTCGTCGCGGTGCAGGGTGGGCAGGGCGGCGGCGGGCCGGGCCTCGGCGTCCGCGGTCTCCAGCACGGCGCCGCACAGCAGCGGGTGGACGCTGGGTTCGACGAAGAACCGGTGGCCGTCCTGGAGGAGGGCCCGGGTGGCCAGATCGAACCGGACGGGCTCGCGCAGGTTCCGGAACCAGTAGGCGGCGTCCAGCGTGCTGGTGTCGACGGCGGCTCCGGTCACCGAGGAGTAGAACTCCTGCTCCCCGGCCCTGGGGGCCACCGGGGCCAGCGACTCCAGCAGGGCGGTGCGCAGTTCGTCGACCTGCGGCGAGTGGGCGGCGTAGCTGACCCGGATCCGGCGGGCTCTGACCTGCTCGGCCTTGCACTCCCCGTACAGGGCGTCGAGCGCGGCCGCCGGACCGGCGACCACCACGGCCCGGGGGCTGTTGACGGTGGCGACGGTGAGCGCGGGGTACCGGTCGAGCCGCCGCAGCACCTCCTCGTGGGAGAGCTGGAGGGCGAGCAGACCGTGATCGCCCTCCAGCCTGGTCAGCACCTTGCTGCGCAGCGCGACGACGCGGCAGGCGTCCTCCAGGGAGAGCGCCCCGGCGAAGCAGGCGGCGGCGATCTCGCCCTGGGAGTGGCCGACCACGGCGGCCGGCCGGACCCCGGCCGCGGACCAGAGCCGGGCCAGTGACAGCTGGACGGCGAAGAGCGCGGGCTGGACCACGTCGACGCGGTCCAGCGCCTCGGCACCGGCCCCGGGCCGCAGGACGTCGTCCAGCGACCAGTCGGTGTGCGGGGCCAGGGCGCGGGCGCAGTCGGCGATGCCGGCGGCGAAGACCGGGCTCTCCTCGATCAGCCGGGCCGCCATGCCGGGCCACTGGGAGCCCTGCCCGGCGAAGACGAACGCCGTCCGGCCCTCGGCGGCCCGGCCGGTGATCAGGTCCGGGTCACCGGCTCCGTCGGCCAGCGCGCGCAGCGCCCGCAGGCAGCCGTCCAGGTCGGGTGCGGTGATGGCGGCCCGGTGGGTCAGCTGGGCGCGGGTGGTCGCCAGGGCGTGGCCGACGGCCTCGGCGGAGGGCGGCGGCGAGGCCGTCAGGTGGGCGTACAGGCGCTGTGCCTGGGCGCCCAGGGCGGCTTCGGTGTGCCCGCTGAGGAGCCAGACGGGCGGCGCCACGACGGGCCGTCCGGCGGCCGGTTCGGAGGCGGACCCGGGTGCGGGTTCGGGGGTCTCCGGGACCTCTGCGGCCTTGGGGGCCTCGGGGGCCTGCTCCATGATCACGTGGGCGTTGGTGCCACTCACCCCGAAGGCGGAGACGGCGGCCCGGCGCGGCCGGCCGGTGTCCGGCCAGGGGGTGGTGGCCGAGAGGATCCGGACGGCGCCGGTGCCCCAGTCGACGTGCGGCGTGGGGGTGGCGGCATGCAGGGTCATCGGCATCGTGGCGTGCTGGAGCGCGAGGACGGTCTTGATCAGCCCGGCCACCCCGGCGGCGGCCTGGGTGTGGCCGATGTTGGACTTGAGCGAGCCGAGGTGGACCGGCCGGTCGGCGGCGCGGTCGCGGCCGTAGGTGGCCAGCAGGGCCTCGGCCTCGATCGGGTCGCCCAGGGTGGTGCCGGTGCCGTGGGCCTCGATCAGGTCGACGTCGCCGCCGCCCAGCCCGGCCCGGCCCAGCGCCTGGCGGATGACCCGCTGCTGGGACTCGCCGTTGGGGGCGGTCAGGCCGTTGCTCGCGCCGTCCTGGTTGATCGCGCTGGCCCGGATCACCGCGAGCACCGGGTGGCCGTGGCGGCGGGCGTCGGAGAGCCGCTCCAGGACGACCATCCCCGCGCCCTCGGCGAACCCGGTGCCGTCGGCCTCGGCCGCGAAGGACCGGCAGCGGCCGTCGGGGGAGAGCGCCCGCTGCCGGGAGAACTCGATGAACAGGCCCGGGGAGGCGATCACGGTGACCCCGCCGGCCAGTGCCAGGGCGCTGTCGCCCTGGAGCAGCGACTGGCAGGCCAGGTGGACGGCGACCAGGGAGGACGAGCAGGCGGTGTCGACGGAGACGGCCGGACCCTGCAGCCCGAGGACGTAGGCGACGCGCCCGGAGATGACGCTCAGCGGCTTCCCGGTGGTGAGGTAGCCCTGCATCTCCGTGGGTGCCTCGTGCGAGCGTGCGCCGTAGTCCTGGTAGACCGCCCCGGCGAAGACGCCGGTGCTGCTGCCGCGCAGCGAACCCGGGTCGATCCCGGCCCGCTCCAGCGCCTCCCAGGACGTCTCCAGCAGCAGCCGCTGCTGCGGGTCCATGGAGAGCGCCTCGCGGGGCGAGATGCCGAAGAACTCGGCGTCGAAGTCGGCGGCGGCGTCCAGGAACCCGCCCGTGGTGGCATAGCTCTTGCCGGGCGCGGCGGGGTCGGCGTCGTACAGCTCGGTGAGGTTCCAGCCGCGGTCCTCCGGGAACGGCGAGATGGCGTCGGTGCCGGCCGCCAGCAGGTCCCACAGCTCCTGCGGGGTGTCGGCGCCGCCGGGCAGCCGGCAGGCCATGCCGAGGACGGCGATCGGTTCGTCGGCGGGCCGGGCCGTGGCGGCCGCCCGCGGGCCCTGCTCCGCCGGCTGCTCGGACCGGCCGGCGGCGGCCAGCCGGGTGTGCAGATGGGCGGCCAGGTCGGTGGGGGTCGGATGGCTGAACGCCAGGCCGGTCGGCAGATGGAGGCCGGTCGCGTGGGCCAGCCGGTTGCGCAGCTGGACGGCGGCCAGCGAGTCGAGGCCGAGCTCCTTGAACGGCCGGTTCGGGGCGACCGAGTCGGGCGCGTGGTGGCCGAGGACGGCCGCGGCGGTGGAGCGGACCAGCTCGGCGAGGACCTGCCGCTGCCGGGCGGCCGGCAGCTGCGGGAAGTCGGACGGCAGGCCGGCCGCGGTCCGGGCGGTGCCGCCCGCCCGCTCCTGCTGGTCCTGCCGGGCCTGCTGGACGGGCGGGAGGTCGTTCAGGAAGGGGCTGGGGCGGTCGGCCGCCCGGCCGGACAGGAAGACCGGCCAGTCGAAGCGGGCCAGGACGATCCGGGGTTCGCGGCCGGCGGCCAGCGCGGGCAGCTCGGCGACGGCCCGGTCGCTGTCCAGCGCGAGCAGTCCGTGCTCGGCCGTCCAGTCGCCGCCGCCGGCACCGAGGCCGCCGGGGAAGTAGCCCCAGGAGACGGAGGTGGCGGGCAGGCCGCGGGCGCGGCGCCGGTCGGCGAGGCCGTCGAGGTAGGTGTTGGCCGCGCAGTAGGCGGTGTGGCCGCCCATACCGACGGTGGCGAGGACGGAGGAGTAGAGGACGAAGGCGTCGAGGTCGGCCCCCTCGGTGAGGTCGTGCAGATGGCGGGCGCCCAGCGTCTTGACGGCCAGCACCCGCTCCAGGTGGTCCGGCGTCAGGTTGTCGATGGTGGCCGTCTCCAGCACACCGGCGGTGTGCACCACGCCGGTCAGCGGCTCGTCCGGGGGGACGGCGGCGAGCACGGCGGCGAGCGCGTCCCGGTCGCGGATGTCGCAGGCGGCGAAGGTCACCCGGGCTCCCCGGCCGGTGAGTTCGGCCGCCAGCTCGGCCGCGCCCTCGGCGTCCGCGCCGTGCCGGCTGAGCAGCAGCAGGTGCGGTGCCCCGGCGGCGGCCAGGGTCCGCGCCGCGTGGGCCCCGAGGAAGCCGGTGCCACCGGTGACGAGGACCGTCCCGCGCGGCCGCCAGCCGGGCCCGGGCGGCACGGCGGCCTCCCGCAGACGGCAGGCGTACGTGCCCCGGGCCCGGACCGCGAGCTGGTCCTCGGCACCCGGCAGGGTCAGGGCGGCGCAGGCCCGGCGCAGGCTCTCGGGGTCGGGCTCGGCGGGCAGGTCGAGCAGCCCGGCCCAGCGGTCGGGATACTCCTGGGCGGCGGTGCGGCCGAGACCCCAGAGCGCGGCCTGCGCCGGATCGGTGTCGGTGTCGTGCGCGTCGACGCGCACGGCGTCCCGGGTGACGCACCAGAGGGAGGTCTCCCAGTCCAGGTCGTCCAGCGCCTGGAGCAGCGCGGCGGTGTCGGCGAGGGAAGGCTCCGGCTGTCCGTCGCCGTCGGTGTCCGGCCGGTGGGAGAGGAGCGAGACGATGCCGTCCGGTCGCCGGCCGTCGTCGCCGCCGACCAGCCGGGCGGTCCCGGCGCGGTCCGTCCCCGGTGGCACGGCCACCGTGCGGACCTCGGCGCCGAGGGCGGCCAGGGCGGTGGCCAGGGCCTGCGGCCACGGCCCGGTTCCGGTTCCGGCTTCGGTTTCGGGGGTGACCAGCAGCCAGTCGGCCCGGGTGGTCGGCGCGCTGTGCTCGACCAGCGGCGTCCAGGCGGTGGTGAAGCAGAGGCCGGTCAGCCGGGCGCGGCTGCGCCGGGCACTGCGCCAGGCCGCCAGCGCCGGGAGCACCTCGCGGACCGGCGCCTCGTCGGCCAGGCCCAGCGTGGCGGCCACGGCGGCGGTGTCCTGCCGTTCGACGGCCTCCCAGAGCGGGCGCTCGGCCTGGTCCTCCTGACGCCGGGCGCCGTCGCCACCGGGCTGGGGCGAGGCGGACAGCCAGTAGCGGCTGCGCTGGAAGGCGTAGGTGGGCAGCGCGACCGGCCGGGCTCCGCCGAGCACCGGCGCCCAGTCGACGGCCAGGCCGTGGCACCAGGCCCGGGCCAGTGCGAACAGCAGGTCGGCCGGCTCCCCGGTGTCCCGGTGGAGCGAGGGGAGCACGGTGATCTCCCGGGGCGGCTCCTCGCTGTCGGCGGTCTCCTGGATCCCGAGGGTCAGCAGCGGGTGCGGGCTCATCTCGACGAAGGTGTCGTGCCCGGTGGCGAGCAGGGCCCGGACGGTCGGCTCGAAGCGGACCGGGCTGCGCAGGTTGGTGAACCAGTACGCACCGTCCAGCAGCCGCGCCGGGTCCGTGTCGGCGGTGACGGTCGAGTAGAACGGGATCCGGGCCGGCCGCGGGGCGAGGCCGGCCAGGGCCTCGGCCAGCGGCTCGCGCAGGACGTCGACGTCGGCGCAGTGCGAGGCGTAGTTGACGGCGATCCGGGCGGTGCGCACGCCGTCCTTCTCGCACCGGGCGAGCAGCCGCTCCAGTTCGTCCCGCGGCCCGGAGACCACGGTGGCCGAGGGGCCGTTGAACACGGCCACGCCGAGACCGGGGTAGCCGTCCCGCAGCAGGCGCTCGACCTCGGCCGCGGGCAGCCGGAAGGAGGCCATCGCGCCGTCCGTGGCCAGCGTGCCGACCAGACGGCTGCGGGTCACGGTGGCGAGGACGGCGTCCTCCAGGGTGAGGGCCCCGGCGGCCCAGGCGGCGGCGAGTTCGCCCTGGGAGTGCCCGACCACCGCGTCGGGCGTCACCCCGTGCGCGCGCCAGACCTCGGCGAGCCCGGTCATGACGGCGAACAGGGCGGGCTGCACCACGTCGTCCCGGTCCAGCGAGGGTGCCTGCGGCTCCTGGGCCAGCACCGACCGCAGCGACCAGCCGCAGTGCGCGGACAGGGCACGGTCGCAGGCCTCGATGTGCGCGCGGAAGACCGGGGAGGCGGCCAGCAGGCCGCGGGCCATGCCGGGCCACTGGGAGCCCTGCCCGGGGAAGACGAACACCGTCCGGTGGCCCGGGCGGGCCTCGGCCCGGATGGCCGTCCCGGTCTCGGGGTGGTCGGTCGGGGCCGAGCGGGCCAGGGCGTCCAGGCTGTCCAGCAGCGCCTCCCGGGTGTCGCCGACCACGGCCGCGCGGTGGTCCAGCGCGGTCCGGGTGGTGGCCAGCGACCAGCCGACGTCCCGGGGGTCGAGGGCCGGACCGTCCCGCAGGGCCCGGGCCAGCCGCTCCGCCTGGGCCGGCAGTGCCTGCGGGCTCCCGGCGCTGAGCGTCCACGGCACGGCGGGCGCGTCCCAGGCCCGGGCGGGGGGCTCGGCGGCGTGCTCGGCGGGGTGGCCGTCCGGTCGGTCGGTGGAGTCGTCCGGGGCCTCTTCGTCGTCCGGGGCCTCTTCGAGGACGAGGTGGACGTTGGTGCCGCTGATGCCGAAGGAGGAGATGCCGGCCCGGCGGGCGGCCGGCCCGCGCGGCCAGCGGACGCTCCCGGTCAGCAGCCGCAGGCGCGCCGCGTCCCAGTCGATCCGCGTCGAGGGCGCGTCGATGTTCAGGCTGGCGGGCAGCTCCTCGTGCTGGAGCGCGAGCACCATCTTCACCAGGCCCGCGGCTCCGGCGGCCGCCTGGGCGTGGCCGATGTTCGACTTGAGCGAGCCCAGCAGCAGCGGGCGGTCCGCGTCCCGGCCCTCCCCGTAGGCCCGGCCCAGCGCCTGGGCCTCGATCGGGTCCCCGAGCGTGGTGCCGGTGCCGTGGGCCTCGACCACGTCCACCGAGGCGGCGCTCACGCCCGCCTCTGCGAGGGCGCGCCGGATCACCCGTTCCTGCGCCGGTCCGTTGGGGGCGCTGAGGCCGCTGCTCGCGCCGTCCTGGTTGACGGCGCTGCCCCGGATCACGGCCAGCACCGGGTGGCCGTGGCGGCGGGCGTCGGAGAGCCGCTCCAGCAGGACCAGGGCGGCGCCCTCGCTCCACGCCGTCCCGTCGGCCGCGGCGGCGAACGGCTTGCACCGCCCGTCGGGGGCCAGCCCGCGCTGGCGGGAGAACTCCACCCACATGCCCGGCGAGGACAGCACCGCCACACCGCCGGCCAGCGCCAGTCCGCACTCGCCCGCGGCGAGCGACCGGCAGGCCAGGTGCACGGCCGCGAGCGAGGAGGAACAGGCGGTGTCGACGGTCAGGGCCGGCCCGGTCAGGCCGAAGGTGTAGGCCAGCCGGCCGGAGGCGACGCTGGTGGTGGTCCCGGTCAGGGCGTAGCCGCCGGACTCGGCGGGCGCCTGGTGCATCCGCGGGCCGTACTCCTGGGCGGTCGCCCCGATGAACACACCGGTGGCGCTGCCCCGCAGCGAGTCGGCGGGGATGCCGGCGCGCTCCAGGGTCTCCCAGGCGATCTCCAGCAGCAGGCGCTGCTGGGGGTCCATCGCGCGCGCCTCGCGCGGGGAGATGCCGAACAGGTCGGCGTCGAACTGCGCGGCGTCGTAGAGGAAGCAGCCCTGGCGTACGTACGTCTTGCCGGGTGCGTCGGGGTCGGTGGCGAACAGTTCGTCGATGTCCCAGCCCCGGTCGCGGGGGAAGTCGCCGACGGCGTCCCGGCCGGCCTGGAGCAGCGACCACAGCTGCTGCGGGGAGGTGATGCCGCCGGGCAGCCGGCAGCCCAGCGCGACGACCGCGACCGGGTCCTGGCGCAGGTCCGGTGGAGTGGCGAACTCGCCGTCATCGGTGGGGAGTTGTTCGCTCCTGGCGGTGAGGAGCCCGGCCACCTCGGCGGCTGCCGCGCGCGGGGTCGGGTGGTCGTAGGTCAGTGTGTCCGGCAGCGGCCGTCCGACGGCCGCACCGAGGGCGGTGGACAGCTGGACGGCGGTGAGGGAGTTCACCCCGAGGTCCTCGAAGGAGCGGCGCGGGTCGATCCGGTCCTCCGCCTCGTAGCCGAGGAGCGCGGCGGCGTGGCTGAGGAGCAGCTCCAGGACGGTCCGCTCCAGCTCCGGGCCGGAGAGGCCGGCGAGGTCGGAGGGGCCGGAGGGGCCGGAGGGGCCGGCGAGGTCCGGTGACGGCTGCGGTTCGGGCCGCGGCGCTTCGGGCTGCCGCGGTTCGGGGCGCGGTTCGGCCTGCGGCCCGGGGACGGGCTCGGACCGGGTCCCGGGCCCGGTGCCGGCGGCGCCCGCGACCGGTGGCGTCAGCCAGTGGGCCCGGCGCTGGAAGGCGTACGTCGGCAGCGCGGTCCGCCGGGCGGGCAGCTGCTCGAACACCTTCGGCCAGTCCACCGGGACCCCGTGGACGAACAGTTCGGCCAGCGCGCCCGACAGCGCGGCCGGCTCCGGGACGGTGTCGCTGAGCAGCGCCAGCGTGCTCCGGTGCGGCTCGTCCTCCGGGGGCAGGCAGCGCCCCGCCATCGTGGTCAGGGTGGCGTCCGGGCCGAGCTCCACCAGGTGGGCGGCCCCGCCCTCGGCGGCGGTGCGGACCGCGTCGAGGAAGCGCACGGTGCCCCGCAGCTGCTCGACCCAGTAGTCGGCCGTGCACAGCTCCTCGGGGCGCGCCCGGACGCCGGTCAGGGTGGAGATCATCGGCACCTCGGGCGGCCGGTAGGAGACCGACCGGGCGACCTCGGCGAAGTCCGGCAGCACCGCGTCCACCTGGGGGGAGTGGAAGCCCCGGCTCACCCGGAGGATCCGGGTACGGGCGCCGCGCCGCCTGAACTCCGCGGCCACCGCCCGCACACCGTCCGGCTCCCCCGAGACCACCACGGCCCGCGGGCCGTTCACGGCGGCGAGCGAGACCAGCCCGCCCTGCTCCGCCAGCAGGGGGGCGACCTCCTCCTCGGTCGCCTCGATCGCGGCCATCGCCCCCGTCGGGAGGCCGCTCATCAGCTGCCCGCGCCGCGCCACCAGCAGCGCCGCGTCCGGCAGGGACAGCACACCCGCCGTGTGCGCCGCCGCCAGCTCGCCGATCGAGTGGCCGAGCAGGACGTCCGGGCGGATCCCCCACGTGGTCAGCAGCCGGTGGAGCGCGACCTCCAGCGCGAACAGGGCCGGCTGGGTGTAGGCGGTGTCGTCCAGCAGCGCGGCCCCGGCGCTGCCCGCGTCGGCGAACACCACGGACTTCAGCGGGCGCGGGAGGTGGCGGTCCAGGGCCGCGGCCACCTCGTCGAAGGCCGCCGCGAAGACCGGCTGGTGCCGGTGGAGCTCCCGGCCCATGCCGGGCCGCTGGGTGCCCTGTCCGGCGAAGAGGAAGGCGGTGCCCGCCCGGTCGCACACCTCTCCCTGGTGCACGCGGGGGGACGAGGTCCCCTCGGCGAGGTGCGACAGCCCTTCGCGGAGCGCGTCGCGGTCCCCGGCGACCACGCCCGCCCGCCGGCCGAACCGCGTCCGGGTGGTCGCCAGCGAGTACGCCAGGTCGAGTGGCTCGGGCGGCCCATCGTTCGAGCCGTCGGGCCCGTTCGAGCCGTCGGGCCCGGGGTCGGCCCGGTCCGTGGTGCCGGTCCCGTCCGTGACCCGGGCCGCCGAGGTGAGCCGGCCGAGCAGGGCGCGGGCCTGTGCCTGCAGCGCCTCCCGGGTGCGCCCCGAGACCACATGGACGTGCTCGTCGTGGATCCACTCCGCCCGGGGCTCCGGCTCCGCCGTCCTGGGGGCCTCGGCGAGCACCACATGGCAGTTGGTGCCGCCCAGCCCGAAGGAGTTGACCGCCGCGACCAGCGGCGCGTCCCGTCGTGACCAGTCCTCGAAGGCGAGCGGCACCCGCAGGTTCAGCTCGTCCAGCCGGATCCGCCGGGACGGCGCACGGTAGTTCGGCTGGGGGACGATCGCGTGATGCCAGACGGAGAGCGCGGCCTTGATGAAGCCCGCGATCCCGGCGGCGGCCTCCAGGTGCCCGATGGCCGCCTTGACCGAGCCGACCACCACCGGGTGCCCGCTGTCGTGGGCCGCACCCAGCGTGCCGCCGACGGACCGCGCCTCCACCGAGTCGCCGGCCGGCGTCCCGGTCGCGTGGAGTTCGACGAACTGCACCGCGTTCAGGGTGCCCGCCCGGTCGTTCACCCGGCGCAGCAGCTCCTGCTGCGCCACGACGCTGGGGTGCGTCAGACCCGGCCCGCCGCCGTCGTTGTTGACGCCGCTGCCCCGGATGACGCAGTAGATCCGGTCCCCGGCCGCCAGCGCGGCGGTCAGGGGCTTGAGCAGGACGACGCCCGCGCCCTCGCCGGGCACGAAGCCGTTGGCGGCCTCGTCCAGCGGGCGGCACCGGCCGTCGGGCGACAGGGCTCCGAAGGACCCGGCCCCCGCGGCCCCGTCCTGGTCGAGCAGCAGATTGACGCCGCCCACCAGGGCCGCTTCCGACTCGCCGCGCAGAATGGACTCGCAGGCCAGGTGGAGGGCGACCAGGGAGGAGGACTGCCCGGTGTCCACCGTCATGCTGGGGCCGCCCAGCCGGAGCGCGTAGGACACCCGATTGGCGATCATGCTGCGTTGCAGCCCGGCGAACGTGTGCAGGCTGTAACGGTCCTGGCCGTGACGTCGGGTGAGCACGGCATAGTCGTCGCGCATGGCACCGAAAAAGACCCCGGTGTCGAGTTCACTCAGGGCGGCCGGCAGGATTCCGGCGTCCTCGACGCTTTCCCAGGCCACTTCGAGGGCCAGGCGCTGCTGCGGGTCGAGTGCGGCCGCCTCTTTCGGGGAGATGCCGAAGAAATCGGCGTCGAATTCCTCGGGGTTGGCGATGAACCCGCCCGAGGACGGTCGGTCGGAAAATTCTGCGAAGGAATTCTTGGGTGGTCCGGAAATTGCGCTGGTGCCGCCGGTCAGAAGAGACCAGTAGGATCGGATGTCAGGTGCGGAAGGAAAGCGGCAGCTCATTCCCACGACCGCTATGCTTGCGTCCACGAATTCGTCCTTCTCTCCCTGCGGCCCGGTTCCCGGGGAACCGGCCCGGGCGGGTGCCGTCCTGTTGCCCCGGTCGGGCCGGAGCGCGCGGTTGGGCGCGCGGACAGCCGGCGCGGCCCGGGCCGACCCGCACCGGCTCCCGCCGGGATCCGGTCGTCCGTCTCTTCCGGCCGGCTGTCGGGTCATCCGGTTTCGGTTCTCCGGCGGGGCGGACAGGGCCCGCCCCGCCTCAGGCGTGGTGCGGTGCGCGCTACTCGGCGATCGCCGTGCTGTAGCTCCAGCGGAACACCGGCAGCAGCTGACCGTCCACGTACTCGGTTCCGCCGCTGCGCTCGAAATGGTGGTGCTGCCCGCAGCGGGTGACGACCACCTGGGCCCCGCCCGTGGCCGGGTCGACGTCCGAAGGGTCGGTGGGCAGGCTGTCGGGCCGGCCTTCCAGAACGACCGACCGCTCGGCTCCTGCTGAATCGGTCACAAAAATTCGCGTTGACATACCGTAGCCATCCTCCGGTGAGGAGCGCCGGTGCACTGCTACGCAGGGTGATGATTTCCGGGTTTTCGGAGGACATCCGATGGGGGCCTCCTCCGTCTGCGAACACGCACGGTGAGAGCCTTCCGGTCCGCATGCGAAAGCCATTCCAGTGTGCCTGGAGTGCATCGAGGGAATATCCAGTTGGATTCAGTAGACCATGCCCGAATCGGGCATGCAACAATTCCCGGACGAGGCGGTTGGTGGAAAATTACACGACCGTACGGACCGGTTCGGCCGCATCGTCCGGGGCCTGGATATCGCCGCTCGCACGGGAATCCGCGGGGTGCCGCGCGGGCGCGGCCGCGGGCGGATCCACGGATGGCACACTCCGGTAGCGCTCCGTGTGGGCGCGTGTGTAGATGGTGACGGGCCGCCATGCCGCGGTGGCCTGCTGAACCACGAACTCCACAGCCTTGGAAGGGCGCTTCCCTCATGCGTACTGCTCACCGCGTACTCGCCGTCTCCGCGCTCGCGCTCCCGCTCGTCATCGGCGGGGCGACGGTCGCCTCCGCGACCGAGTCCGTCCACGTCCCGAACGCCAACTTCACCCAGGGGGCGTTCGCCGTCGGCCCGAACGGCAGCGCCATCCACTTCACCGATGTCGACTTCGGCCCGAACGGTGCCACGTTCTTCGAGGGCACCCTGGTGATCGGTCCGACGGGCGTGGCGGGCAACTTCACCGAGACCGGCATCGGCGGCTGACCGGTCCCGCTCCACGACCGCCCCGGGCCGACGGTCCGGGGCGGTCGTGCGTCGTCAGGGCGCCCTCAGGCCTCAGGCCCTCGGCGGTCCCGAGCGGACGCGGGCGCGGACGAGGTCGGCCGGGCCGCGGAACCAGCCGAGCTTCTCCACCCACCAGGTCAGCCCGGCCGCCCGGTACGGGGCGACGACGGCGGCGTCGGCCGCCGGCTCCAGCCCGGCGGTCTGCCCCTCCATGACGACCTCGAACGGCCGCCGGTCGCCGTTCGTCCGGTCGCTGTCCGTCGGGTCGCTGTCCGTCGGGTCGCCGTCCGGCCGGTCGCCGTTCCGGTGGGCGCGGACGTACCCGACGACGGCCTCCAGGTCCGCCGGAGGCATCATCTCGGTGTGGCCGACCCCGGCCCGGGTGGGGAAGACGCCGTCCCAGCGAGCGGCCCGGCGCATCGGGCGCCGTGCGGGCCAGGTCCCGGCGATCCACACCGGGATCCGCGGGCGCTGCGGGCTGACCGGCTGGAACGCCTGGTCCGCGACGGTGAACCAGCGGCCCTGGAACGTGAAGGGCCGGCCGGTCCACAGTCCGTCCAGGACCTGGAGGGCCTCGTCGAGCCGGTCGGCGCGCACCCGCGGATCCGGGTCCTCGCCCAGTGCCTCGAACTCCCGCGCGGAGGAGCCGAGACCGGCACCGAAGACCAGGCGGCCGCCGCTGAGCAGATCGAGGGCCACCGTCGCGCGCGCGACCTCGGCCGGGCGCTTCAGGGCGAGCACGCTGACCATGACGCCGAGGCGCAGCCGCGCCGTGTCGGCGGCGACCGCGGCCAGGGTGGTCCAGGCGTCGGTCACGTGCTCGCCGGGGTGTTCCGCGACCTGCCCGTCCCAGAGGAAGAACCCGTCCCAGCCGGACTGTTCGGCCAGTACCGCCAGTTCGCGCAGCAGCCGGGGATCCGCGTACTCGCGCCGGTTGGGGAGTCCGACCGCGTACCGCAGGGGCGGCTGAGGGGTGGCGTCCATCGGGTGCCGCCTTCCTGGCGTCGGCGGGCGCTTCGGTGGGCGCTTCGACAGGTGTGCCGCCCTGCCCCCGCCGGAGGGGGTGACCCGGCGGTGTTCCGGGGCCGTACGGCCCCGCTCACCCGGGGTGGTCCACGCCCTCATGATGTCCGGCGTCCGACGGCGGGGCAACAGGGGCCGCGCGCCTCGTCGCGCACGGTGACGCGGCGTTCGAAGCGGTCGGTCCGACGTGCCGATGGCCGGACCCGCCGCTACGGTCGGATGGCGGGGTGCCTCCGCCGTAACCGGCTCCGGTGCCCTCGCTCAGGCGCCGCCTCCCACGACGCGGCGCACGTCCGGACGCGAGCGGCCGGCGCCCCCTGGCGGGCGTACGGCGCGAACCGGTGGCTGGCGCCTCGGAACGCCTCCGGCCCCGCCGCGGGCCGTCGAACCCGCCGGGTGCGCGACCACCGTCCCGGGCGCCGGCCGAACCCCCGAGGTCCCGAGGAGTGGCGATGTCCGACAGCGGCTCGGCCCCGTCCCGGCTTCACCCGAACGGCCCGCCCGGCCTCGGCCCGCCCGGCGGTGAAGTCCTGGTGATCGGCGGCGGGTTCACCGGCCTGGCCGCCGCGCACGAACTCGCCCTGGCCGGCGTGGCCTGCCGGGTGCTGGAGAGCGAGCCCTTCGTCGGCGGCCTGGCCGGGTCGTTCGAGGTCGAGGGGGCCAGACTGGAACGCTTCTACCACCACTGGTTCTCCTCCGATCTGGAGATCCGGCGGCTCTGTGCCGAACTCGGCTGCGCCGAACTGCTGGAGCAGCACCGGACCCGGACCGGGGTGTACTACGCCAACACCGTGTACCGGCTGTCCAGCCCCTGGGACGTGCTGCGCTTCGCCCCGCTGCCGCTGCCCGACCGGGTCCGGCTGGGCTGGTCGGCGGTACGGGCCGGGCGGGTGCGGCACTGGCGGGAGCTGGAGGCGCTCACGGCCCGCGAGTGGCTGCTGGCGCTGAGCGGTCCGCGCGTCTACGAGACGGTCTGGAAACCGCTGCTGGAGGGCAAGTTCGGCCAGTACGCGCCGGAGGTCGGCGCCACCTGGATGTGGACCAAGCTCCATCTTCGCGGCGGCAGCCGGTCGCGTTCCGGCCGGGAGGTCCTCTACTACCTGCGCGGCGGCTGCGCCGCCCTGCTGGACGCCTGGGTCGCGCGCCTCACCGGCCTCGGTGTCCGGATCTCCACCGGCACACCGGTGCGGGAGGTGCTGACCGACGAGTCCGGCGTCCGCGGAGTCCGCACCGAGAGCGAAGTCCTGCCCGCCCGGCGGGTGCTGGCCACCACGGCGCCGGACCTGCTGGCCGGACTCCTCGCCCCGGGCGCCACCCCGGGCCGGGCGGCGGCCCACCCTTCGGTGCCCGCCGTCCGCCGGCAGCTGTCCGCGATCCCGTACCTGGCCAATCTCTGTCTGGTGCTGGAGAACGACCGGGCGCTGTCGGACACTTACTGGCTCAATGTCACCGACCCCTCGTTCCCCTACGTCGGCGTCATCGAGCACACCAACCTGGAGGCCTCCGACGCCTACGCCGGGCGCCACCTGGTCTACCTCTCCGCCTACCTGCCGACCGGCGCGGAGCTGTACCGGATGGACGACGAGGCCGTGTTCCGCGCCAGCCTGCCGCATCTGACCCGGATGTTCCCGGACTTCCACGAGGGGTGGGTACGGCGCCACCACGTCTGGCGCGCCGATCACGCCCAGCCGGTCATCACCCCGCACTACTCCGAGCGCGTCCCCGCGATGGAGACCGAGCTGCCCGGGCTCTACCTGGCCGGCATGGCCCAGGTCTTCCCGCAGGACCGGGGCACCAACTACGCGGTGCGGCAGGGCCGGCACGCCGGCCGGCTGATCGCCGACCGGATCCGCACCGCCCGGCCCGCCACCCACCACCCAGCCACCGAAGCGCAGTTGACCGATCTCACGGGCACCGCGGGCCCGCGACCCGTACCGCAGGAGGGAACCGAATGAGCGCACTGATCAGTGCCGAGGAGTGCGAGCGGATGCCCATCACGCGGGTGCACGAGCTCTACCGGCGCCATGTCAGCCGCGGGCAGGTGACGCTGCTCGGGGCGTTCGGCTTCGGCCGCGACACCGTGGACAGCGCCTCGGGCTGCTGGATCACCCTGAGCGACGGCCGGCGCGTCCTGGACTTCACCGGCGGCATCGGCGTGCTGAACCACGGCCACAACCACCCCAGGATCCTGGCCGCCCGCCGCCGCTTCCAGGAACGGCGGCGCATGGAGGTGCACAAGAACTACCTCTCGCCCTATGTGGCCGCGCTCGGCCACAACCTGGCCCAACTGCTGCCCGGGGACCTGGACATCAGCTACTTCCCGAACTCGGGCGCGGAGGCCGTCGAGGGCGCCCTCAAGATGGCGTACAAGTACCACCGGGGGCACCGCGGCACCGTTCTGCACAGCGACATCGCCTTCCACGGCAAACTGCTCGGGGCCGGCAGCCTGACCGCCTCGCCCGAGGTGCACTTCGCCTTCCCCCGGATCCCCGGCACGGACCGCTTCGCCTACGACGACCTGGCCTCGTTGCGGCTGGCCCTGGAGCGGCACACCACCCCCGAGGGGACGAGCGACGTCTACGCGCTCGTCCTGGAGCCGTTCAGCGCCTCCAGCCTGCGCGAGTGCTCCGAGGAGTTCCTGCGCGAGGCGCGGCGGCTCTGCACCGAGCACGACATCGTCCTGATCTTCGACGAGGTCTACACCGCCTGGGGCCGGACCGGCTCGCTGTTCCACTTCATGCGCCACCGCGGCCTCGTCCCCGACGTGGTGACCACCTCCAAGTCCTTCGGCGGCGGCAAGGCCTCCATCTCCGGCTATGTGGCCCGGGAACCGGTGTTCCGCCGGGCCTACGACGCACTGCCCGACGCCACCCTGCACAGCACCACCTACTACGGCTTCGGGGAGGAGACCGCGACCGCGCTGGAGGCCGTGGCGATCGCCGTCGAGGACGACTACCCGGGCCGGGCCCGCCGCATCGGCGAGCGGCTGCGCGGGGGCCTCACCGCCCTCGCCCGCGCACACCCCCGGGCCGTCGCCGAGGTCCGGGGGAGCGGCGCCCTGCACGGTGTGGTGCTGCGGCCCGGCCCGAGCTCCCTCGACCACCTGCTGCGGCTGCTGCCGTCCGCGTTCGCCCGCGATCCGCAGGCCCAGGCCAAGCTGGCGACCGCCGCCGTGGTCGCCGCGCTCTACCGCGACCACGGCGTGCTCACCTACTACGGCTCCAGCCGGGACCTGCCGCTGATCGCCGCGCCCCCGCTGATCGCCGGGGACGCCGAGATCGACCGCTTCCTCGACGGGCTGGACGCCGTCCTGGCGAAGGGGATGCCCCGGCTGCTGGCCGGCCTGGTCCGGGAGAAGGTCGCCTCGTGAACGGCCTGGTGAGGCGGCTGATGACCGCCTTCGCGGCCGCCTTCGGGGCCGGCTTCGTGACGGGTCTCGTGAGCCGTCTGATGGGTCGCCCGGTGAACCGTCCGGTGGTTCGTCGCCCACCGCGGCCTTCCGCGGACGGTGACCGCCGCTGGGAGCGGCGGGTGCGGGGCGGCGGCCTCCCGCCGATCTGGGCGGCCCGCTACGCCGTCCTGGCCGAACCGTCCCGGCAGGCCGCGGCGGTGAGGCACACCGCCGCGACGCTGGCCGCGCTCCCCGGGCCGTACCGGACGGTGTTCGCCGCCCTGCTGCGGGTGTTCCCGGCGGCCGTCGCCCTCGCCGCCCTGCCGGCGATCCCGGGCCGCAGCCGGGACCGGGCCCGGCTGCGGCGCGCCGCCGACCGGCTCGCCGCGGTGCCGGGCTGCGCCGAACTGCTCAGGGTGAGCAGCGTGCTGGCCCTGCACGGAGCCCTGGACGGCGCTCTTGACGGCGGCCTGGTCGGCGGCCCGGTCGGACCGGGCGCCGCCGGGTCGCCGACCGCCGGTACGGCCTCCACCGGTGCGGCGGGCCCGGCCGGAGGCCCCCGATGACGGCCGCCGTGCCCGCCACCCACTGCGACGCGCTGGTGATCGGCTCGGGCGCCGGAGGCAGCGCCGCCGCGCTGGAGCTGGCCGGGGCCGGCCGGGAGGTCCTGGTGCTGGAGGAGGGCCCGCGCGTCGCACCGGAGCGGATCGCGCGGGCGTCCCCGGCGGAGAACCTGCGCCTGCTCTACCGCCAGGGCGGACTCGTGCTCATCCACGGCAGGCCCACCATCCCGTTCGGGGAGGGCCGTTGCGTCGGCGGCACCACCGTGGTCAACGGGGGGCTCTTCTGGCGGCCCCCCGACCGCCTGCTCGACCGCTGGGCGGCGGCCGGGGTCGACGGCTACCGGGCGCACCACCTCGCGCCCCAACTCGCCGACATGGAACGGCGCCTGGGCGTGACCGACCAGCCGCCCGGCGCGGGCAACCGTGACTCGCTGCTGCTGGCCCGGGCCGCCGACCGGCTCGGCTGGCACTGGGCCCCGGCCCGCCGGGTGGTGCGCGGCTGCGCGCACGCCAACCGGTGTGTCACCGGCTGTCCCACCGGAGCCAAACAGAGCATGCTGGTCAGCTACCTCCCCGCCGCGGAACGGCTCGCGGCGGTCGTCCAGCCGGACACCAGGGTCGTCCGGCTCGAACACGACGGCGCCCGGGTGACCGCCGTGCACGCCGTGCGGGACGGCCGGCGCCTGCGCTTCCTCCCCCGGACGGTGTTCCTGGCCGCCGGCCCGGTCGGCAGCGCGCTGCTGCTGCGCCGCAGCGGTATCGGTGGCCGGGGCCCGGGCCGGAGCATCGCCTTCCACGTCAACCTCCGGACGGTGGCCCGGTTCCGCGAGCCGGTCCTGGCCGTCGAGGGCACCATCTTCACCGCGCAGCTGCAGGAGTTCGCCGACCGGGGAGTCCTGGTGATGCCCGGGAACCTCACCCCGGGCTCGCTCGCGGCGGCGCTGGCCGCCCACCCGACGGGAACCGTGGACCGGATGCTGGCCCAGCTCGACCGGGTCGCGGTCTACACCACCCAGGTGCGCGTGCGGGCCGCGGCCCGGCTGACCGCCGTCCCCGGCCTCGGCGCCGTCCTGCGCCACCGGCTGGCCGACGAGGACGTCGGTCTGCTGCGGTTCGCGTTCCGCCGGACGGCCGAACTCCTGCTGGCGGCCGGCGCGGTCGAGCTCCTGCCACCCGCGCCCGTCACCCTCACCGGCGCCGGGCCGGCGGCCGACTTCGCCCGCCGGAGCCGGCCCGAGACCTGGGACCTGCTCTCCGTGCACGCCATGGCGTCCTGCCCGATGGGGCCGCCCGCCACGGGAGGGGTGTGCGACGCCGGCGGCCGGCCGTACGGCTTCACCAACCTGCGGCTCTGTGACGCGAGCGTGCTGCCCGGCGCGACCGGTGTCAGCCCGCAGGAGACCGTCATGGGCTTCGCCCACCTGATCGCCGCCCGCTATCTGGAGGGCCCCGCCGTGGGGTGACGGCGGCCTGGGGCGGTCGCGGCCGGTCCGGTCAGTGCCGGTTCTGCACCTGGGGGTCGGTGAATCCGACGGCGAACACCGTGCGCAGGGAGGTGATGGTGGTCGCGGTCCGGTCGGTGCAGACGCCGGTGTCGTCCGCGCCCGCCGTGAAGTGCGGGTGGCCCTTGGGGCGGCAGATGCCTTCGGTGAGGCCCCACAGTTCGTCGACCCGGGTGGTGCCCAGCACGGGCCAGTAGCTCAGGGCCTGGGGCGAACCGGCGCCCCAGTTGCCGGTCCGGGCGTCGCCCGAGCCACAGGTGGTGACGGGGCGGGTGTCGCCGGTCCAGGTGTGGGAGAAGACGGCCGGCTTGGTCCCGCACCCCTTGGAGAAGGCGAAGTTGAGCGCGCCCTGGTCGTCGGTCCAGGTCATGCCGCCCTGGAGGCCGCGGTAGCCGTCGGCGGTGAAGGCGTCCTGGACGACCGTCCGGCCGCCGGACGTCTTCAGCAGCCCCGGCCCGGTCGCCGCACTGGCCGGGTTGAGCTGGTAGCGGACCACCCGGGCACCGGAGGCCTGGCCGTACCACTCGCCGGTGACCAGCTTGAAGGTGGAGCCGCCGCCGGTCTTGTCGAGGGAGAGCCAGGAGAAGCAGAGGGACTGCGCGTCGATCGGCCCGGTGGCGGCGCACGAGGGCGCGGCCTTGGCCTGGAAGTAGCGGTGGACCTCCGGCAGGACGTACGGGTAGCCGCAGGCGCTGGACTTCCCGTTGCTGATGCCGACCGTCGAGACGTCGGACCCGTAGGTGTCCACCTTGGCCAGCTTGTTGATGTCGAAGACGCGGATGCCGTGGGCGGTGTCGGTGACGTAGATGTAGTTGGCGTACCACGCGATGCCGCCGCCGTGGCCCTTGACGAAGGTGAAGTCGGAGGCGGTGGCCGAGGTGCTGGTCGGCTCCGCCAGCAGGACGTGGCGGTACTTGCGGGTGGTGCGGTCGATGAAGGTGAGCTTCAGCAGGTTGTCGGTCTTGCAGCCGGCGGAGGTCTCGTCGCCGTACGCCTTGTAGTGCCAGCTGACGGCGGCGACGCTCTGCCCCTGGATGGCCCCGTCGCCGCCGTCGGCCGTGCCGGTGGTGCTGAGGCCCTGCGGGTACCAGTGCTCGGTGGTGTCGTCCGCGTACGCGCTCGACCAGCACCAGGCGGTCTTCTTCGCCACGTCGGCCGGCGGCAGGCCGGCGGTCTCGGTGCCCGCGCACGCCCCCATCTGCCGGAGGTTCAGCCAACCGTCCGTCCGGCCGGCCGAGTTGGTGGTGAAGTTCGTGCTGATGACGTCGCCCAGGCCGACGGGCTTCCCGAGGTGGTTCTTGAGGAGGCTGTCGGTGGCGGCGGCGTAGCTGGTGTCCGTCAGCTGGAACTGGCCGGCGGTCGGGGACAGCGGGTTCACCACGGGTGCGGCGGCCGGGGCGGTCGGCTCGTCCGCCGCCGCGGCGGACGGCGCCGGGCCCGCCAGGGCGGTCATCCAGACGGCGGCCAGGGCGGCGAGGGTGGACTTCCACCGTAATGTGCGGGACTGTCCCATGCGTCTCTCCTCGGTGCTTGGTGCAGGGTTGGACTGGGCAGATGATCGCAACAGGGTATGACATGTTCAGGATTGCTCCCAGGGGTCGCGGCGCACTCGCCCGGCCGTCCTCGGTGGCGAACCGCGGCGCCGGCCCGCCGGGCGGACCGTGATCTTGACGAGTTGTTAACACCCGGTCGCCGTGGGTAGCTTGTGCACTTCGCCGCCCGGGGGAAGTGGCGTCGGCGTGGCCCGGCGCGACCGCGGTGGCCGAGGAGCTTGTCCGGAAGGCGTGTGCCGTGGACCTGACCGAACTCGCCGAGCAGCTCGACGGCCGCGCCGCCGTGGCGGTGCGCCCGCACCTGTTCCGCGCCGCCGACGACGAGGCCCGCTGGGTCTGCTGGCTGTACGGCTACCGGATAGCGGAGGTCCGGCGCGCCGGACCCGACACCGAGCTGCTGGCCGTCGCCGACCCCGACCCGGGCGCCCGTGCCCGCGGCGCCTGGATGCGCCGGCCCGACCTGGACCCCGGCGGCGATCCGCCGGTGCCGTGGACCCGGGTGACCGCGGCCCGGCCGAACGGGGCCGGGGCGCCCCCGGTGTGGACGCCGCCGGGCTGGCCGCCCGGCCACGCCCCGGTCCGCCCGGCGCCCGGCCGGATGCCCGGGCCCACCCCCGGCCAGGCCGGCGCCGGCCCCGAGCCGTCGCTGCTGCTGCTCCTCGCCGCCCTCTTCGGGGTGCTCGCGGCGCTGTTCGCCGCCACCCGCCCCGCCGGCGCCGTCCTCCTGCTGTTCTTCGCGGCCGGGAGCCTGGCCGCCTACCCGTTCGCGCGGCACCGCCGGGAGCGCCTGGTGCGGCGGGCGGTGGCGGAGTGGCCGCCGGGGGAGCGCGCCGGATAGCCGGCCGGTCCGACTTCACCGCCGGCCCCGGTGGCCGCCGGCCTGACGCCTTGCCAAGCCCCTGGGTGCCGTGTGCTGCTGGCGGACGCCGCGATGCTCTACAGTGCTGTAGAACTAAGGGTCGGCGGGGCCGCCGGCCGCGGTCCGGCGTGGGCGCGGGCGGCCGGGGAGGGCGGTGGGGGGCCGCCCGCCGCGCGGAGGCGGGCCGGGGGGAACCGTGGCCGGCCGGTGAACAGCGAACGGGGAAGACACCATGGACAGGCCGCTTCGACTGCCGCAGCAGGACCGGGCCGACTTCGAGACCGCCCTGAGCCGGGCGCTGGAACTCCCGCAGGTCCGCGCCGCCCTCCAGCAGTCCGGCGACGGCGCGCACGGCGCCGAGCGGCTGCGGCGGCAGGCGCGTGAACACGCCGAGTACGTCCTCGCGGCGGCGTCCCCGGAGTACGAGCGGTACGCGGCCCTGCGGGCGGACGCCGACGCGCTGGCCCGCCTGCCCGTGGACGCCCCGGGGCGCGAGCGGCTGTCCGGCTGGCTCGGGGTGCTGGCGCTCATCGTGCCGATCGTCGCGGGCAGCGCCGCCGCCGTCTTCCTCCTCCTCGGCTACGGGCTCCGGCTCACGGACTCCCTGGAGGTGCTCGGCGAGGCGCTGAGCGGCGCCGGGTGGATCGCCGCCGCCGTCGCGCCGGCCAGTGCGCTGGCCGGTGGGCTGGGGCTGCTGAGGGCGGCCGCCCGGCCGCGCCCGGCCGAGAGCCCCGGCGGTGCCGGTGTGGTGGACGGCGGCCTGGAGGAGGCCAGGAGCGCCTGGCGGGCCGCGCTCACCGAGCGCGGCCTGGTGCCCTTCCTCGTCGCCCGGGCCGGAGCCGGGGACGGCGGCGGCGAGGCGGTGTCGGGCTTCCGCCCGCGCTACACCAGCCCGGACTTCGAGACCGACGTGTAGGCCGCGCTGTCCGGATCGCGGTGGGCGCGCGGCGGGGGTGCTGACGCTTCGGCAGGTGACTCCGCGCCACGGCGGGTTTGCCGGCCCTTTACACTTCGATGGGCGCCGAATTCCGGTCCGTACCCGCTCGTTCCGGTCCGTTCCGTCCTGCGGTGTCCCGCCAAGAACCGAACACGAAGGAGAGCACCCGATGGTGTTCAAACGGCTCCTCGGCGCCCTCGGCGTCGGCGGCCCCAGGGTCGACACGGTCCTGTCCACCCCGACCGTCCGCCCCGGCGGTCAGGTCCTCGGCCGGGTCGAGCTGGTCGGCGGCGGCCGTGACGCCGACATCGCCGGTATCACGCTGCACCTGGTGGCGCGGGTCGAGGTCGAGCACGACGACCAGGAGGGCACGGCCCCGGCCCCGTTCGCGACCGCGGTCGTGGCCGGCCCGCTGACGCTGCGGGCCGAGGAGCGGCGATCGGTCGAGTTCTCCCTGCCGGTGCCCTACGAGGCCCCCGTCACCGCCATCGCGGGGCAGCCGCTGCACGGCATGACGGTGGGCGTGCTCACCGAGGTCGACGTCGACGGCGGCCGCGACAAGAGCGACGCCGACGCGCTCACCATCGAGCCGCTGCCGCTCCAGCAGCAGGTGCTGGACGCGTTCACCGCCGCCGGGTTCCGGTTCAGGCGGGCCGACCTGGAGTCCGGGTACATCCGCGGCACCGGTCAGACCCTGCCGTTCTACCAGGAGATCGAGTTCGCCGCGGCCCCGCAGTACGCGCACGCCTGCAGCGAGGTCGAACTCACCTTCCTCAGCACGCCGTTCCAGACCGAGGTGGTCCTGGAGGTCGACCGGCGGTCCGGCGGCTTCGGCCACGGCGGCGATGTGATCAACCGTCATGTGCTGGACGAGACGGCCGCCCGGAAGGACCTCGCCGCCACCGTCGACGAGTGGATGCGCCAGGCGCTCCAGCACCACACCGCCCACGACGGCTCCCACCACGACGGCTCCCACCACCAGGACGGCGACCACCGGAGCGGCCCCGGCATGGGCGCCCTGGTCGGCGGAGCCGTCGCCGGTGCCGCGGTGGGCTTCGTCGGCGGCATGATCGTCGACGAGGTGGTGGACGAGGTCGTCGACGAGTTCTTCGACGACGAGGACTGACCCCCGCCCACGGCTCGGTGCGCGCCCGGTGCCCGGCCCGCGACCTCCCGGCGGGCCGGGCACCTCGGGGCCGGGCAGCTCAGGACGATCGCCGGCGCAGCCCCCAGGGGAGGGCGAACCACAGGACGGCGAACAGCACGGTGGTCGCGCCGGCGATCACGGCGGCCGCGGTGCGGTTGAGCACGACGTCCATCAGCAGCAGCACGGCCGCGTTGAGTGCCAGGGCGAGGAAGGCCAGCCCGATCTCGGTGAACCGGGCGGACAGCTCGACGATGCGGCGTTTGGCGCCGCGGTGGAACAGCGCCCGGTGCAGGGCGACGGGCGTGGACAGCACGGCGGCGGACACCACGGTGAGCAGGAACGTGGCGACGTAGAGGGTCTGCTGGGTGTTGTCCAGCGTGCCGAAGCGCTCGGTGAAGGCCATGCCGAGCAGGAACGCGAACAGGATCTGCACACCGGTCTGGACCACCCGCAGCTCCTGCAGGAGCTCGACGAGGTTGCGGTCGGCCCGCTGCTCCGGTGTCTCCGGGCGTGTCCACGCGGGCTCCGGCTCCGGCGGTGTGGGGGGTGTCGGCGGCGTCTGCATGCCCTTACTGTCCACCGGGCCGTCGGCCGCCCGACCGCGCCGCGCCGCCCGCCACCGCCGCCCGCCACCGCCGCTCCCAGCCGCGCCCCACCGGCGCACCCGCCGGCCGTGCCCCGCTGCCCGACGGGTGCGCCGACCGCCGGGTGGGGGCCACAGTGGTAGGGGAGACGGAGCGCGATTGGTGGCGAGCCGGGACATGGGACTCACCGGTCACAGGCTGTTGGCACTGATGGTGCTGTTCGCGGTGCTGACGGTGCTCGGCACGCTGTGGGTCTGGCCGAAGCTGGCGGTCCGCAGCTGGCCGGCGATGTTCCTGCGGCTCGGCACCATCGCGCTGACCCAGACCGTGCTGCTCTGCACGCTCGGTCTGGTGGGCAACGACTATTTCGTGTTCTACAGCAGCTGGTCGGACCTGCTGGGCCACAACCGGGGCCAGGGCGTGATCCAGGGCGGCCCGGTGACGCCGGGCATGAGGGAACCGGGTACGAGGACACCGGGCGCGGGGGCGCCGGCGCCCGGTGTGCAGGTGCTCGGCACGGCCGAGGTCACCGGCGCCGGGGGATTCGGCTCCGACCCGGCCCGGGCCGGCCGGCTCGACCGGGTGCACATCCCCGGCCCGGCCACCGGCCTGTCCACCGACGGCTACGTCTACCTGCCGCCGCAGTACTTCCAGCCGTCCTTCCAGGACCGGAGATTTCCTGCCGTGATCGTCATGACGGGGTTCCCCGGAGAGGCCGAGAACCTGGTCACCAAGCTGAGGTACCCGGCCACCGAGCTGAAACTGCTCAGGAACGGGACGATGCGGCCCACCGTCCTGGTGCTGATGCGGCCCTCCCCGTCGATGCCCCGGGACAGCGAGTGCGAGGACATCCCGAACGGCCCGCAGGCGCAGACGTACTTCACCGCCGACGTGCCGCAGGACCTCAGGGCCTCGTACCGGGTGCTGCCCGGGCCGGGCGGCCTAGGGGTGATGGGCGACTCCACCGGCGGCTACTGCGCGGTCAAGCTCGGCATGGAGCATCCGCAGGTCTTCTCCGCCGCGGTCTCGCTGTCCGGCTACCTCAAGGCGGCGGAGGACATCACCACGGGTGATCTCTTCGGCGGCAGTCAGCAGCGCCGCGACCAGGCCGACCTCGACTGGCGGCTCGCCCACCTGCCCGCCCCCGCGCTGGCGGTGCTGCTCGCCGACAGCAAGGAGGACGGCCGGACCTACGCCGACTCCCGGGCCTTCGCCGCCGCCGCGCATGCCCCGATGACCGTCACCCAGGCCACCGTCGACTCCGGCGGCCACAACTTCACCACCTGGATCCGGCTGCTCCCGCCCTCCCTCGGCTGGCTGAGCACCCACCTCGCCGACCCCGCCTGACGGCCGGCGGACGGGGCCGGCGAGTGGTCACACCGCCGGGGTGGCGACGGCCGGGGCCGCGCCCGCCCGGGCGGTGAGGGCCCGGCCGTAGCGGCGGAGCAGCAGGACCGCGGTGGTGGCGAGGCCGATGAGGAGGCCGAACCAGAGGCCGAGGGTGTCGCCGCCGAGCGGGTAGGCGAGGAGCCAGGCGGCGGGCAGACCGACGAGCCAGTAGCCGACGAGGGTGATGCGGAAGCCGCTCCCGGTGTCGTCGAGGCCGCGCAGCAGCCCGACGCCGATGTTCTGGGCGCAGTCGAAGAACTGCAGCACGGCGACGACGGCGAGCAGTCCGGTGGCGATCTCCAGGCCCTGCCGGTCGGCCGCCGAGCCGGGGTCGAAGTAGGGCCGCAGCACGAGGTCCGGCAGGGTCAGGTAGACCGTGCCGACCACCGCCATCACCACCGCGCCGCAGGCGAGCGCGGTGTTGCGGATGCGGCGCGCGGCGGCGTACGCGCCGAGCGCGAGTTCCCGGCTGACGTTGATGGACGCGGCGTGCGAGAGGCCGACGGCGACCTGGAAGACGATGTAGATCAGCTGGTTGACGGCGGTGTGCGCGGCGAGCGCGGCCGCGCCGAAGCTGCCGGCCAGCAGCGCGGTGACGGAGAAGAAGCCGGCCTCGGAGCCGTAGGTCGCGGCGATCGGCGTGCCGAGGCCCAGCAGCCGTCGCACGGTCGCCGCGTCGGCCCGCCAGAAGTCCAGGCCGAGCAGCGGGGCGAGCTGCGGGTCGCGGCGGGCGGACCCGTACAGGGCGAGGAAGGAGAGCAGGTGGACACAGCTGGTGGCGACGCCGATGCCGGTGAGGCCGAGTGTCGGCATGCCCCAGGTGCCGTGGATGAACGCCCAGTTGAGCGCCGCGTTGACGGCGACCGAGACGACGGTGATCCGCAGCAGGGCCTGCGGGCGGCGCATGCCGACGGTGAACTGGCGGATCGCCTGGAACCAGAGGCAGGGGAGCAGCCCGGGGGCGAGCGCGAGGAGCATGCCCTGGGCGCGGTCGGCGACGGTGGCGTCCTGGCCGAGGAGGGTGGCGGCCTGGCCGATCAGGACCATCAGGGCGGCTCCGGCGACGCCGGCGAGGGTGGCGACGGCCATCGCCGCGCGGACCAGGCCGCGGACCTCGTCGCCCGGCCCGGCAGCGGTCGCGGCCTCGGTACCGGCCTCGGCAGTGGTCGCGGCCTCGGTACCGGCCTCGGCAGTGGTCGCGGCCTCGGTACCGGCCTCGGTACCGGCCTCGGCAGTGGTCGCGGTGTCGGCACCGGCCTCGGCGTCGGGATTCCCGGTGGACCGTTCGGCCCGGGCGGCGGCCGCCGCGACCTGGTTGCCGACGGAGGTGACCAGACCGACCCCCATGGTGCGGAGCTGGTTGAAGATGACCAGGGCGAGGCCGCCGGCCGCGAGCGCCTCGGTGCCCAGCACGCCCATCATGATGGTGTCGGTGGTGGTGAGGGCGACCTGGGCGAGCTGGGTCAGCGCGAGCGGGACGGCGAGCGCGGCGAGCGCCCGGCCGTCGCGGACCAGCGTGGTCAACTGCTGCATGGTGGTGGTCACGTGTTCCTGCTGTCAGGGCCTGCGGAGCTTGGTCAGGACCTCGTCGATCTCGGCCTCGACGGCGTGGTCGACGAGTTTGCGGGCGTTCATCCAGTCGTCGTCGAAGACGGTGTCCAGGTACTTCTCGCCGCCGTCGTTGACGAATGCGACCATAACGGCGTCCGGCGGGAGGGCGGGCAGCCGGGTCAGGGCCTCGTGGACGACGCCGCCGGCGGAGCCGCCGATCAGCAGCCCGGTGCGGCGGGCGACGACGCGGGCGGTGGCGAAGGCCTCGACGTCGCCGACCTTCACCCCTTCGTCGATGAGGTCGAAGTCGACCAGCAGGCCGATGGTGGCGCCCTCGGGGGTGCCGGTGCCGGACTGGTAGTAGTCGTGGGCGGGCGGCCCGAAGGCGATGGAGCCCTTGGGCTCGACGCCGATGACGGTGAGGCCGGGGACGGCCTTCTTCAGCTCCCGGGCGGTGCCGCAGAGCCCGCCGCCGGTGCCGACGGCGCCGATCAGGACGTCCACCCGGTTGTCGAGGGCCTGGGCGATCTCGCGGCCCACGGCGTAGTAGCCGACCGCGTTGCCGGGGTTGTTGTGCTGCTCGGTGAAGAAGGTGTTGTCCTTCCCCCGGGCGAGCTCCTCGGCGAACTCCTCGCGGGCGGCGGTGTTGAGCTCCTCGCCGCCGTCCTCGGCGACGTAGACCAGCTCGGTGCCCATGGCCCGCATGCCGCGGAGCTTGTCGACGGCGGCGTGGTTGTCGACGACGGCGGTGAAGCGGTAGCCGCGTTCGGCGGCGACGACCGCGAGGCCCAGGCCGGTGTTGCCGGAGGTGGACTCGACGACGTGGCCGCCGGGGCGCAGGTCGCCGCGCTCCTCGGCGTCGAGGATCATCTGACGGGCCATCCGGATCTTCGCGCTGCCGGTGGGGTTGTACATCTCCAGCTTGAGCAGCAGCCGGGCGCCGTGGTCGGCGCGGGCCAGCTCGAACAGCGGGGTGTATCCGATGAGGTCGGAGATCCGGCTGACCACCGGGGGTCGGTGGAGGGCGTCGGTCATGGCAGGGGCTCCTCGGGGCAGAGCGGTGGGGGCGGGTCGGCCGGGTCAGACGGCCGGGCGCTGGTCGAGCCGCCAGCGCAGCCGGCCGCCCCGGCCGTGCAGGACGACCTTGGGCGGGAGCGGCAGGTCGTGGAACGGGGACTCGTTGGAGTCCATCTGGTAGCCGGCGGTGTTGGGGTAGACGAGCAGGTCGCCGATCCGGGGCCGGCGGGGGAAGGCGATCTTGCGCCAGCTGAGCAGATCGGAGTCCAGGCAGCTGGCGCCGCCGACGCAGGCCCGGTAGGGCCCGTCGTCGGCGGTGGGCGGCCCGGTCGGTCCGGCCGGGCTTTCGCCGTCGGCCGGTTCGGCCGGCAGCAGCGCCGGGTCGGGCAGGTACTCGCTGTTGAACCACTGCTCGGACAGGCTCAGGCTGGTGCCGTCCACGGTGACGATGCCGTACCCGGCACGGTCCTTGACGCCCTGGACGCGGAACACCGAGGAGCCGGCCCGGTCCAGCAGGGCGCGGCCGGGCTCCAGCAGGAGCGCCACCCCGGCCTCGCGCAGCCGCTCGGCCAGGGTGGCGCCGGCCCCGCCCGGGCGGGCGGCGAGGACGGCGCGCAGCGCGTCGGCGCCGGCGACGGGGGAGTGGTACGGGTAGAAGTCACCGGGCGTGAAGGACCTGTCGGCGTGGTAGTGGCCGGGGCCCTGTTCGGCGAGGAAGGCGGCCCAGTGCCCGGCGGCGGTGTAGTCCACGGCGAAGCCGCCGCCGATGCTGATCCGGTCGGCCCGCAGACCGAGGGCGCGGGCCCGGCGGCAGAGGTCGACCAGCTCGCCCGCGAGGTCGGCACGCGGCCGCACCTCGTACCCGGAGAGGTGGAAGCTGAAGCCCTCCATCCTGAGCCGGTCCCCGGCCGCCGCGCAGCGCAGCAGGGCCGCGTCCAGCTGTTCGCCGTCCAGGCCGAAGCGGCTGCGGGGCTGGGCCGGCGGGTGGCGGCGCAGCAGGACGCGGACCGGCCGGGGCGCGTCGAGCTCCAGGACGCGCTCCAGTTCGTCGGGCGAGTCGACGGCGATCAGCGAGCCCTGCAGGGCGGCCGTGCGCAGCAGCCGGTCGGCCTTGGCCGGCCCGGTGACCACGAGGTCCTCGCCGCGGACGCCGTGGCCGAGGGCTTCGCGCAGTTCGCCGTGGCTGGCCACGTCCACCCCCGCGCCGGTGCCGGCGCAGCGCTCGGCGAACACGGCGGCCTTGTTGGCCTTCTTCGCGTAGTACACCCGCCCCTCCACCCCGGCCTCGGCGAGGGCGGCGCGGAAGGCGGCGAGGTTGGCGTCGAAGCGCTCGGGCAGCAGGTAGTGGAACGGTCCGCCGAAGGCGTACGAGAGGTCGTGCAGCAGGCCGTCGCGGTGGATGCGGCCGGCGAGCGGGTCGGGGTGGGGCGGGAGGGTCAGCGCCACAGGGCGACCTCGGTGCCGAGGCCCTGTGCGGCGGCGAGCTGGGCGAAGCGGTGGCCGAGGGCGATGTCGGTGACGACCAGTCCGCTGTTGTAGGCGAAGATCCGCTGCCCGGGCGCGGTCCGGCCGGGGGCGGCTCCGGAGAGGACGGCCGGCAGTTCGGCGTCGACGGCGGGCAGCGCGCCGTCGGCGTCCGCCAGGTCGGTGCCGGTGACCCGCATCTGGGCCTCGCTGGTGGCGATCACCCGGTCGGCCCGGTGGAGGGTGGAGGGGGCCAGTCCGTGGCCGACCAGGATGCCGAGCGCGCCGGGCCTGAGCCAGTCGGCCTCGACGGCCGCGGCGGTGTGACCGCCGGCGGTGGCCACGATCAGGTCGGCCTCGCCCGCGGCCCGGCGCAGGTCGGTGACCAACTCCGGTTCCCGGCCCGGGAAGTACCGGGTGAGCCGGGCGCGGACGGCGGCGATGCCGTCCGGGTGGGTGCCGGCGAGGAGCAGGCGCTCCAGCTTCGGCAGGGCGGTGAGCAGGAAGGGCAGGGCGAGGCGCCCCTGGGTGCCGGTGCCGATGACCAGCGCGGTGCGGGCGTCGGGGGAGGCGCACTCGCGGGCCAGCAGGGCGGAGACGGCCGGGGTGCGCAGCGAGCCGATCCGGCCGCAGTCCATCATCGCCACCGGCAGGCCGGTGACGTCGTCGTAGAGGGTGAGCGTCGTGTAGTAGTGCTGCCGGTCGCGGCTCTCGTGCAGGCCGTGCTTGTACGAGGTCTTGACCGCCACGACCTCGCGCACGCCGTCGCGGCCGAGCATGGCGTAGGAGACGGAGTGGCCGTCGGCGGGTTTGACGGTGAGTTTGCGCGGGTTGTCGGAGCGGCCGGCGGCGAGGGTGCGGTAGGCCTGCTCGACGGTGTCGAGGACGTCGGAGAGGCCGATGTCGATGCCGGCGAGGTCGCTGGTGCTCAGTACGCGCAGGGTGGTGTCGTCCCGGTGGTCCACGGGGGGTCCCTTCGATGGCGGAGGCGGGGCGGAGGGTTCAGACGGCCCAGGCGGTGACGGCGGCCTGGCCGTAGCCGTGTTCGTCGTGCTCGGCGAGCGGCCGGGTGGGGCGGCCCTCGACCCGGACCGAGGCGCGCTTGAGCCACCGGTCGGTGCCGTCGTAGCGGGCCCGGAAGGGGACCCTGCCGTGGACGACGATGTCGTTGTCGACGACCAGCACGTCACCGGGTTCGAGGCGCACCGCGACCGAGACCCGGGCCAGTTCCTCCGCCAGCCGCCCGTACGCGGCCCGCCAGGGCCGGTCGGCGGTGTCGAGCGGGGTGTAGGCGGGGTCGAAGCGCAGGGTCAGGCCCTCGGGGGAGTCGAAGAGGGTGGGCACCGGCGCGGGGCGGCCGGCGAACCGCTGGGCCCCGCTGTAGGCGTCGTCGGGCAGGATCGGCGCCACGGGCCGCTTCAGCCGGTCGAGGTCCGCCTCGGCGAGTGCGGTCCGGCGGACGCTGGCCGCGGTGGTGGCGACGCGGTCGTGGTTGCGCAGGCAGCACAGCAGCAGCAGGTGGGCGCGGCCGGGGTGGAAGGCGTCCTCGGTGTGCGGGGTGAGCAGGACGCTGCTGGAGGCGCCGGTCTGCTCGTTCTCGTGCCCGGGCGAGGGGAGGATGTCGTGCACGAACCGGCCGTCCTGCTGGCCGTCCCAGGCGATCGGGGTGCCCATCAGCGTGGAGACGAGCAGCAGGACGACGTCCCAGACCGCGCCGGCGCCGCCGACGGTGGACCAGTGACCGGGCGTCGGGCCCAGCCGGTCGTCGTCGACCCGTAGACCGCGCAGGACGAAGAGGCCGTCGTCGGTGTCCACCGGGCGCAGCGCGTGGCGGAGTCCGGCGCCGAGCCGGGCGCCGGCCGTGGGGAGTGCGGCGAGCAGGCCGGGGCTGGTGGCGGAGCCGTGGCGGGTCAGCAGTTCGGCCGCGGCGGCGGTGAGTTCGTCGACGTGGGCGGCGTCGAGTGGGCGTACCGGGGCGGGGGTGGTGGACACGGGGGCACCTTCCATGGCGCGGGCAGGCGGCGGGGCGGGGCCGGCTCGGGTACGGCGCGGGGCATGGCTCGGGCAGGGCGGGGAGCGTGGCTCGGGTACGGCTCGGTGCGGCCCGGGGGCGGCGGGAGCCGGGGACTCGGCCCGGCGCGGCGACGGCGGCCGGGCGACGACCGAAACGTAGCAACCGATCTTAGGTAAGGCAATCCTTACTTGAAACTCTGGCGCAGTTCCGCAGGGCCTGATCGGGCGAGGGGGTGCACGAAGGGCCCCTTGGGTGCTGCGGCTTCGCGCGGTGGGGTGAGTTGACCTGCCGTCGGCGCGGGGGTTGCCCTTGCGTCAATTGTTCGATGCCGGGTTGCGCGATGGGCAGTTTTTAGGATAGGCAACCCTAAGAAAATCCTGCTTGACCCGGAAACGAGGAACAACGACGTGAGCGTCACCAGACGAGAGCTGCTGTGGGCCACCGCCGGTATCGGCGCGGCCGGGGCGCTCGCCGCCTGCGCCGGCAGCAAGGGCGGGTCCGGGTCCGCGGCGGGTGTGGCGTCCGGCTCCGCGAACGAGCAGCCCCGCACCGGCGGCACCCTGAAGGTCGGTGCGCTCGGCCGTGCCTCCGCGATCACCCGCGACCCGCACGGCACCCAGGCCAACGAGAGCGACTACCTGATCATCAGTCTGCTCTATGACACCCTGACCGTCCCCGGCGACAAGACCAACACCGCCGCCCGGCTGGCCGCCTCCTGGAAGCCGTCCGAGGACCTCAGGACCTGGCGCTTCACCCTCGCCGACGGCGCCACGTTCCACGACGGCACCCCGGTCACCGCCGAGGACGTCGTCTGGTCGCTCAAGCGCCTGCGCGCCACCCCCTCCGGCAAGAGCCGCCTGCCCGGCATCCAGCCCGAGGGCATCCGGGCCGAGGACGCCCGGACCGTCGTCCTGGTCTCCGACTACGCCAACGCCGACCTGCCGCTGCTCACCCGGCTGACCACCTTCGTCCTGAAGAAGGACACCAAGGACGACGCGCTCGCCGGCGCCCCCGGCACCGGACCGTTCACCCTCGACTGGTACCGAGACGGCAACGCCCGCCTGGTGCGCAACGACAACTGGTACGGCGGCAAGGTCCTGCTCGACGCCGTCGAGGTACGGATCTTCGAGAGCCCGCAGGCGATGGCCAACGCCCTGCTCGCCGGCCAGATCGACGTCGCGTCCAACGTCGGCGCCGTCGCGGCCCGCACCGCCGAGACCCGCAAGGACATCCAGATCCTGCGCCGGCCCAACGACATGGCGATGCCCATCGTGATGCGCGCCGCCGACGGGCCGTTCGCCGACGCGAAGGTCCGCGAGGCCCTGCGGCTCTCGGTGGACCGCGACGCCATGGTCAAGCAGGTGCTCTCCGGCTACGGCACCGTCGGCAACGACATCCTGGGCACCGGCGACCCGGCCTACGCCAAGGACATCCCCCAGCGCAAGCGGGACCTCGACCGGGCCAGGCAGCTGCTCGCCGAGGCCGGCTTCGACACCACCAGGACGTACGACCTCATCACCACCGAGGACATCGCCGGCCTCGCCGAGTCCGCGACGCTCTTCGCCACCCAGGTCCGCGAGGCCGGGGTGAGGATCAACGTGGTCAAGCAGGACTCCAAGGTCTTCTGGGACGCCACCTGGCTCAAGGCCCCCCTCTACACGAGCTACTGGGGCACCAACGACTCGGTCGTCTTCTTCGCCTCGAAGACGATGCTCTCCGACGCCGGCCAGAACGAGGCCGGCTGGCAGGAGCCCTCCTTCGACGAGGCCTACCGCACCGCCATGGCCACCGCCGACGAGGCCGCCCGGACCACGCTGCTGCACCAGCTCCAGGAGATCGAGTACGCCAGGTCCGGCTACCTGCTCTGGGGCATGGCGGACGGCATCGACCTGGCCGGCTCCGCCGTGCGCGACCTGCCCAGGCTCCCCGGCTACGGACGCGTCCAGCTCGAGAAGACCTGGCTGGCCCGTTGACCCCGGCCCCGACCGCCGGGGGCGCCGCCGCGCCCCCGGCACCGCCCCGGGCCGCCGGGCCGCTGCCCGGGCTGGGCCGGGCCGCCTGGCTCGCCGCCCGGCGGCTCGCCATGCTCACGGTGCTGCTGGCCGCGGTCTTCGCCGCGATCGAACTCCTGCCGGGGGACGCGGCCAACGCCACCTCCGAACGCGGTGAGACCGCCGCCGACATGGCCGCCCGCCGCGCCGCCCTGGGCCTCGACCGGCCGGTCGTCGAACGGTTCTGGGACTGGATGACCGGCCTGCCCGCCGGCGACCTCGGCACCACCGCCCACGGACAGCCCGTCACCTCCGTCCTGGCCGGCCCGTTCCCCAACACCCTGCTGCTCGGCACCCTCGCCCTGACCGCCAGCATCCTCGGCGCCCTCGCCCTCGGCAGCTGGGCCGCCCTGCGCCCCGGCGGCCGGACCGACCGGACCATCGCCGTCCTCTCGACGGCCGCCTTCGCGCTGCCCGAGTTCGTCCTCTCCGTCGCCCTGCTGCTGGTCTTCTCGCTCTGGACGGGCTGGCTGCCCGCCGTCACCCTCACCGGCGCCGACGGCACGCCCGCCTCCTGGGACATGCTGCTGCTGCCCGCGCTGGCCCTGGCCGTCCCGCAGATCGGCTGGAACACCAGGATCGTCCGGGGCGCCCTCGCCGACCAGGCCGCCCTGCCCCACGTCCGGGCGGCCGTCCTCGACGGCCTGCCGCGCCACCGGATCCTCACCCACCACATGCTGCCCGGCGCCCTGCCCGCCATCGCGGTGAGCACCGCGACCTCCGCCGGGATGCTGCTCGGCGGCGCGGTCGTCGTCGAGACGCTCTTCAACTACCCCGGCATCGGCGCCGTCCTGTCCGGTGCCATCGCCGACCGTGACACCCCCCTCGTCGCCGGAGTCGTCGCGGCGACCGGAGCCGCCATCAGCATCCTGCTGCTGCTCGCCGACCTCGTCCGCGAGCGCGTCCTGCGAGAGCGCCCATGACCGTCGAGACCTCGTCACCCCTCCGGCCCCGTCGGATCCGTCGGGCCCCGAAGACCGTGCGGGCCCCCGGGGCCCCGCCGGCCCCGAAGCGCCGCGGCCGGCGCTCGCACGCCCTGGTCAGGGCGCTGCCCGCCCTGCTGCTGACCGCCCTGGCGCTCACCGGCCCGCTGTGGGCCCCGCACCGCGTCGACGAGCCGGTGACCGCCCCCTATGCCGCCCCCGACGGCGCCGCCGCGCTCGGCGGCGACCAGCTCGGCCGGGACGTCCTCAGCCGGCTGCTGCACGGCGGCGCGCCGCTGATCGCCACCGCGCTCGCCGTCGCCGTCCTGGTCACCGGCGCCGCCACGGTGATCGGCATCCTGGCCGTCCTGCGCCCCCGGCTCGGCCGGTGGGTGGAGCGCGCCGCCGACCTCGCCATCCTGCTGCCCGCCGTCCTCGGCATCATGCTCATCGGCCTCGCCTGGCCGGCCGGCGGGCGCCTTCCCGTCGCCGCCGCGGCCACCGTCCTCGGCATCCCCTACGCGGTGCGGGTGGTGGCCGCCGCGGCCGCGCCCGTCGCCGCCAGCGGCTATGTCGAGGCGGCCGCCGTCGGGGGCGAACGCCTCTGGTACCTGATGGTCCGCGAGGTGCTGCCCAACCTGCGCGCGACCGTCCTCGCCCTGTTCGGCCTGCGCTTCGTCGAGGGCGTCTACGTGGTCTCGGTCGCCGCCTTCCTCCAGCTCGGCCCCCAGCCACCCGAAGCCGACTGGGCGCTGATGATCCGTGAGAACGCCCCCGGCATCATGCTCAACCCCTGGGCCGTCGGCGCCCCCTGCCTCGCCATCGGCCTGCTCGCCGTCAGCGTCAACCTCGCGGCCGACGCCCTCGCCCCCGCCCGGACCACCCCGGAGACCGCCCTGTGACCGCGACCGACCCCACGGACCGGGTCACCGCCCGGGTCGCCGCACTGTCCATCGCCCTCGACGACGGCACCCCGCTGCTCGCCCCCACCAGCCTCACCCTCGGCCCCGGCCGCGTCCACGCCGTCACCGGGCCCTCCGGCGCCGGCAAGACCACCCTGCTCCGGGCCCTGGCCGGCGCTCTGCCACCCGGCGCCGCCCCGCCCGGCGGCACGCTCACCGTCCTCGGCCACGACATCCTCGCCCTCCCGGCCGAGGAGTTGCGCCGGCTGCGCCGCCACCGCCTCGCCTACCTCGGGCAGGACCCGGGCTCCGGGCTCAACCCCCGGATGCGCGTGGCCCGTCTGATCACCGAGACCGCCGTCGACCGCAGCGCCGAGGCGCTGCGCGAACTGCTCACCCAGGTCCGGCTGCCCACCAACCAGCAGCTCGAACGCCGCCGCCCCACCGCCCTCTCCGGCGGACAGCAGCGCCGCGTCGCCCTCGCCCGCGCGCTCGCCCGCCGACCCGAACTCCTGCTCCTGGACGAGCCCACCGCGGGCCTCGACCCGGCCCTGCGCGACGAGATCGCCGACCTGCTGCGCGAACTCGCCCGCCGCCACGGCATCGCGGTCGCCCTCTCCAGCCACGACGCCGCCTTCGTGGCCCGCTGCGCCGACGAGGTCCTCGTCCTCCGTCCGGCGGGCCGGGCCCCCGTGCTGTCGGTCGTCGGCGGGACCGTCAAGCCTGGCCCTGGGGCCGCGGTTCCGGTCGGCGCGGTTCCGGTCGGCGCGGGTTCGAACGGTGCAGGCCCGGACCGTGGTCTCGGCGCCCACCGGATCGACGCCCATGTCGGCGACGGCCGCGGGCGCCGCCGGATCCTGGCCGGCCTCGACCTTCACCTCGCGCCGGGTACCTGCACCGGCATCACCGGGCCCTCCGGCGCCGGGAAGACCACCCTGGTCCGCGTCCTCGCCGGCCTGCACCCGCCCACCGCGGGCACCCTCACCCTCGACCGCGCCCCGCTGTCCGGCTCCCACCACACCCGCACCCGCGACCAGCGCCGCCGGATCCAGCTGGTGCCGCAGAACCCGCTCGGCGCCCTCAACCCGGCCCGCACCGTCGGCGCCACCCTCACCCGCCCGCTGCGTCTGCACCACGCCACCCCGCACGAGCAGTGTGCGGACCGGGTCGCCGAACTCCTCGCCGCCGTCGACCTCCCCGCCGAGCTGGCCGCCCGTCACCCGCACGAGCTCTCCGGCGGCCAGCGCCAGCGCGTCGCGATCGCCCGCGCCCTCGCCGCCGAGCCCGACGTCCTGCTCTGCGACGAGGTCACCTCCGCCCTCGACGAGGCCACCGCGGAGGGCATCATGGCCCTCCTCGGCCGCCTGCGTGCCGACCGCGGCCTCACCCTCGCGCTGATCAGCCACGACCTGCCCCTCGTCCGGCGGCACGCCGACGCCGTGGTCATGCTGGGCGACGGGCGGCCCGAACCGGTCGGCGCCGGCCGGTGAGCCCGGCCCGCCCCGGGCCGGCGGGCCCGGCACTCAGCCGGTGGCGGCGGCGGGCGCGGCGGTCCTGGCCGGCCGGTGGCCGGCGGCGAGGGGGAGCGGGGCGCCGCTGCGGGCGGTGAACTCCAGCCGCTCCAGCAGCTCCGACGGTGGGACCGCGACGACCCGGCAGGCCGCGTGGCCGCGGCAGTGGCGGGTGACCGAGCCGTGCAGCAGACGGTCGAGCCGGCCGTGGCCGCCGGTGCCGACCACGAGCAGGTCGTCCGGGCCGGTGACGGCCGCCACCAGGGCCGGGCCCGCGTCGCCCCGGACCACCAGCGGGCGGATCACCAGGTCGGCCGGGTAGCCGCCGAAGGTCTGCTCGAAGGCGGTGTCCAGGCGCCTGCGGGCCGGGTGTTCCAGCTCGGAGAGCGGCCGCAGACCGCCGCCGTCGGCCGGCGTCCAGGCGGCGACCGGGACGAGGGCGGCCCCGCGCCTGGCCGCCTCGCCGACCGCGCGGTACAGGGCTGCGAGGCTGCTCAGCGACCCGTTCAGTCCGACGATCACTCGGGTGGGGTCGGCCATGGCCGCTCGCCTCCGTCTCGATGGTCCGGTATGTCCGGTGCTTCCGGTGACTCCAGTGAACCCGGGGCCGGGCGCGCGGGCGCCGCCGCTGACGGCACCATGACGCCGGGCACCGGGTTCTTGACGGGCCGTTGACAGGGGTTCGGCGTGGACGCGGGCCCGGCGTGTCCGGCCCGGGTGCGAACCGGGCCGGCAGGTCGATGGCCTTGATGCCGAGGGGCGGCAGGACCGGCGCCGTCCTTGAGGGCACCCCGGTGGGCGGGCTCCGGGCCGGGCGGCTCCCCGGGGACCGCGCCGGGTGGACTCAGACCGGGTGGGCGGCGCGGCGCGTGGCGGCCGGTGCGGGCGTGGAGGGCGTGGGGCGCTCGTCGGCGACGGGCGCGGCGTACGGCAGCGGCACCGGTTTCGGGGCGGCGGCGGCCAGTTGGGGGTCGACGGTCAGGATGGTGACGCCCAGCGGTTCGGCGAGGGCGCGCAGGGCGGGCTCGGCGAGCGCGATCCAGGGCTGGTCGGGACCGAGGACGGCGGTGAGCCGTTGCTCGGTGGTGAAGGCGACGGCGGTGCGATCACCGAGCGGCGTGCGGAAGAGCCGGGCGGTGTGGCCGAGCCGACCCGGCCGGACGGGGACCAGGAGCCGTCCGGCCGGGCCGGGTCGGGAGGGTTCGGGATCGTCGGGGAGCTGGCGGTACATGGCGGCCTCCGGTCGGAAGGGGCGGTCTGGGCGAGATACTGCGGGCGGGCCGCGGCGGGCGGGCTCCGCCCGCCACCGTGGATCGCACGACGACCGTATGCCCGCCCGGCCGGGGGCCGCGCCAGGCCCTGACACGTTCTTGATCCCCACGGACCGGGCCCTGACGGGGCGCTGACACCGGAGAGCATCGCGCACCACCCGCTCGGGCCGGTCCGGGCCGGGAAAGCCGCCGCCGTGTCAGGAATCCGTCAAGGACGGCCGCCGGCGCGTAGGTCACGCGTCAAGGCCGGGTGCGGTTGGTGTGCGCAGGGTCTCCACTGGAACCGCGGGTCCGGGACCGGGTCCGCGCCCCCGTGGAAGGAACCGTTCGCCATGAGTGACACCCAGGTCGTCGTCGCCGTCGAGAAGCCGCAGCTCCGGACCGTGCGGGAGACCGTCCCGCCGCGCCGCCGGATGCCGGTGGCCGCCTTCGCCGGGCGGTCGGAGGAGCCGGACGAGCCGGCCGAGCCGAGCCCGGCCCCGGCCTGGTCCGAGGCCGACCGGCGCCGGACCAGGGCGGCACACTGCCGGATCGCGATGCGGTACGAGGACTGACCGCGTCCTTCCCGTCCCCGCCGTGTGGGGCGGCCGGTGCCGTCCGGTTCCGCGACCGCCCCTTCCGTTCCCAGCAGGAGCACCCGCCATGCCGCAGCTTTCCGCCCGCCCGACCGCCGTTCCGGCCACTGTTTCGACCCCGGCTTCGACCCCGACCGCCGCCTCCGCCCTGGTGCCCGTACCCGCTCCCGTACCCGTCGCCTCCCGACCGGACGGCCCCGGCCTCCCCGGCGGCTCCACCGGTCTGCTCGGCGGCCCCTGGCCGGCCTCGGCACGGGACGGCTCCGACGGGGAAGTGCTGGTCGGCGGCGTCGGCCTCGCGGAGGCCGCCGAACGCTTCGGCACCCCGCTGTACGTGCTGGACGAGGGCGAGGTACGGGCCCGCGCCCGGGCCTACCGGCGGGCCCTGCCGCACGCCGACGTGCTCTACGCCGCCAAGGCGTTCCTCTGCAGCGCGATGGCCGACTGGGTGGCCGAGGAGGGCCTCGGCCTGGACGTCTGCTCGTCGGGTGAACTGTGGCTGGCCACCGCGGCCGGGTTCCCGGCGCAGCGGATCGTGCTGCACGGCAACGCCAAGTCCCCGGAGGAGCTGCGGCTGGCCCGCCGGATGCGGGTCGGCCGGATCGTCATCGACGGCCCGGCGGAGATCGCGCGGCTGGCGGCCCTGGTCGCCGGGGACACGCCCCAGCGGGTGCTGGTCCGGGTCGTGCCGGGCATCGCGGCCGGGCACCACGCGGCGGTCCGTACGGGCGTCGGCGGCCAGAAGTTCGGCTTCCCGGTCGACGGCGGCGACGCGGCCGACGCGATCGCCCGCGTGCTGGCCCAGCCCGGGCTCGAACTCGCCGGCCTCCACTGTCACCTGGGCTCCCAGATCACCGAGGTCGAGCCGTACCTCACCGCCGTGGACGCCCTGGTGCGGCTGCTGGCCGAGGTCCGTGAGCGGCACGGTGTCGAGCTGCCCGAGCTGGACCTCGGCGGCGGCCACGGCATCCGTTACCTGCCGGAGGACCGCGAACTCGACCTGGCGGACTTCGCGGCCCGGGTGACCGACCGGCTCTCCGCCCGCTGCGCCCGGGCCGGTCTCGCCGTGCCGCGCCTGGTGGTCGAGCCGGGCCGGGCCGTCGCCGGCCCGGCGGCGGTCGCCGTCTACCGGGTGCTCTCGGTGAAGCACACAGCCGACGGCCGGTACTTCGCCGCCGTCGACGGCGGGATGAGCGACAATCCGCGGCCCGCCCTGTACGGCGCGCCGTACACCGTCCGGCTGGTCGGGTGCCGCTCCGCCGCCGAGCCGACCCGGATGGACGTGGTCGGCCGGCACTGCGAGGCCGGTGACGTACTGGTCCGCGACGCCGGGCTCCCCGCCGACCTGCGGGCCGGCGACCTGCTGGCCGTCCCGGCCGCCGGCGCCTACCAGCTCTCCATGGCCTCCGGCTACAACCTGGTCGGCCGCCCGGCCGTGGCCGCCGTCCGTGACGGCCGGGCCAGGCTGCTCATCCGCCGGGAGACGGTGGAGGACTTCCGGGCCCGTGAGGTCGGCCGCTGACCGGCGCGCGGGCCCGGCCGGATCCGTCGCTCCCGCCGGGCTACCCCCGGAACGCCGCCGGCCGCTCCGGGGACGCCTCGGCCAGGGCCTTGGTGACGCCCCCGACGTCGGCACGCAGGCCGTAGACGGGCGTGTCGGGCTGCTGGCGCCAGGACTCGTCGATGCCGCCCGCGTCCACGGTGTCGAAGCCGAGCTCGTCGATCAGCGCGCGGACCACCCGCTTGGCGGCCTCGTCGTCGCCGGCCACCGGCAGCGCGATGCGTTCCGGGTCGCCCTGGGGGCGGGGCCGGTCGAGGATGTCCTGGGCGTAGGTGCCGTTGAAGGCCTTGACGACGGCGTGGCCGATCTGCCGCTCCGTCCAGCGGCTCTCGGTCAGGCCCTCCTCGATGGCGGCGATCCGGCCGTCGCGCTGCTGCGGGTAGTAGTTGCCGGTGTCGATCACGGCGACGTGCTCCGCGGCCTCGTCGAACAGCCCGGACGGCAGGTCGGGCACGTTCTTCAGGGGCACGGTGACCACCACGACCTGGGCGCCGCGCGCCGCCTCGGCCGCGGTGACCGCCGTCGCGCCGGTCTCCTCGACGAGCGCGGCCAGGGTCTGCGGCCCGCGCGAGTTGGCCACCGAGACCTCGTGCCCGAGGGCGCTCAGCCGCCGGGTGAGGTTGCCACCGATGTTGCCCGCGCCGATGATGCCGATCTTCATGGGACGTCCTCCGGGAGATGGGTGTGATCCGGTCTCGCCTCAGGCCCAACCACACGGGCGGCCCGTCCATTTCCGCCCGGCACGATTCGTTCGGGAGCCCGTCGGTGAGCCCGGGCCGCCGCGCCGGGGCGGCGGCCGGCACTCCCACCCGGCGTCCGCGGCCGGCCACCGTGGACCGATCCACCCACACCGCAACCGACTTCCCTTGAACCGGTGGAATCCGGCCGGGTGATCCGGAACGATGGCGCGATGGACCACGATCTCGGCCGCCTGGGCCACCGGGAGTTCGAGCACCTCGTCCAGGCGCTCGCGAAGCAGGTGCTCGGGCCCGGGGTCAGGGTGTTCGGCGACGGGAAGGACGGCGGCCGGGACGCCGCGTTCCATGGCCCGGTGGCGTACACGTCCCACGGCGGCGCCTGGGACGGTTACGGGGTCGTGCAGGCCAAGTACCGCGGGCGTTCGGGCGGCAGGCCCTCGGACGCGGCGTGGCTGGAGGGCGAGATCCGCAAGGAGCTCCGCGACTGGACGGCGCCCGGGTCCGCACGGGGCGCGCTCCCGGAGTACCTCCTGTTCGCCACGAACGTCCTCCTCTCGGGGGTGCCCGGCAGCGGCGGCATCGACCGCATCGACCGCTTCGTCGGAACGGAGGCCGCGCGGAGGGGCATCCGGCTGACCGGCTGGGCGGTCTGGCACCACGACGAGATCTGCCGTTTCCTCGACATGTATCCCGGAATCCGCCAGAGCTTGGGCGGATTCGTCGTCCCGGGTGATGTCCTCGCCCATCATCTGATGGATCGACAGAAAGTCGACAGGGAATCAGATTTGACTGAGCTGATGCGGGCTCAGGTGGCTGCGGGACTGGTGGCCGACCGATGGGTGCAGCTGGGGCAGGCCGGAGCCGGGCCCGACCGGGGCAAGATCGGCCTGGGCCCGGTGGCGGTCGATCTGCGGGCAGACCGGGTGGGCATCGTCGACGGCGACCGGACCGTCCTGGCCGCCGGGCATGTGATCGGGCGGGGCGACGCGCCCCTGCGGCCCTCCGTGCGGACCACCGGGGAGGCGCGGCATGTCCTGCTGGTCGGCGGCCCCGGCCAGGGCAAGAGCACGCTGGGCCAGTTGATCTGCCAGGCCTATCGGGTCGCGCTCCTGGACGGGGACGACGACCTGCTGCCGGCGCCGGCCTGCGAAGTGCTGCAGTCCCTGCGCCAGGACCTCGCACGGATCGGCCTCCCCGTGCCGCGTACCCGCCGCTGGCCGTTGCGGATCGCTCTGCGCGACTACGCGGAGGCCCTGCTGCGCGATGCGCGTCTCGGTCTGCTGGAGTTCCTGGTACGGCAGTTGAAGCAGCACTCACCGGATGTTACGGAGGCGGTACTCGTTCGTTCGCTGCGCGCCGTGCCCTGGATCCTGGTTCTCGACGGTCTCGACGAGGTGGCGCCGCGGCGGACGCGCGAGACCGTTATGGACCGCGTCCTCGAATTCCTCGTCATGGCCTGCTCCTTGGACGCGGACCTCCTGGTGGTGGGAACCACGCGGCCGCAGGGGTACAACGGTGAGTTCCACCAGGGCGACTTCGAGACCCTTGAACTACGGGAACTCACGAGAGAGGAGTCGCTGCACTACGCGGGCGGACTCGCCCGGGTGCGTCACCACGATGATCCCGACATGTACGACACTGTGGTGAAGCGCATCGAGTCAGCCGCGAGCGATCAGGACACCGTGCGGCTCATGCGGTCGCCGCTCCAGGTGACGATCATGTCCTTGCTGGTCGAGAAACGCGCCAGGATGCCCCAGAACCGCTACGAGCTCTTCGACGCCTACTACCAGACCATCTACGACCGGGAGGCCGGGAAACCCGGGCCGACCGGTCGATTGCTCGCCGAGAACAGACTTCATGTGGATTGGCTGCACCAACACGTCGGTCTGGTCCTGCAGTCAAGGGTGGCGGTCACGGAGCCCGGGGAGTCGCTGACGCTGCCGGAGGCGGAGCTGCAAGTCCGTGTTCGGCGGCGACTCCTGGAGGAGACCTGCGATCCCGACCGGTCGCGGTCGCTGGCGACGGAGCTGATCGAGGCGGCCACCGATCGGCTCGTCCTGCTGGTCGCCCCCCAGCCCGGTGTCGTCGGCTTCGAGGTCACGAGCCTTCAGGAGTACTGTGCTGCCCGCGCGCTCCTCTTCGGTCCGGACGCGGAGATCGTCCCACGTCTCGGCGATCTCGCCACGGACCAAACCTGGCGCGACGCTTGGCTGTTGGCCGTAGCGGGTCTCTTCACCCACCGGCAGCACCTGCGTGCCGACCTCATCACCGCCCTGCGTGAGCTGGACGCGCGCGACCAGGTGACCATGGCCCTGCGTCCGGGAGCCTGCCTCGCACTGGACCTCCTCGACGAGGACCTTGCCCGCCAGCACCCCCGTCACCACAATCTGCTGGCGCAACACGCAGCCGAACTCATCGGCGGCCCAGCCGGCTTCACGTCCTCCTTCAGGAACGTGTCGCGCAGCCTGGCGAAGGCCGCGGCCCGCAGCGAGCAGGCTCGGCTCTACCTGGAGAACGCCGCCAGGATCGCACTCGTCGGGCGGGGCGTCCACACGATCTTCGCCTTCCGTACTGTCGCCCTGTGGGCGCACCTGACCGGCCCACTGCGGCCGGTGGCGCGGAGTCTGCTGTCGGAAGCGGTCCTGAGGATGGCCCCTGAGCAACTGGCGGCGGCCAGGACCCTCGTCGCGCGGGAACTGCCATGGCTGTCCCTGCCGGGGCTCTCCGGGTACACCCCGTCCGGTGCCGATGGCCGCACCAGCCTCGCCGCCTTTCTGGTGGATGCCCCGTCGTCTGCCGCGCGGGGCGATGCCGAAGCCGGGAAGATCCGTGAGTGGATCACCAACTGGCTGGCGGGGGAGTGGTTGTCCGTCGAGGTCGTCGACGGCGTTCCTGTGCCGCTCGTCTGCGACGAGTACGGCCTGGGGCTGGAGTACTACGGGGACTGGCGGTGGCTTCCCGACGTACAGCAGGCCTGTGTCGATGCCGCCGCCGCGCTGTCGGAGGCGGGGTGGAGCGTGGTGGCGGCGTTTCACGAGGTCCTGGAGATGACCTTCTCGTTCGAGGTCGCCCTGGAGCCCGTTGTTGACGGCATCAGCTGAGCGCGTCCGAGTTCCTGCTCTCCCCGCGCTCCTCGTACATCACCGCCCAGGACTTCGTGGTGGACGGTGGCCTGGTGACGGCCGTCCCGGCAGCCTGACCGGCGACCGGCCCGACCGCCGGGGCCGTGGGGTGCAGCCTGGTCCTGACAGGGCCAGGCTGCACCGGCGGCCGGCGGGGACAATCGTCGTATGAGTACCGCGATCAGCCTGAGCGAGTTCCTCCGGACACGCCGCGCCCGGCTCCGGCCCGAGGACGTCGCCCTGCCGGACTTCGGCGGCCGCCGCCGGGTGGCCGGACTGCGCCGGGAGGAGCTCGCCCAGCTCGCCGGGGTGAGCGTCGACTACTACACCCGGCTGGAACAGGGCCGGGTGGGCAACCCGTCGGACGCCGTGCTCGACGCGCTGGCCCGCGCGCTGCTCCTCGAACCGGACGAGGCCCGCCATCTGCACCGGCTCGCCCGCCCCCGGCCCGCCCGCCGGGCGGGCCGTACGCCGTCCGCCCCGCAGCGGGTCCGGCCGATGCTGGCGCGGCTGCTGGCCGAGCTGTCCGACGTGCCGGCCATGGTGATGGGCCGCCGGATGGACGTCCTGGCGTGGAACCAGGCCGCCGTCTCCCTGTTCGGGGACTACGGCGCGCTCGCCCCGGCCGAGCGGAACATCCCCCGGATCACCTTCCTGGACCCGGCCTCGCGGGAGCTGTACGCGGACTGGACGGCCTGCGCCCGCGAGAACGTCGCCTTCCTCCACCTGGAGGCCGGCCGCCGCCCCGACGACCCCCGGCTGGCCGAGCTGATCGGCGAACTGTCCATGCGCAGCGCGGACTTCCGCCGCTGGTGGGCGGAGCATCCGGTGCAGGACAAGACCTCGGGCCGCAAGCGCTTCCGGCACCCGCTGGTCGGCGAGCTGGACCTGGTCTACGACACGCTGCGCCCGGCCGACGACCCGGACCAGGCCCTGATCACCTACGCCGCCGAGCCGGGAACCCCGTCCGACGACGCTCTGCGGCTGCTCCTCGCCTGGGCCGCCGCACCGGAGGTCCCGGGCCCGGTGAGCGGGACGGGGGCCGATCCGCGCCGACGCTGACCGGCTGCCCGGCTGCCCGGCTGCCCGGCTGCCCGGCTGCCCGGCCGCCCGGGCGGCCAGGGCGTGGCGGGTCGGCGTCGGCGGGTCAGCGCGCGGAGCCGGAGCGCTCCGCGCTGCGGAGGAGGACGGGGAGGGCGGCGGCCAGGTTGCCGTGCTGGTCGGCGAAGGGGAGCCGGAGGTGGTGGCGGAAGCCGTCGACGGCCGAGAAGGCGGGGCCGGGGACGATCAGGACGCCTGCGCGGCGGGCGAGTTGGGCGGTGGCCTCGGCGTCGGCTCCGGGGAGTTCGACCCAGAGGGCGGAGCCCCCGGCGGGGTGTTCCCAGCGCCAGTGCGGTGCCTCGGCGGTGAGCAGCCGCTCGGTCGCGGCGAGGCGTTCGCGCAGTTGGGCGCGGCGCCGGGCGCGGGCCTCGGGCAGCCCTTGGAGCAGCCGGACGGCGAGCAACTGCTCCACCACCGGGCAGGAGAGGTCGACGGACTTCCGGATCTCGGCCAGGCGGTGGATGACGGTGGTGGAGGCGCGGATCCAGCCGAGCCGGAGGCCGCCCCAGAACAGCTTCGAGAGGGTGCCGATGGTCGCGGTGGCGGCGGTCGGCAACTGGGCGGCGAGCGGGACCGGTGCGCTGTCGTCGCGCAGGGACAGCTCCGCGTAGGCGTTGTCCTCGACGGTGTAGAGGCCGTGTTCGGCGAGGACGGTGGCCCAGGCCCGGCGGGTCCGCGCGCTCATGCCGAGGCCGGTGGGGTTGTGGACGGACGGCTGCAGGTAGACCAGGCGCGGGCGGATGTGGCCGGCCAGCCGGGCCAGGGCGGCGGGGCCGTCGCCCTGCGGGCCGGGCGCGCCGTGCGGGGGCAGCGGGACCAGGCGGGCGCCCCGGGCGCGCAGCGCTTCGAGGGCGCCGCGGTAGGTCGGGTCCTCGACGACCACGGTGTCGCCGGGCTCGACCAGCCCCTGGGTGATCAGCCAGAGGGCCTGCTGGGATCCGGCGGTGACCAGGATCTGCTCCGGTGAGGTCGGCAGGCCGGCCGCGCGGTGGTACTCGGCGAGCTGTTCGCGCAACTGCGGCAGCCCGTAGGGGAGGTAGCCGTCGTCGGCGAGCGCGGCGGTGAGGTCGCGGCCGGACAGCGCGTCCAGGGCGTCCGCGACGGCGGGCAGGCCGTCCAGCGCGCCGCTGGAGAGGTCGAGGGTGCCGTCCCGGCTGCCGAAGCTGGCGAGCCGCCCCTCGCTGGCGGGCTCGCCGACCGCCCCGGAGGCGCGCAGCCGGGAGCCGCTGCCGTGCCGGCTCTCCAGCCGCCCCTCGGCCTCCAGCAGTCCGTACGCGGCGGTGACCGTGGAGCGGCTGACGCCCAGCGCGGTGGCGAGGGCGCGCTGGGAGGGCAGTACGGTGCCGGGCCCGACGTCGCCGCGCTCGGCCAGCTCGCGCAGGGCGTCCGCCAGCAGTCGCGGCAGCGCGTCCGAACCGCCGCCGGCCCAGCCGGTGAGCAGGCGCGACAGGCGGGTGGGGGGAATCCGGTCCATGCCACCCATCATGCCCCGCAGCTGCGGCGGAGCCGGGCCGGGCCGGGCGCTGCGGGGCCGGGCCGGACACCGTCCGACGGCGCAGGCCACTTGGCCCCAAGTGGTCTTTGCCGCCCTCCGGGCCCGGCCCGATGATCGGGGCATCGTCCGTTCAAAGGAGCAGGGACATGGCGACCGTCGTGCTGGTCGGGACACTGGACACCAAGGGCGCGGAGTACGCGTGGCTCGCCGGGCGGTTGCGCGAGGCCGGCTGCGAGGTGGTGGTCGTCGACGCCGGTGTGCTGCCGCCGCCGGCCGGTACGCCCGCCGGTGACATCGGCGCAGAGGCCGTCGCCCGGGCGGCCGGGCACGACCTGGCGGCGCTGCGCGCCGGCGGTGACCGCGGTGCGGCGGTGGCGGCGATGGCCGAGGGCGTCGAGCGGGTCGTCGGCGACCTGCACCGGGAGGGCCGGCTGCACGCGGTGCTGGCGGTGGCCGGCAGCGGGGGCTCGTTCATCGCGGCCCGGGCGATGCGGGCACTGCCCGTCGGTGTGCCCAAGCTGCTGGTCTCCACCATGGCGGGCGGGGACGTCGCGCCCTACGTGGGCAGCAGTGACATCACCATGATGTACAGCGTGGTGGACGTCGCGGGCATCAACTCGGTCTCTTCCCTGATCCTCGGGAACGCGGTGGCGGCGGTCGCGGGCATGGCCGCCCACCACGAGCGGGGCCTTGCCGACCCACAGTCGCAGGGGCGCCGGCTGGTCGGCGCCAGCATGTTCGGGGTGACCACGCCCGCGGTCGACGCCGCCCGCGCGCGGCTGGACGAACTCGGTTGTGCGCCACGAGGCGCTGATGGATCTCGCGGGATGAGAGGCCCGCCGCTGGTCCTCGCAGGGACCGGTTGAAGCTGGAGGCAGGCTGACCCCCGGGTTGGGGGTGAGGCCGGAAGCAGCCTCGACAACGTAGGGGCGGACCGACACCACCAGACGGTTCGTGCCCGCAAGCGAAGACGGAATGGGTGTAAGGAAACTGAACCAGTGGTTGACGTCCCGTGAGTCGTCAGCGGCCTGCCGAACCTGGTGGATGGGCCGCTTTGCAGTGCTGGGGAGTGCTCTATCCGATGGCCTCTCCTCTCCTCTCGCCTCTATCCCATGGGCGTTGGGAGGCCCGGACCAAGACTGCGATGTGCGGTCCGTGGCGATGCTGCCGGGGTATAGCTGGGCACCGAAGCCGTCACAGAGATCCTCAGTGAACGTGGGAAGCGATCTGGCATCGCCCTTCCCGTCCGGCCTCCAGCCGGGCGGCGGGCAGGCGCGACGCCCGCTGATGGCGCCAGATCGTGGCGGAGTCGCCGTAGTACTCGGAGGCCGGGAAAGCCGGTCACATGGGGAAGGGCGACAGCGTGATGGCAGCAGGGCTGCTGTCGGGGAGGACCGTTGTTGAACAACGACGCGCCGTCGACACCTTGGCCGAGCATTTTCGCGGCCGAGCGGCGGGTACTCGATCATCAGCTCAAGCTGCACCGATGGGCAAGGAATGAACCGGTCCGCCGGTTCGACGATGTATTCAACTTGATCTGCGACCGGGCCACGCTGTTGGTGGCCTGGGAGCGGGTGTCCGGCAACCGGGGTGCCAGGACAGCAGGCGTGGACGCGGTCACCCGCTACTACGTCGAGGAGCGTCAGGGAGTGGTCCCGTTCTTGGAGGACCTGCGGTCCTCGCTCAGGGACGGGTCGTTCACCGCGTTGCCGGTCAAGCAGGCGGTGATTCCCAAGAAGAACGGCAAGGTCCGTTATCTGGGGATCCCGACCCTGCGCGACCGGGTCGCGCAGATGGCCCTCAAGCTGGTCCTGGAGCCGATCTTCGAGGCCGATTTCTACCCGTCTTCGTACGGGTATCGGCCTGGTCGACGGGCCCAGGACGCCATCGCCGAGATCCACCACTTCACCCGCAAGCCGTCGACCTACGACTGGGTCATCGAGGGCGACATCAAGGCTTGCTTCGACAACGTCGACCATCACGTCCTGATGGACCTGGTGGCCGAGCGCGTCAAGGACCGCAAGGTCCTGCGGCTGGTCAGCGCGTTTCTGCGGGCCGGCGTTGTCGAGCTGCACGGTGGACTCGCGGAGACCCTCACGGGCACTCCGCAAGGAGGAGTCGCCTCTCCTCTGCTGGCCAACATCTATCTCTCCGTCCTGGACCGGCACTTCTCGCGGATCTGGGACACCGAGATGAGCCCCGGAGCACGCCGGCAGGCCCGGCGACGCAAGGGGCTGCCGAACTTCCGGCTGGTGCGATACGCCGACGACTGTGCGCCACGAACACTGAGGGAGGTTCCGGTGTAGAGACGGAAACTTCCGACGTGATGCTGCACTGGTGATGGAGGTAGGCCCTCCGG
>NZ_JBIVRD010000041.1:0-73119 GCF_044755565.1 Kitasatospora sp. NPDC092286 | reverse complement strand
ACGCCGCCGAACAATTATTCCAGAGAACCCCCACCCGATTCCGGGTGGGGGTTCTCTGCGTTTACGGCCGTGTATTGCTGTGTATTTACGGCATCGCGCGCGGGGCACGGCGGCAGCGGGGGTGGTGCTAAGTCCACCTCGGAACTGGGGTAGGACGGCCAGTGCCTCGGGCCGGCGGTGCAGGGAACACTGAGTCAGGACGATCGGTACCGGCATCAGGAGCACCCGTGACAACAGCGAGCCGAATGAGCGGCACGACGATGCGCGCCCAGACCGAGGCGGCCTTCCTGTCAGGTCGCCGGGCGCTGGCCCGGCTGGCACTGCTGGCGGTGGTGACGGTGCCGGCCATCGCGGTGCCGCTGGCGACGGCGCTGCTGGTGGGCGGGGCGGTCGCGTCGATCCTGCAGTACTACCTTCCGGCGGCGGTCCTGGTCGGTGTGCTGGTGGGGACGACCGCGGGGCTTGCGGCCGGCGGCCTGTTCGTCCGGCGCACGGCGAACCGGACGCGTGCTCAGCTGGAGCGCTGGTACGGCATCCGGCTGCCCGTCGAGTACGGCCCCCGGCCGGCGCTGGAGCTGGACGAGCGCGGTTACTGGTGGACCGGGTACTCGTATCACCGGTCCCACGCCGTGGCGAAGGTCGGGCAGCTGTTGCACTGGGCGGCCCGGGACCGGGCGACGCGCGCCGAGATCGGCTGGCTGGTGGTCAACCCGCTCGCGGCGGCCGCCCTGGCGGGCCCGGTGGCCGCTCTGCTCCTGATCGGTGCCGGCTACACCGTCGCGCAGCCGGTCTTCATGAACGGATTCGGGCCGTTGCCCCCGACGCTCGTCGGTCTCCTGGTGAACTCCGTGCTGGGGATCGCGCTGATCGTGCTCGGTGTGCTGGTGGCGCCGTACGCGGTGCGGGCCTACGCGGAGCTGGCGCGCAGGGTCCTGGACCAGGACGGGTGGTCCTCGCACGCCCAGCTCGCCAAGCGGGTGGCGGAGCTGACCGAGACCCGGGCGGACGCGGTGGGCAGCCAGGCGGCCGAGCTGCGGCGGATCGAGCGGGACCTGCACGACGGTGCGCAGGCCCGGCTGGTCGCGATCGGAATGACCCTGGGCACGATCGAGCACCTGATGGACACCGACCCGGCCGCCGCCCGGGAGCTTCTCTCGGAGGCCCGGCAGTCCTCCGCGCGAGCGCTCCAGGAACTGCGCGACCTGGTCCGCGGCATCCACCCGCCGGTGCTCGCGGAGCGCGGACTGGGTGATGCCGTCCGGGCGCTGGCGCTGGACAGCGCGCTGCCGACCGAGGTCTGCGTGAGCCTGCCGGACCGCCCGCCGGCGCCGGTCGAGGCGGCTCTGTACTTCAGCATCAGCGAGCTGCTGGCCAACGCCGCCAAGCACTCGGCCGCGGAGCAGGTCTGGGTGGACATCCTGTACCGGGCCGGCACACTGCGGATCACGGTGACGGACGACGGCATCGGCGTGGCGGACCCCACCCGGGGTACCGGCCTTCGCGGGATTGAACGGCGATTGGGTACCTTCGACGGTGTCCTCGCCATCGACAGCACGTCGGGCGGTCCGACCACAATCACCCTGGAGCTGCCGTGCGAGTTGTCCTCGCCGAGGACCTCTACCTCCTTCGCGAAGGCCTGATCCGGCTGCTGGAAGCGCACGGCTTCACCATCGCGGCCGCCGTCGAGACCGGCCCTGAGCTGCTGGACGCGCTGCTGACGCACCGTCCCGACGTGGCGGTGGTCGATGTGCGGCTGCCGCCGACGCTCACCGACGAGGGACTGCAGGCCGCGCTCAGCGCGCGCCGGGAGATCCCGGGCCTGCCGGTGCTGGTGCTGTCGCAGCACGTCCAGCAGCTGTACGCACGGGAGTTGCTGGCGGACGGCACCGGTGGGATCGGGTACCTGCTGAAGGACCGGGTGTTCAATGCCGGCCAGTTCATCGACGCGGTCCGCCGGGTGGCGGACGGCGGTACGGCGATGGACCCGGACGTGATCGCGAAGCTGATGCAGAGCACCGCCCGCCGCCCCGGTCCGCTCCAGCGCCTGTCGCCGCGCGAGCGGGAGGTGCTGGAGCTGATGGCGGAGGGCTGTTCCAACTCGGCCATCGCGGGCCGACTGGTGGTCAGCGACGGCGCGGTGGCCAAGCACATCGCCAATATCTTCACCAAGCTCGAACTCGCCCCGGCCGACGACGCGAACCGCCGGGTGCTCGCCGTGCTGGCCTATCTCAACGGAACGGTGGAGCGGAGCGGCTGACACCCCACCGGGTCCGCGTCCCCCGCGTGCGGCGGGCAGTGACACCCCGGGCTGCGAGAACGCTGAAACAGGTGTGCGAGTAAACTCCGGGGGGCCGAGCCCGGAGGTTGCTCAGCCGTCCGGCGCCCCGACACGTGGGAATCGGCAGCCGAGGCAGCGTACGGCAGCAGCCGACATCCAGGGGTTGATAGACGTAATGGCACGCCCATCGCTCACCAAGGCCCATCGGGTCCTGCTCGGCCTGGTCGCGGCAGGGGCCTGCCTGATCTCGGGCATCGGTTTCGCGGGCTCGTACAACGCGGTGCGGGACCTGGCGGAGGAGAAAGGTTTCGGCACCTTCTCCTACGCGTTCCCCATCGGCGTGGACGCCGGTATCGTCGTCCTGCTCGCGCTGGACCTGGTCCTGACCTGGCTGCGGATCCCCTTCCCACTGCTGCGGCAGACCGCCTGGCTGCTGACGGTCGCCACCATCGCCTTCAACGCGGCCGCCTCCTGGGGCGATCCGCTGGGGATGGGCATGCACGCGGTCATCCCGGTGCTCTTCGTGGTCGTCGTCGAGGCCTCCCGGCACGCCGTCGGCCGGATCGCCGCGATCACCGCGGACCGCCACATGGAGTCCGTCCGGCTGATGCGCTGGGTGCTGTCGCCGGTGCCGACCTTCCGGCTCTGGCGACGGATGAAGCTCTGGGAGCTGCGCTCCTACGACGAGGTCGTCCGGCTGGAGCAGAACCGGCTGGTCTACCGGGCCCAGCTGCGCTTCCGCTACGGGCGCGGCTGGCGCCGTTCGGCGCCGATCCAGGCGCTGCTGCCGCTCAAGCTGGCCAAGTACGGGGTGCCGCTCGACCCGGCGGTACTCGACCGGCTGGACGACGAGACGCGCGAGGCCCGTGAGGCCAGGGAGCTGGCCGAGGGCCGTCCGGTGGCCGCGGCCATCCCATCGGGCGCCGCCGCCGACACCCAGCCGCAGCCCGGGCCCTCTTCCCCGGAGCAGCAGTCCCAGCCCCAGCCCCAGCCCCAGCCCCAGCCCCGACCTCAGACCCAGTCCCAGCACCCCGAGCCCGAACCGGCTCCGGCCGCCGTCGCGGCGGTGCCCGCCGAGGTGGCCGCGCCGGTGCTCGCCAAGCTCGCCGCGGTACGGCTGCGCGCCGCCCAGGAGCCGGCCGGGGACGCGGAGCAGGCACCGCCGCCGCCGAGGGAGGAGCTGAACGTCTGGACCGAGCGTCCGGTGCGGACCACCGGTCACCAGGACGACGGCACGACGGGCGGCCGGGTGCCGGGCCAGGCCTCCCCGTGGTTCAAGCCGCCGCGCCCGTCGACCCCGCTGCCCGTCCAGCAGGGGGTGGCGCAGGCCGACACCGCCACCCACGGCCACCCGGACGACGCCGAGTACGCCGACTTCCCGCAGGAGCCCGTGCTCCCGCAGGGTCCCGGCTCTCCCGAGGACACCGATCACCCGCGGCAGCCGGGCCACCCGGAGGACTCCGCGCCGCGCACCGTGCCGTCCCGGCTCGACCCCGAGCTGTGCTTCGAGGCACTGGTGACGTACATCGACACCTTCGAGCACCATCCCGACCCGCAGCGCCTCGCGGACTGGCTGACCAGGGAGTACGGCGTGACCGGCACCCGTCCGGACGGTTCGGTGAACCCGAAGGACGTCGCCGAGCTCTTCCCCGAGCTGCGCGACCGCTACGCCGCCGCCGGGAGGGAGTGACGCGTCGCGGCCGCCCGTCCCCCGCGGGCCATTGACGCCCGACTCCGGCGGGGCTACCTTCGCCGCAACAAATTGTTGAACTGATGGTTCGGCATGGAGGAGCGCGGATGTCGCAGGTCGCGGCGGACGGTCAGGGGCCGGTGGGCGGAGCCTCGTTCTCCCGCGCCGCCCGGGCCGCCGTGGAGGCGCTGCTCGCCCCGGTCGACGCCGACCTGACGCGTCGCTACCCGGGCGACCCCGGTACCCGGCAGCCGGTCCACACCGTCTACGTCCCGGCCGACGCCTTCACCGCCGGCACCGTCCGCGACTGGGGCCGCCAGGCCCTGGAGGCCTTCGACACCCACGCCGGCACCCCGGCCGAGCTGGCCCGGGCGCTCGGTGTACCGGACGACGCCCTGCTCGCGGACGTGCACGCCCGGGTCCGGGCCAAGCTGGTGCGGGAACCGGTCGAGGACCTGCGGATCGACTTCGAGGACGGCTACGGGCCGCGGCCCGACGCCGAGGAGGACGCGGCCGCCGTCCGCGCCGCCGGGCTGGTCACCGCCGCCGTGGCGGACGGCGGCGCGCCGCCGTACCTCGGCATCCGGATCAAGTGCCTTGAGGCGGCCGTCCGTGACCGCGGCATCCGCACCCTGGAGCTGTTCCTCGCCACCCTGCTGGCCGGCGGCGGTCTGCCCGACGGCCTGGTCCTCACCCTCCCCAAGGTGACGTACGCCGAGCAGGTCACCGCGCTGGTCCGGCTGCTGGAGGACTTCGAGCGCGGCGCCGGCCTGCCGGCCGGGCGGCTCGGCTTCGAGATCCAGATCGAGACCACCCAGGCCGTCCTGGGCCCCGACGGCCGGGCCACGGTCGCCCGGATGATCGAGGCCGCCGAGGGCCGAGCCACCGGTCTGCACTACGGGACCTTCGACTACAGCGCCTCCTGCGGGGTCGGCGCCGCCCACCAGAGCCTGGACCACCCGGTCGCCGACCACGCGAAGGCGGTGATGCAGGTGGCCGCGGCCGGTACCGGCGTCCGGCTCTCCGACGGTTCGACCAACGTCGTGCCGACCGGCTCCACCGCCCGCGTGCACGCCGCCTGGAAGCTCCACCACGACCTGGTCCGCCGCTCGCTGGCCCGCGCGTACTACCAGGGCTGGGACATGCACCCGGCGCACCTGCCGACCCGCTACGCGGCCGTGTACTCCTTCTACCGCGAGGGTCTGGCGGCCGCCGCCGCCCGGCTGGCCGCCTACGTCGCCCGGACGGGCGGCGAGGTGCTGGACGAGCCCGCGACCGCCCGGGCGCTCAGCGGCCATCTGCTGCGCGGTCTGGACTGCGGCGCGGTCGACCCGGCCGAGGTCACCTCGCTGACCGGCCTGGACCGCATCCGGCTGGAGACCCTGGCCGGCCGCTGACCGGCCGACCCGCCGTCGACACGGCTTAGGCTGGCGGTACCGCCCGGACGTACCCGGCCGGTACCGCCAGCCTTCGTCGTCTCCGGGAGAACCACCGCGCCATGTCCGCCACGCCGGAGCCGACCCCCAGGACGTACCTCACCATCCGGCGCGACGGCAGCCACGAGACCGAGATCAAGAAGTCCCGGTTCATCTGCCATCTCGCCCGGGTCGCCGACGAGGAGGAGGCACAGGCGTTCATCGCCGGCATCCGCAAGCGGTACTGGGACGCCCGGCACAACTGCACCGCCTTCGTGGTCGGCGACGATCAGCGGCGCGAGCGCTCCAGCGACGACGGCGAGCCGGGCGGCACGGCCGGCGTGCCCATGCTGGAGGTGCTGCGCCGGCGCGGGCTGACCGACACGGTGGCCGTGGTGACCAGGTACTTCGGCGGGATCAAGCTCGGTGCGGGCGGCCTGGTGCGGGCCTACGGCAACGCGGTGTCGGCGGCGGTGGACGAGGTGGGCCTGCTGGAGCGGCGGCCGGTGGCGCTGCTGGCGGTGACGGCCGGGCACACCCGGGCCGGCCGGGTGGAGAACGACCTGCGGGCGGCCGGGTACACGGTGCGCGACCTGGCGTACGAGGCGGCCGGGGTGCGGATCGAGGTCGGCGTGCCGGAGCCCGAGGTGGCGGACTTCCACACCTGGCTGGCCGAGGCGACCGGCGGTACGGCGGTTGCGGTGGCGGCGGGCCGGACGTATGTCGAGGTGCCGGTCTGAACGTCGGACCCGTCGAACCGTCGGGTCCGTCGAATCCGACGGATCCGACCGGCGCGATGGTTTCGGACAGACTTTCGGACAGATCGGGGCCGGCTGGTTTCGACTGGCCGTCGCGGTTGCCTAGCCTGGTCCGACCGCCGATCAGGAAGCCGACCGAGATGACCCTCGTTCAGACCATCACCCTGCCCCCGGGGGCCAGCACCGGCTGGCACTACCATCCGGGCCGGGTCGAGGTGGTGGTGCTGTCCGGGACGTTGACCCGGACGCTGTACGACGGGCGGGTCGAGGTCACCCGTGCCGGGGGCTCGCTGGTCGAGGAGGCCGGCTCGGTCCACATCCACGTGGGCCGCAACCACGGGAGCGTTCCCGTGGTGCTGATCGCCAGCTACGACACCCCGGCGGGCTGCCCGCTGGCCGTGCCGGTGGCGGAGCCGGCGTGGAGCCGCAGCGGTACCGGGCCCGTCGGCACCTGAGCCGACCGCTCCCTGGGTTGCCCCCTGAACCGGCCCGCTGAGCCGGACGGCGACCGAAGCAGATGACGGCCCGTTCCGGCGGGCCGCTTGAGCAGATTCACTCGAACGTATTGACGTGGCCCGGAGTTGGAACTTCCGCTCCGGGCTGTGGCGTTTCCTGGGCAAGGATCCGGCCGAACCGGACGAAATGACCTCATCGATGGAGGACGAGAGACCCCACCCCGCACCACGGAGGTATGCGCATGACCTCGGACCGCTTCCCGTCGCCCGCCCGAGCCGAGCTGTTCGCCCCCCGGGGGCCCGCGACGCCCTACCGGATGACCGTCACCACCGCGCTCCCGCACGCCGATGCCGTCGCCCTGGCCGACCAGGGCCTGGGCGCCTGGCTGAAACAGGAAGGCTGCGAGGAGCCCCCGCCGGCCGTCCGGGAGCCCGTCGGCCCCGACACCCCTGACGCCCCGGACACCCCCGCCGAGCGCCTGCGGCTGGGTGACCGTGTCCTGCTCGACCGCGACCACGGCCCGCTGCGCGGCGGCCCGGGCACCGGCCGGTACCACCGCCGCCGGCTGCGCACCCCGGCGCCGCACGGCACCCACCAGCTCACCCTCACCATAGCGACCGGGGCCGAGGGCCCCACCTGGGTCCGGCTGGAGGCCGAGACGCACACCACCGGAAGCGGTGTGCGGACACCCTGCCGAGTGCCCGTGCCCGAGCTCGCCCGTACCCTGCTGCCCCTGCTCGACGCCACCGACGGCCCGGCCGCCGTCCACCTCTCCCCGCAGGTGCTGACCGCGGGCCAGGTCGGCGGCCTGATCGACGAACTCTGCGACCCGGAGCGCCGGCTGCCCACCGTGGTCGCCAGCGTCCCGGTCAACCTCGGGCTCGACCAGTGGCTCGCCGATGTCGTCCGCCCGCTCTGTCACCAGCTGCCCGGCCTCGCGACCGCCTACGTCCTGGACCCGGGCGCCCGCACCGAGTTCAACGTCGCCCTGGAGTACCACACCGTGTACGGCGGGGCGGTGCGCACCTACCTGCCCGAGGTCGACCCGGCCTCCCGGCAGGACGGCGCCCGGCACCCGGTACTGGCCCGTCAGCGGATAGAGGAGGACATCCGCCGCGCGGCCGGGCTGCTGGCCCGCGAGCCGCGCCGGCTCGCCGCCGAACAGCCGCTGCCGCCACCGCTGGCCGCCGTCCCGGTGCTCCGCGTGGCCCCGCCCTCCGGGGCGCGGGCGGACGCCGACCGGGCCGCTGCCGACGCCCGGGCCGAGCTGGCGGCGCTCGTCCGTGAGGAACGGCAGGACCGCGCCGAGCAGCAGGCCAGAGCCGACGAGCTGGAGCTGGTACGGCACAGCCTGCGCCGTGAGCGCCGCCGCGACCGCCGGCGGCCGGCGCCGGGTGACGAACAGGCCGGGGCACGCCACGGCGGTGCCCCAGTGCGGGGGATGACCGGCCGGCTCTGCGCCGGCCCCGGCGGTGCGGTCCTGCCCACCATGCCCGGCGGGCACTCCGGTCCGGTCGGCCCGGCCGGTTCCCCCAGCCACTGGATCGACGCCCCCGGGACGTTCACCGAGCTGATGACCAGACTGGGCGAGTTCCCGCTGCTCTCCTTCACGGGGGACCAGAAGACCACGCTCGCCCTCGACGGACTGCAGTGCGCCGGGGCCTCCTGGGCCCGGCTCACCTGGGACGGCCTGACGGCCCTCCAGGAGTACGCCGAAGCGGCGGTGCGCGGCGAGGCGGGCGGCGACTTCAAGCAGTGGTGCGAACGCACCCCGGCCGGCTGCCACCGCTTCCCGCCCCGCAAGGCGGTGCGCGGGGAGTCCCGGACGGTGTTCAGCCACACCAAGTGGAAACGGGAGCGGATGCTGCCGGTACCGGAGTGCGTGGACGTCTCCCGGCGTGCCTTCATGGGCGCACACCTGAGGATCGGCGGCGGTCGCACCGCACCCCGGCTGCACTACCTCGACGACTGCTCGGGCAGTGGCCGGATCTATGTCGGCTACATCGGTCTGCACCTGACCAACACCCGGACCAACTGAGAGGCTTGGCTGCCCGGTGCGCCCGTTCGGTGGACAATGTCCCGCAGGGGCAGGGCCGCGGGGTCGCCGGCCGCCCCGGGCAGGCGCCGGACGAGCATGGGGGAACGACGACCGATGCAGTACTCAGCAGACGGCCAGTCCGACGGCACCGCCACCGTTCCCGTGCCCCAACCGGGCTTTCTGGCCTCGGTCTTCCGTGATCTCGGCGCCGACGGGCCGGGCGGCGGCGAGGGGGACGCCGACGCCGGCGGTCGCAGCGGTGGCCGGGCCGACAGCCATGGCGGTGGTGGCGGTGGTGGCGGTGGTGACGGACCGTCCGGGGAGGGCGTGGACGAGTCCGTCGCCGCCCACGCCCGGGCCGCCGCCCTGACCCACCACCGCACGCTCGCCGTCCGGACCGAGCGTGAGCGGCTGGCCGACCTGCTGCGGCGGGCCGCGCTGCCGGTCTCGGCCATGGACTTCGAGAGCCAGCTGCGCCGCTACGAGCCACGTCCCTACCGGGCGGCCGGCCCGGAGGCGGAGGCCGACGGCGCCGAGCCGCGCTGGGCCGACTTCGCTCCCACCGAGCCGCCCGCGACCGACCCCGACGCGGCGCCGACCCGCCGCCTGCTCGACTCCGGTTACCAGCGCGAACTGGCCCAGGCCCGGCTGGCCCACCAGCGCGCCCTGCGGGAGTGGCGCACCCGGCAGGCCGAGGCCGGCAGCCCGGCCGCGGACGAGTCCCGGCGGGTCCACGAGGAGGCCGAGCAGGCCAGAGCGCGCGCGGTGCGTGAGTACAACCAGACCCTGGAGGAGTGCCGGCGGGCGTACCGGCTGGCCGAGCCGGCCGCCGTGGAGTCTCTGCTGGAGCGAGCGCTGGCCGCCGCCGAGACGGCCACCCAGGACCTCCCCGCGCCCTGCCGGGCCGTCTTCCGCCCGCTCACCCGCACCGCCGTGCTCGACCTCGACCTGCCGCCGCTCGACCTGGTGCCGTCGCTGACCGGCTACCGGCTCGGCGCGGACGGCGACATCCTGCCGGTGCCGCGCCCGCCGGCCGACCGGGCCACCGACTACCTCCGGCTGGTGGCCCGGCTGGCACTACGCGCGCTGCAGGCCGCCGACGCCGTCGACACCGACGAGATACTGGCCGGGGTGGTGCTCAACGGCTGGCTGCGCGACCCCGGCGGGGCGGAGCCGCTCTGCCTGGTGAGCGTGGACGCCGACCGGGACGCGCTGGCCAGGACCAGACTGCTGCCGCCCGCCGCCCCCTACGAGGAGCACGACGGCGAGGGCGTGTACGCGGACGCCGAACAGGACGAGGCGCTGGTCCGGCTGCGCCAGCTCGGCGCCGCCGTCACCCCTGATCCCTACGCCCGGGCGGGCGTCGAACCGGCCGCCGTGGCGGGGGCCACGGTGCCGTCCGCGCCGGACCTCTCGGCGAACGAGTTCGCCCAGCTGGTCCGCGAACTGCTCACCCGCGGCGGGCTGGCGCAGTGGAGCGTACGGCTGCGCGGCCCGGCCGGGCTGGTGGCCACCGGCGAGGGGGCACCGGACAGCGCGCTGCCCGGGCGCTGGGTGGTCTGGGCCTCCCGGGGGCCCGGGCCGGTGGGGGAGGAGGAGATCAGGACGCTGGCGGAGGCGGTCCGCGAGGAGTCCGCCGAACGCGGCCTGCGCCTGACGACCGGCCGCTTCACCGACGAGGCCCTCGACCTCTCCGGGGAGGACGGACACCAGCACATCCACCTGGTCGACGGCGAGGGCGTGCGCGAACTCGCCTGTACCCACCTCGGCCTGCCGCTCGCCGTCGGCCGGTAGACCGGCGGCGCCCGCCGGGCCGGACACCGTGGTGCCTCACCCCGTCGGCCCGTCCGACGGGCGCCGGGCCGGGAGCGGCGTGACGCTGGGGGCGCGGGTGCCGGGCTGACCGGGCCCGGCCGGGCGGCGGCGCCCCGGGCAGCGGCCCGCATGGCCCGGCCGAGGGGTTGCCCGGCACCGGTCGGTGGTCGGCCCGGACCCGGGCGGGACGCGGGGGAGGCGGGATGGGCGCGGTACCCGGTACAGCGGTACCCGGTACGGGGGAGCGGCGGTGACCGCCGTCCTGGTCGCCGCCGGGGCGTTCCTGATGACGCTGATCGGCGGTTACGTCGCCCAGCGCACCGGTGACCGGCGCCATCTGGTGCTCGGCTTCGCCGCCGGGCTGATGCTCGGCGTGGTGGCCTTCGACCTTCTGCCGGAGTCACTGCACGAGGCGCCGGCCGAGATCCACGGAGTGCCCCAGGCCCTGCTGATGTTCGCGGCCGGGTTCCTGACCATCCATGTCATCGAGCGCGCGGTCGCCATCCACCGCGGCCACGAGGGCGAGTACGCCGCCCACACCCACGGCCACCACCACGTCCAGGACCAGGTGACCACCGCCTCCGGCAACGGCTACCAGGGCGTCGGAGTGACCGCCGCGCTGGCCCTGGTCGGGCACAGCGTGATGGACGGCTTCGCGATCGGCGCGGCGTTCCAGGCCGGGACCACGGTCGGGACGGTGGTCGCCATCGCCGTGGTCGCGCACGACTTCGCCGACGGCTTCAACACGTACACGATCACCCGGCTGTACGGGAACGACCGGCGGCGGGCGCTGACGCTGCTCGCGGCGGACGCGCTCGCCCCGGTGACGGGCGCCGCGATCACCCTGCTCTTCACCATCCCCCACCACCTGCTCGGCCTCTACCTGGGCTTCTTCGCGGGCTTCCTGCTCTATCTGGCGACCTCCGACATCCTCCCCGAGGCGCACAGCCCGCACCCCTCCCGCAGCACCCTGCTCTGCACCCTCGTCGGGGTGGGCTTCATGTGGCTGGTGATCGGCCTCGCCGGATAGGGCCGGTCCGGCGGATCTCCGCCGGGCCCGCCCCGACCGGCCGGTCAGCAGGCCGGGGCGGACCACCGCTCCCGCATCGCGGTCAGCGCCTCGGTGATCGCCGGGCGCCGGGAGGCCTGGGTGCGCCAGAGGGCGAACACCCGGCGGGCGGGCTCCGGTACCACCGGCCGGGAGACCACCCCGGGCGGGAGGGCGCCCCGGCCGAGCCGCGGTACCAGGCCCATGCCCAGGCCCGCCGCGATCAGCGCGATCTGGGTCTCGAACTCGCCGACCTGGTACCGCACATCGGGCTCCTCGCCGGCCTCGCGCAGGGTGCGAACCAGCCAGTCGTGGCAGATGTTGCCCGGTGGCACGCTGATCCAGCGCTGCCCGCAGAGCCGCCGCACCGGCACCACGGCCGACCCGGCCAGCGGATCCCCGGCGGGCAGCAGCAGATCCACCGGGTCCGCGCCGAGGTCCATCCGGGAGAGCCCTTCCTGCACCGGCAGCGGCACGGTCGGCCAGTCCTGGACCAGCGCCAGGTCCACCTCGCCCCGCGCCACCAGCTCGGCCGCCGGGTACGGATCGCTCTCCAGCAGCCGGACGTCCAGCTCGGGGCAGCGCGCGCGCAGGTCGGCGAGCACGCCCGGCATCAGCCCCCGCGCGCCGGTGGCGAAGGCGGCGACCAGCAGCCGTCCGACCGCCTGGCCGCGCTGCTCCTCCAGCCGTACCTCGGCCCGCTCCACCAGCCCCAGCACCGCCTGCGCGGTGGCGGCCAGCTCGCGGGCGGCGTCGGTCAGCACCACGCCGCGGCCCTGACGCTCCAGCAGCACCGTCCTGGTCTCGCGCTCCAGCTTGGCGATCTGCTGCGAGACCGCCGACGGGGTGAAACCGAGCGAGGCCGCCGCTCCGCCGACCGAACCGTGCACGGCCACCGCGTGCAGTGCCCGCAGGCGCCCCAGATCCATCATGCAGCAATGTTAAACGGTTACCTTCAGAACTCATCGCTGGTGCTACACGATTTCGGCGGCCATGCTCGACCCATGACCACCGCACCCGCCGCCCCGGGCGGCAGCATGAGCCCGCGTCACATCGCCCTGGCCGTGCTGGTGGCCGCCGTCTGGGGCCTCAACTTCGTCCTCATCCACGTCGGCCTGGAGAACTTCCCGCCGCTGCTCTTCTGCGCCCTGCGGTTCGCCGTCGTGGCCGTCCCCGCGGTCTTCTTCGTCGGCCCGCCCAAGGTGGCCCGGCGGTGGGTCCTCGCGGTCGGCCTCACGCTCGGGGTGGTCAAGTTCGGCCTGCTCTTCCTGGGCATGCACGCCGGGATGCCCGCCGGGCTCTCCTCCCTGGTCCTCCAGGGCCAGGCCGTCTTCACCGCGCTGTTCGCCGCCGTCCTGCTGCGGGAACGGCCCGGCGGGCAGCGGCTGGCCGGACTGGCGGTCGCCTTCGCCGGCATCGGCCTCAGCGCGGTCGACCGCGGCCTCGGCGGCCCGCTCGGCGCCTTCGTCCTGGTCGTCCTCGCCGCGCTGGCCTGGGGGCTCTCCAATGTGCTGACCCGCCGGGCCGCGCCGCCGGACGCCCTGCGCTGGATGGTCTGGGTCAGCGCCGTTCCGCCGCTGCCGCTGCTGGGGCTCTCCCTGCTGGTCGAGGGCCCGGCCGCCGACCTGCGGGCGCTGCGCGACATCACCCCCGCCGGCCTGGGCGCGATCGGGTACGTCGGGCTGGTCTCCACTCTGTTCGGCTTCGTCGCCTGGAGCTTCCTGCTGCGCAGCTACGACGCCACCGCCGTCGCGCCCTACTCGCTCCTGGTCCCGGTGTTCGGGATGTCCTCGGCCTGGCTGCTGCTCGGCGAGCGGGTCGGCCCGCTCGCCGCCGGCGCCGCGCTGCTGGTGATCGCCGGGATCGGGATCACCGCGCTGCGCCCGGGGGCGCTGTCCGCCGTGGTGGCGTGGCGGCCGCGTAGCGGCTCTCGGCGGAGCGCAGCACTCGCAGCAGCACGTCCTGGTCGGCGGGGCTGACCTGGCCGAAGTACTCCTGCGCCACCTCGTGCCGGACCTGCCCGATCCGCTCCACCGCCGACCGGCCGGCCTCGGTCAGCAGGATCCGGACGGCGCGTCGGTCGGCCGGGTCCGGGCTGCGTTCGACCAGGCCCGCCTCCTCCAGCGCGTCGACCACGGTGGTGGCCGAGCGGGGGGCGATGTGCAGCCGGTCCGCGAGGTCGCTCAGCCGCATCGCCCGGTCCGGCAGCTCGCAGCCGGGTGCGTGGGCGAGGGTGCGCAGGGCGCGGCCCTGACCGGGGGTGATGCCGTAGGGCTCCAGTCGCTCGCTGGTGCGGCGCCGGATCCGTTTGATCGCCCGGGTCATCGCGTCGGCGAGCTCGGCGGCGGTGTCCTGCGGGGCCGGCGCCGGGGCGTCCGGCGGGTCCGGGGTGGGGGAGGAGCTCGCCGCGTCGTCGGTCGGCGTGGTGGTCATGGGCGGTCTCCTCGGCAGGTGTCCGCCCCAGGGTATCGGCCGGTTCCGGCCGTGGGGCGGGGGCGTGGACCGGCCCCGGGCGCGCGGATCCGGAAAGATGTTGAGCAAGGCTCAGTATCTGGGTTAGCGTAGCCCCGAGTGAGGGCACCCTAAGTTCCCTCCCAGGATCCTGGAGGACCAGTGCCCCGCTCCGAAGCCCGCGTCACCACCGACCGTTCCGCCCGCTACGCCAAGCAGCTCGCCAGCCACATGGGCCGCAAGATCGAGGCCCACTGGTCCGAGGAGACCGGCCGCGGCACCCTCACCTTCGGCGCCGGCACCGCCACCCTGGAGGCCACCCCCGACGCGCTGCTGCTCGCCGTCGAGGGCGAGACCGAGAAGCTGCCCGGCCTGGAGGACGTGGTCGGCCGCCACCTCGTCCGCTTCGGCAGCCGCGACGAACTGGTCGTCGAATGGCACCGTGACAACGGCGAGCCCGGTCTCGTCCACCGCAACGACGAGCCCGCCGAGGGCTGACGACTACGCCCGCCGCCCGGCTCCCCGGGGCAGCCGGCGGGCGAGAGCCCACAGCACCAGGCCGCCCAGGCACCAGCTGGCCACCACGTCCAGCAGCCAGTGGTAGTCGCTCCACAGCAGTCCGAGACCGACGCCGACCGAGAGCAGCACGGCGCCCGCGGTCAGCCGCCGCCCCGCGCGGGCGCCGACGGTACGGGCCACCAGCAGCGCGGCGACGCCGTACGCCAGGGTCGCGGTGGCCGTGTGCCCGGACGGGTACCAGCCCCACTGGTCCGCCGCCAGCGGCACCCCGAACGGGCCGGGCCGGGCGAACCAGGCCTTCGCCGGGACGACCAGCAGCGGGATCAGCCCGGTCGTCAGCACCGCCACCACCGCCGGCAGCCACCAGCGCGGCACCCCGGCCCGGCGGGACCGCCCGGCGGCCAGCGCGCCACCGGCGAGCAGCACCGGGACCGCCGGGACGGAACTCCCGAGGTCCGACAGCGCCTTGCCGAGGTGGTTGAGCAGGGTGCTGTGCAGGTCGTGCCTGGCCGCCCGGACGGTGTGCCGGGCCCAGTGGTCCAGACCGAGCAGCGGGCCGTCGACGGCCACCTGCCAGGACACCAGCACCAGCACGACCGCGAGCACCAGCGGCAGCGCGACCGATCCGGCCAGGCGGCCCACGACGCGAGATGGCCGCCCCGGAGCAGGGGGGGTAGCTCCGGGGCGGCTCTGACGATCGCCGTTCCGTGCGCCCCGGGGGGTGTGGGCCGGACGGTCGGTCGATCGGTCTTCGGTGTGCGCCGCCTTCTCCGAGGCGGCCCGGTCGTCCTCGCGGACGACTCGCGGATCCGCCGGCGAGGGCGGTGCCGCGGACCGGTCCGCCAATGGCTGAGGCTCGCTGTCCATCTGTCATGACCCTACGTCAACGGATTTGCCCCGCCGAGGAGCTTCGGCGATTCCGCACAGCATCTTCACCGCCCGCCGGGCCAGGCCGCGGCGTCCCCCGTACAGCTGCCCGAACCGGCTCGAACCCGCTCGAACGGCCGAACGTAACGAACCGGCGGTGCAGACCGAACGGCCCGCGAGGACCAGAGGTCCCCACGGGCCGTTCAGCGCTGTCCGGACATCCCTCCGGCGGGTGTGTCACCTGTCGGGCTCCACCGGCTCAGAGAGCGGCGAAGGCGCCCTCCAGGATGTCCAGGCCCTCGTTGAGGAGGTGCTCCGGGATGACCAGCGGCGGCAGGAAGCGCAGCACGTTGCCGTAGGTGCCGGCGGTCAGCACGACCAGGCCCTCGGCGTGGCAGGCCTTGGCGATGGCCGCAGTGGCCGCCGCGTTCGGCTCCTTGCCACCCGGCTGCACCAGCTCGACGGCGATCATCGCGCCGCGGCCGCGGACCTCGCCGATGATGCCGAACTTCTCCTGCATCTCCCGCAGACGGCCCAGCATGATCTCGCCGATCCGCTGCGCCTTGCCGTTGAGGTCCTGCTCCTTCATGGTCTCGATGGCGCCCAGCGCGGCGGCGCAGGCCACCGGGTTGCCACCGTAGGTGCCGCCCAGGCCGCCGGCGTGCGCGGCGTCCATGATCTCGGCGCGACCGGTCACCGCGGACAGCGGCAGACCGCCGGCGATGCCCTTGGCGGTGGTGATCAGGTCCGGGACGATGCCCTCGTCGTCACAGGCGAACCACTGGCCGGTACGGCAGAAACCGGTCTGGATCTCGTCCGCGACGAAGACGATGCCGTTGGCCTTCGCGAACTCCACGATCGCCGGCAGGAAGCCCTTGGCCGGCTCGATGAAGCCGCCCTCGCCCTGGATCGGCTCGATGATGATCGCGGCGACGTTGTCGGCGCCGATCTGCTTGTTGATGGTCTCGATGACCTGCGCGGCGGCCTCGGCGGCGGCGTTCTCCGCACCGGTCAGCCAGCGGTACGGGTAGGCCACCGGCACCCGGTAGATCTCCGGGGCGAACGGGCCGAAGCCCTGCTTGTACGGCATGTTCTTCGCCGTCAGCCCCATGGTGAGGTTGGTCCGGCCGTGGTAGCCGTGGTCGAACACCACGATGGCGGTGCGCTTGGTGTAGGCGCGGGCGATCTTCACCGCGTTCTCGACCGCCTCGGAGCCCGAGTTGAACAGCGCGGTGCGCTTCTCGTGGTCGCCCGGGGTCAGCTCGTTGAGCTGCTCGGCCACGGCCACGTAGCCCTCGTACGGGGTCACCATGAAGCAGGTGTGGGTGAAGGCGGCCAACTGCTCGGTCGTCCTGGCCACCACGGCCTCGGCGCTGTTGCCGACGTTGGTCACGGCGATGCCGGAACCGAAGTCGATCAGCGAGTTGCCGTCCACGTCCTCCAGGACGCCCCCGTTGGCACGGGACACGTACACCGGCAGGGTGGTGCCGACGCCGGCCGCCACCGCACCCAGCTTGCGGGCCTGCAGCTCCTGCGACTTCGGACCGGGGATCGCGGTGACCAGGCGGCGCTCCTGCGGGAGCGGCGTTGCGGCGCTCATGGGTTTCTCCAGACTTCTCGGCTCGGTGCTTCGCAGGCTACGGCCGCCCTCCCCGGCCGGGCATGCGCCACTCGGTAGCACTCAGCCGTCCGACTTGTCCGAGGCGGCCAGCGCGGGTAGTGCGACGGCCCGGCGGCTTCGCTCCACTACATTGAGCGCGGGCGTGTCGCCGGTGCGGCGGCATGGGTATGGCGGCACCGACGACGTCGGGCCGGGCGGGCGAGGGAGCGGGGCCGTACATGGGACTGGACGGGGCGCGGAGCCACGGCGAGCGGGCGACAGCCCCACCCCCTGCACCCATGCCCCACCAACGCCCCCACCGCCCGACGGGTGCGGCCGGGCCCGCCTTCGACCTCTCCGCCTGGGTCGCGGCCCCGCGGCCGGAGGCCGCCCCCGGCATCTACCGGCAGGGCTACCGGCAGATCGACCCCGACCGGGCGGAGGCCGGCAGGGTTCCGACGTGGCCGTTGCTCCTTCGTGCGGTGCTGAACGCAGTGGTGGGGTGGTTCGCCTACCTGTACGGAACACAGTTGCTGACGTATGTACTCGTCTGGTTCGGGGGGCAGACAGGCATCGGGCCCCTCGCCGAACCGTCTGAGTCCGAGGCCATGCTCACCCTCCTGGTCGTCAATGCGGTCGTCCTCGCCGTCGTGATCAAGGTCTTCGGCCGGATGGGCCGCTGGCCGGAGGTGTGGCGGCGCTACGTGGCGCCGCTGCTGTCGCGCACCGTGACCCAGGAGGCGCCCGCGGCGGACGCCGAGGTGGCGGAGGCGGCGGCCCGGTCGGCCGACCCCTGGGTCGTGCTGCGGGCCGGCGGGGCAGGCGTGGCCGCCGGGCGGCTGGACGGGGAAGCGGTCGGCGACATCGACTACGTGCGGATCCGGCAGGCGTGGGAGTCGGCGCAGGCGGATCCGGTGTTCGTGCTGGCCTTCGTCGCCCAGGTGGCGGCCCGCGGCGCGGCGGCGTTCGCGCACCCCTCCGAGGTGCGGGAGCTGCCGGGGCGGGACGAGCAGCACGATCTGCTGCTGCGTCAGGTCCGGCTCGGTACCACCCAGGACGTGCCGAAGAACCCGCTGACGCACCGCGCCGCCGGCTTCGCGCTGGACCCGGCCGTGCTCGGCACCTCGCTGCTGGCGGTCGGCCCGGCCGGGACGGGGAAGACGGCGCGGCTGGCCCGGCCGGTGGCCGAGGCGCTCTGCCTGCAGGCACTGGCCGGCACGGCGTGCGCGGTGGTGATCGGATCGGCGGAGGCGGACCTCGGGCCGGACGCCTGGTACGACGTGGTGATCGCCCCGGGCGACCCGGGCTCGGCGTACGGCCTGGACCTCTACGGCGCGGCGCGGGATCCGGACGAGGCGGCCGCCCGGCTGGCCGAGGCGCTGCTGCCGGACGAGTTGACGGCCCGCGCGGAGAGCGCCCGGACGGCGCTTCAGCAGGTGGTCGGCCCGTTCCACGCCGCGTACGGCCGCTACCCGGGTGTGCGCGAACTGCGGGCGCTGCTCGGGGGTGAGACGGAGGCGCTGGGCGCCCTGGCGAAGGCGCTCGGGACGGCCGGCCGGCTGGCCCTGTACGAGCGGGACCTGGCCCACCGTGAGCGCCAGCGGGGCCGGGCGGACGATCCGGGGGCGCTGTTGGCGGACCGGTTGGCGCTGCTGGACCGCCCGGCCTTCGAGGGGGCGTTCGCGACCGACGGGACCGGTCGGCCGCCGTTCGCGATGCGGGTGCTGGACCACCCGCTGCGGGTGCGGGTGAAGCTGCCCGAGCGCGGTCACCCGGAGGCGGCGCGGATGCTCTCGCGGCTGGTGGTGGGCCAGTTCGTCCAGGCCGCCGGCGTTCGCGAGGACCGGTCGCTCTTCGCCGGCCTGGTGGTGGACGACGTCTCGGCGGCGCTGGACGCCCACACCGTCCGGGGTCTGCAGCGGATGCGCGGGGCCAACGCGGGCGCCGTGCTGCTGCTGCGGACCCTGGTGGACCTGCCGGAGGCGCTGCGGGCGCCGCTGTTCGGCGCGGTCGGCTGCCGGATGGCGTTCCCGGGGATCGCGCCGTGGGACGGGCGGCTGTTCTCCGAGGCCTGGGGTACGCATCTGGTCCGCGAGACGGCGGTGACGCACACTCCGGACACCTCGGGCGGCCTGCTGCGCCGGGCCGGGCGGCTGGGGCGCAAGGCGTTGTCGGGGACCACGGCGCAGACCGAGTCCGTCACCACCCGGGAGGTGGAGCGGCTGCGCTGGTCGCCGTCGGACCTCGCGCACGCGCTGCCGGCGGGGCACGCGGTGGTGTCGCTGACAGCGGTGTCGGGGGAACAGGTGCCGCCGTTGCTGGTGGACCTGCGGGACTGAACCGGCGGGCCGCGTTCCGCCGGGACGGCGCCCCCAGGTATCGCCTCGGAGGTGGATTCGGCAGTGCCGGTTGTCCGGAGCGTCCATAATGAAGGGGAGAGACCCTCGTCAGACCCTCCGCCCCTCTCCTCGCCCGGCCGCAACGGCGCGGTCGGGTCGTTCCCCCGAAGGTGCCATGCCTCCCACACTCGCCTCCGTCGTCCGCAACACCTCGCTCCATCTGACGGTCCTCGCCGGTGGGGACCATCTGGAACGGCCGGTCCGCTGGGTGCACACCAGCGAGCTGGACGATCCGACGCCGTTCCTCGAGGGTGGTGAGCTGCTGCTCACCACCGGGATCAAGCTGGGCCGCACCGCCGCCCGGCTCCAGGCGTATGTGCACCGGCTGGCCGACGCGGGCGTGGTGGGGCTGGGCCTCGGCGTGGGCCTGTCGCACACGGAGGTGCCGCAGCCGCTGGTGGACGCGGCCGCCCAGCGCGGGCTGCCGCTGCTGCGGGTGCCGGAGCCGACGCCGTTCATCGCGATCAGCAAGGTGGTCTCGGCGGCGCTCGCCGCCGAGCAGTACGAGGCGGTGACGACCAGCTTCGAGGCGCAGGAGGAGCTGACCCGGGCGGCGCTCGGCAAGGACGGCACCACGGCGGTGGTCCGCCGGCTGGCGGCCCGGCTGGGCGGCTGGGCGGCGCTGTACGACGGTTCGGGCGCGCTCTCGGTGGTGGCTCCGGACTGGGCGGCCCGCCGGGCCGGCCGGCTGGCGGCCGAGGTGGACCGGCTGCGCCGCCGTCCGGCGCCGTCGAGCGCCGCGTTGCAGGGCCGTTCGCCGGGGATAGACACGGCGGACGAGGACTACGTGGTGGTCCAGTCGCTGGGCGCGGACCGCCGGGCGAGGGGTTTTCTCGCGGTCGGTACCGAGGACCGGATCACCCCGACCGAGCGGTATGTGCTGAACGCGGCGGTGGCGCTGCTGACCCTGACCCTGGAGCGTTCCCGGGAGCTGCGGCAGGCCGAGGAGCGGATGGGCGCCGCGCTGCTGCGGATGGTGCTGGCGGGCGAGGTGGGGACGGCCCGGCAGGTGGCGGTCGGGCTGTTCGGCGGTCTGCCGGAGGGGACGATACGGGTGATGGTGGCCGGTGCCGCGCAGGGCGTGGACGCCGCGGAGGCGCTCGGGGAGCTGGGCGACCGGGCCGAGCAGGCCGGCGCCCGGGTGGGGGAGAAGCTGCTGGTGGCGCGGGAGGACGGCGCGCACGGGCCGCGGCTGATGGTGCTGGCGCTGGACAACGGCGCGGTGCACCGGGCCTGTCTCGGCGCGGTGGAGGAGCACGAGGGCCTGTCGTTGGGCGTCTCGGCGCCGGCCGGGCTGGAGGAGTCGGGTACCGCTCACGCGCAGGCCGAGCGGGCGCTGGCGGTGGCGCTGCGCGGTGGCCGCCGTTCGGTGGACCACGAGGAGGTCGGCGCGGGTTCGCTGCTGCCCCTGCTCGGCGAGGACGCCGTGACGGCCTTCGCGGAGGGGCTCCTGCGTCCGCTGCGCGAGCACGACCGCACCGCGCGCGGCGACCTGGTGGCCTCGCTGCGGGCCTGGCTGTCCAGACACGGGCAGTGGGACGCGGCCGCCGCCGATCTGGGCGTGCACCGGCACACCCTGCGCTACCGGATGCGGCGGGTCGAGGAGCTGCTCGGCCGTTCGCTGGACGACACCGATGTGCGGATGGAGCTCTGGCTGGCGCTGCGTTCCGGCGAGGAGTGACGGGAGCGACCGGAACGGCGGAAGCGGCGGAAGTCGCGGGAGCGGCGGGCCCGCTGGACGTGGTGGAGTGGCGGCGCCCGCGAACGCTACTCGGTGGCCAATCCGGTCGGCGCGCCGCCGCCCCTACCCTCGGTTCAGGTCCCACGTTCGTGGGGCCCTGAGGACGACGAGGAGAGGGCCGGTACCACGGTGACCACCACGTACGATTTCTGGCTGGCCGGCCGCCGGGCGAGCGGCGACGCGGACTTCGAGGTGTACAACAGCTGGGACGGCCGCCTGGTCGGCAAGGTCGGCATCCCGAGCGAGGCCCAGGTCGAGGAGGCGCTGGACGCCGCCGTCGCCGCGCTGCCGGTGTTCGCCGCGACCCCCGCGCATGTCCGCGCCGCCGCGCTGGACCACGTGGCCAAGCGTCTGGCCGAGCGCACCGAGGAGATCGCCCAGCTGATCACCGCCGAGAACGGCAAGCCGATCAAGTGGGCCCGCGGCGAGCTGGGCCGGGCCGTCTCCGTCTTCCGCTGGGCCGCCGAGGAGGCCCGCCGTACCAACGGCGAGACCATGCGGCTGGACACCGACCCGGGCGGCACCGGCCGCTTCGCGGTGGTGCGCCGCTTCCCGCGCGGTGTGGTGCTGGGCATCGCCCCGTTCAACTTCCCGCTGAACCTGGTCGCCCACAAGGTCGCCCCGGCGATCGCGGTCGGCGCCCCGATCATCCTCAAGCCGGCTCCGGCCACCCCGCTCTCCGCGATGGTGCTGGGCGAGATCCTGGCCGAGACCGATCTGCCGGCCGGCTCCTGGAGCATCCTGCCGGTGCCGAACGACCGGATGCCCGCCCTGGTTCAGGACCCGCGCCTGCCGGTGATCTCCTTCACCGGTTCGGACAAGGTCGGCTACCAGATCATGGACTCGGTGCCGCGCAAGCACACCACCCTGGAGCTCGGCGGCAACGCCGCGGCCGTGGTGCTCGCCGACTGGTCCTCGGAGGAGGACCTGGACTGGGCCGCCGCCCGGATCGCGATGTTCGCCAACTACCAGGGCGGCCAGTCCTGCATCTCGGTGCAGCGGGTGATCGCCGACGCGTCCGTCTACGACGCTCTGGTGGAGAAGGTCGTGGCCAAGGTCAAGGCCCAGGTCACCGGTGACCCGAACGACGAGGCCACCGAGGTCGGCCCGCTGGTGGACGAGAACGCCGCCAAGCGGGTGGAGTCCTGGGTGGACGACGCGGTCGCCAAGGGCGCCAAGGTCCTCACCGGCGGCACCCGCGAGGGCGCGACCTACGCCCCGACCGTGCTGGCCGAGCTGCCGGCCGACGCGATCCTGGCGAAGTCCGAGGTGTTCGGCCCGGTCCTGTCGCTGCACCGGGTGGAGGGCACCGACGAGGCCTTCGCCGCCGTCAACGACTCCGCCTTCGGCCTGCAGGCCGGCGTGTTCACCCATGACCTGCAGACCGCCTTCCGCGCCCACCGGGAGCTGGAGGTCGGCGGCGTGATCATCGGTGACGCCCCCTCCTACCGCGCCGACCAGATGCCGTACGGCGGCGTCAAGGACTCCGGCGTCGGCCGCGAGGGCGTCAAGTACGCGATGGACGACTACACGGTGGAGAAGGTCCTGGTCCTCACCGGCCTCGACCTCTGATCCGGCCGTAGCAGGGGCCCGGCACCGCGCGCGGTGCCGGGCCCCCGGCGTGTCGTGGCGGCCTCAGCCGCGCCCGGTCACGGCCGCGACGGCCTCGGCCACGGTGGTGTCGCCCGAGACCAGTTCCAGCGTCCGCCCGGCCGTGCCCGGTTCGTGTAGCAGCGCCGCCAGCACGGCGGCCACGTCGGCCCGGTCCACCGCGCCGCGCCCGGCCGAGGGGGCGAGCCGGACCAGGCCAGTGCCCGGGCCGTCGGTGAGCCGGCCGGGGCGCAGCACCGTCCAGTCCAGCGTGGTGCGGGCCCGGACGGCGTCGTCGGCCGCGCCCTTGGCCCGCAGGTAGGTCTCGAAGACCGGGTCGGCGGGGTAGCGGGCCGCGGCGTCGGCGCCCGTCGAGGAGATGATCAGGTAGCGCCGGACGCCGGCGAGTTCGGCGGCGTCGGCGAGCAGGACGGCCGCGTCGCGGTCGACGGTGTTCTTCCGGGCGGCGCCGCTGCCCGGACCGGCTCCGGCGGCGAAGACCACCGCGTCGGCGCCGGTGAGCAGCCGGGCGAGCTCGGGGGCGGTGGCGGCCTCCAGGTCGAGCGTCAGCGGCTCGGCGCCGGCGTCCACCAGGTCCCCGGCCTGTTCGGGCCGGCGGATGATCCCGGCGGGCCGGTCGCCGCGCTCGGCGAGCAGCCGCTCCAGCTTGAGCGCGATCTGTCCGTGGCCCCCCGCGATGACGGTACGCATGGCTCCGACGGTAGCCGGGGGGTGTCCCGGCGTCCTGTGGAGGCCGCCGGGCAGGACACAATGGGCGCATGACTTCGCTTGCCCACCCGCAGCTGCGTTTCACGCCGACCGTGCAGGACCCGTCCGCTCCCCGGGAGCTGGTGATCCTCGGTTCCACCGGGTCGATCGGCACCCAGGCCATCGACGTGGTGCTCCGCAACCCGGACCGGTTCTCCGTGGTCGCCCTGTCGGCGGCCGGCGGCCGGGTGGAGCTGCTCGCCGAGCAGGCCCTGCGGCTGGGCGTGCACACGGTGGCGGTCGCCGACCCGGCCGCCGAGCCGGCGCTGCGCGAGGCGCTGGCCGCCAGGGCCGGCGGCTGTGCGCTGCCCGCCGTGCTGGCCGGTCCGGACGCGGCGACCGAGCTGGCCGGGATGGAGTGCCACTCGGTGCTGAACGGCATCACCGGCTCGATCGGGCTGCGTCCCACGCTGGCCGCCCTGGCGGCGGGCAGGGTGCTGGTGCTGGCCAACAAGGAGTCGCTGATCGTCGGCGGCCCGCTGGTGAAGGCGGTGGCGAAGCCGGGGCAGATCGTGCCGGTGGACTCGGAGCACGCCGCGCTGTTCCAGGTGCTGGCCGGCGGTACCCGGGCCGAGGTCCGCAAGCTGGTGGTCACCGCGAGCGGCGGCCCGTTCCGCCGGCGGACCCGCGAGCAGCTGGCAGGCGTCACCCCGGCGGACGCGCTGGCGCACCCGACCTGGGCGATGGGCCCGGTGGTCACGGTCAACTCGGCCACCCTGGTGAACAAGGGGCTGGAGGTGATCGAGGCGCACCTGCTGTACGACGTGCCGTTCGACCGGATCGAGGTCGTGGTCCATCCGCAGTCGGTGGTGCACTCGATGGTGGAGTTCACCGACGGTTCCACCCTGGCGCAGGCCAGTCCGCCTGACATGCGGATGCCGATCGCGCTGGGGCTGGGCTGGCCGGACCGGGTGCCGGACGCGGCGCCGGGCTGCGACTGGACCAAGGCCGCCACCTGGGAGTTCTTCCCGCTGGACAACGAGGCCTTCCCGGCGGTGGAGCTGGCCCGCGAGGTGGGCTCGCTGGGCGGTACCGTGCCGGCCGTTTTCAACGCCGCCAACGAGGAGTGCGTGGACGCGTTCCTGAACGGCCGCCTCGCTTTCACGGGAATCGTGGACACTGTTGCCAAGGTCGTGGCCGAACACGGCACCCCGGCGTCGGGAACTTCTCCGACCGTCGAGGACGTCCTGCACGCGGAGGACTGGGCCCGGGCCCGGGCCCGCGAGCTGGCGGCCGGCTGACGACGGCGCACGACCCCTGACGACGACGAGCGGAGCGGCATGACGGAGGACCAGCGGTGGCAACGGTTTTGACGGTGGTCGGCATCCTGGTCTTCGCGGTCGGGCTGCTCTTCTCGATCGCCTGGCACGAGCTCGGCCACCTCTCGACGGCGAAGCTGTTCGGCATCAGGGTGCCGCAGTACATGGTCGGCTTCGGCCCGACCATCTGGTCCCGGCGCAGGGGTGACACCGAGTACGGCATCAAGGCGATCCCGCTGGGCGGGTACATCCGCATGATCGGGATGTTCCCGCCCGGCGAGGACGGGCGGATCACCCAGCGCAGCAGCTCGCCCTGGCGGACGATGATCGAGGACGCCCGGGAGGCCTCCTACGAGGAGCTCCAGGAGGGTGACGAGCAGCGGCTCTTCTACACCCGCAAGCCGTGGAAGCGCGTCATCGTGATGTTCGCGGGCCCGTTCATGAACCTGATCCTGGCTTTCGGGCTGTTCCTGACGGTGATGATGGGCTTCGGCGTCACGATGGCGGTGCCCACCATCCGCACCGTCTCGGAGTGCGTCGTCAAGGCCGGCCAGCCCACCGACGAGTGTCCCGCGGACGCCCTGCCGGCCCCGGCGTTCAAGGCCGGGCTGAAGCCGGGGGACAAGGTCCTCTCCTTCGACGGGGACCGGATCGGCAGCTACGACCAGCTCCAGGCGGACATCCGCAGGTCGGCCGGGAAGACCGTGCCGATCGTGGTGGAGCGCGGCGGGCAGCAGCTCACCCTCACCCCGACCATCGCCGTCAACGACGTCCAGAAGTACGACGCCAACAACATCCCGCTCAAGGGCCAGACCGTGCAGGCCGGCTTCCTCGGCTTCACGCCGAGCAGCGGGGTCGTCCGGCTGGGCTTCGGCCAGTCTCTCGACCGGATGTACGACATGGCCGAGGGCGGGGTGAAGTCGCTGGTCGCCCTGCCCGGCAAGATCCCGGGCCTCTGGCATTCGGTGGTGGACGGTAGCCCGCGGGACGCCGACTCGCCGATCGGCATGGTCGGCGCGGCCCGGGTCAGCGGTGAGGTCTTCTCGCTCGAGATCCCCGGCAGCCAGCGGATCGCCACCTTCGTGAACCTGCTGGCCGGCATCAACCTGTCGCTCTTCCTGTTCAACATGCTGCCGCTGCTGCCGCTGGACGGCGGTCACATCGCCGGCGCGGTCTGGGAGTCGATCCGCCGGCGCACCGCGCGTCTGTTCAAGCGGCCGGACCCGGGCCCCTTCGACGTCGCCCGGCTGATGCCGCTGGCGTACGTGGTGGCCAGCGTCTTCATCGGCTTCACCCTGCTGGTGCTGGTCGCCGACCTGGTCAACCCGGTCAAGATCAGCTAGCCGGCGGGTGTGCCCGGCCCCGGCCGGGTGCCGTACCGTTGGAGGCCGGGTACGCGGACATCGGCGTGCCCGGCCCGGCTGTCCCTACCCGCCGGACCGACGACCTCAACCCCGGGGAACCCTGCGCACATGACCGCGATCTCGCTCGGTATTCCGTCCCTGCCGCTCAAGCCGCTCGCCCGGCGCCGTGTCTCCCGGCAGATCATGGTCGGCAACGTACCGGTCGGCGGCGACGCCCCCGTGTCGGTGCAGTCCATGACCACCACGGTGACCTCGGACATCAACGCCACGCTGCAGCAGATCGCGCAGCTGACCGCCTCCGGCTGTCAGATCGTGCGGGTCGCCGTCCCCTCCCAGGACGACGCGGACGCGCTGCCGATCATCGCGAAGAAGTCCCAGATCCCGGTCATCGCCGACATCCACTTCCAGCCGAAGTACGTCTTCGCCGCGATCGACGCCGGCTGCGCCGCGGTCCGCGTGAACCCGGGCAACATCAAGGCCTTCGACGACAAGGTCGGCGAGATCGCCAAGGCCGCCAGGGCCGCCGGGACGCCGATCCGGATCGGCGTCAACGCGGGCTCGCTCGACAAGCGCCTGCTGGAGAAGTACGGCCGGGCCACCCCCGAGGCGCTGGTGGAGTCCGCGCTCTGGGAGTGCTCGCTGTTCGAGGAGCACGACTTCCGTGACATCAAGATCTCGGTCAAGCACAACGACCCGGTCGTGATGATCAACGCCTACCGCCAGCTCGCCGCCGCCTGCGACTACCCGCTGCACCTCGGCGTGACCGAGGCCGGTCCGTCCTTCCAGGGCACCATCAAGTCCGCGGTCGCCTTCGGCGCGCTGCTCGCCGAGGGCATCGGCGACACCATCCGGGTCTCGCTCTCGGCCCCGCCGGCCGAGGAGATCAAGGTCGGCAACCAGATCCTGGAGTCCCTCGGTCTGCGTCAGCGCGGCCTGGAGATCGTCTCCTGCCCGTCCTGCGGCCGCGCCCAGGTCGACGTCTACAAGCTCGCAGAGGAGGTCACCGCCGGCCTGGAGGGCATGGAGGTGCCGCTGCGCGTCGCGGTCATGGGCTGCGTCGTCAACGGTCCCGGCGAGGCCCGTGAGGCCGACCTCGGGGTCGCCTCGGGCAACGGCAAGGGCCAGATCTTCGTCAAGGGCGAGGTCATCAAGACCGTCCCCGAGTCGAAGATCGTCGAGACGCTGATCGAGGAGGCTCTCAAGCTCGCCGAGCAGATGCAGGCCGACGGCGTCGAGGCGGGTGCTCCGACCGTCGTCGCGGGCGAGTGACCACGCGGGTGGTTTGATCGCGGTGTTTTCCGAAGGCGGGGCCGTCCGTGCGCGGACGGCCCCGCGGCCGTAGCCGGGTGGGGCCACGGGATAGGGTGCGGCCAGAGTCGTCTAGTGAGGTGCTGTCTCGATGCTCGATCGAGGTGCGATGCTCCCCAGCTCGTTCCAGGCCGCCCGGGCCCTGGCGACCACCCGCGTCCTGGAGGCACCCGACCTCGCGGACACCCTGGAGGTGCTCCGCCGGGACCCGGTCGCCAACGCCTTCGTCGCCACCCGGGTCGAGGCGGTCGGTCTCGATCCCTGGCGGCTCGGCGGCGAGATGTGGGGCTGGTACGACGAGCGCGGTGAGCTGGACGCGCTCTGCTACGCCGGGGCCAACCTGGTCCTGGTGAACGCCGGGCCGCAGGCCGTCCAGGCCTTCGCCGAACGCGCCCGCCGGCAGGGCCGCCGCTGCTCCTCGATCGTGGGCCCGGCCGGGCCCACCGCCGCCCTCTGGGCACTGCTGGAACGCAGTTGGGGCCCGCCCCGCGAGATCCGGGCCCACCAGCCACTGCTCGCCACCGCGGTGCCGTCGGCCGAGATCGACCCCGACCCGCTGGTGCGGCGGGTGCGGCGGAACGAGATCGAGACGCTGATGCCGGCCTGTGTGGCGATGTTCACCGAGGAGGTCGGGGTCTCCCCGCTGGCCGGCGACGGCGGGCTGCTCTACCAGGCCCGGATCGCCGAACTCGTCTCCGCCGGGCGCTCGTTCGCCCGGATCACCGAGGACGGCAGGGTGGTGTTCAAGGCCGAGGTCGGGGCCGTCACGGAGGGCGCCTGCCAGATCCAGGGCGTCTGGGTGGCCCCCGAGTACCGCGGTCAGGGCCTGTCCGAGACGGGCATGGCGGCCGTGCTGGACATCGCCCTGCGCGAGGTCGCCCCGGTGGTCTCGCTGTACGTCAACGACTACAACCTGCGGGCCCGGGCGGCCTATCGGCGGGTGGGCTTCCGCGAGGTCGGCGCCTTCATGAGCGTCCTGTTCTGACCTCCGCCCGCGGGCGGGCCGGACGGGTAGTAACGTCCGGGGCATGGATCAGCTGACCGGGGTGACGATCGAGGCCATCGACCTTGCGACGTGGGCGCCGCAGGCCCTCGATGTCCAGGCGGTGGCGTTCGGGCTGACGCCCGAGGAGGTCGCGGTACGGCTGCACATCGTCGGGCGGCACGCCCAGCAGCCCGGGGTGATCGCGCTCGGCGCGCTGAGCGGCGGCCGGCTGGTCGGCTTCGGGTACGGGATGCCCAACCACCGCGAGCACTGGTGGAGCAGCGTGATCGAGCCCTACCTGGAGGCGCGCGGGTACGGCGACTGGCTGGACGACGTCTTCGCGGTCACCGAACTGCACGTGCTGCCCGAGTTCCAGGGGCAGGGGATCGGCTCCGGTCTGATCCGGACGCTCTGCGAGCGGTCCGGGCGGCCGCGCAGCATCCTCTCCGCGATCGACGCCGAGACGCCCGCCCGCCGCCTCTACCGCTCGCTCGGCTACCGGGACCTCGCCCGCGCGGTGCACTTCCCGAACACCGACCGGCTGTACGCGGTGATGGGCGCCCCGCTGCCGTTGCGCGGGCCGGGTCAGAGCACTCCGGCGAACTCCAGGTAGAGCTCGGCGTCCTCCCGGCGGCCCGCCGCCAGGGCGCGCAGGCCGAGGTCGGCCGCGCGGAACAGCGTCCAGCCGCGCAGCCGGTCCTGTTCCACCTCCAGGGCGTCGGAGAGCTGACGCAGCCGGCGGCGGGCCGCGGCGGCCGCGCCCGGGGAGCCGATCAGGGTGTCCGCCCGGTCCAGGGCCAGCCGGGCCAGGTCGTAGGCGCGTTCGCCGACCAGTGGGCGGGGATCGATCGCCAGCCAGGGCGCGCGGTCGGCGGCGAGCACATTGCCGTGGTGGAAGTCGCCGTGCAGCAGGAACATCTCGTCGGTGGAGGCGAGCAGTCCCTCGGCGGTCTCCAGGGCCTCGGCCACCAGGGCGGCGGCCTCGGCCGCGCCGGGCAGTTCGCGGTGGCGGCGCAGGCCGTCGGAGCCGACGGCCACCCGGCCGGCCAGGCTCTGGTAGGGGTGGCTCTTGGGCGCCGGCGTCCAGAGCCGGCGCAGCAGGCTGGTGGCCTCCAGCATCGCCTTCGGCTCGGCCAGCGAGCGCAGCGGGATCTCGCCGTGCAGCCGCTCCAGCAGCAGCATCCCCTCGGCGGGGTCGGCGTCCAGCAGCAGGACGGCGCCGCGGCCGGCCCAGTGGGTGAGGGCGGCGTGCTCCTGGGCGGTCTCCGGGGTGAGCAGGCCGGCCTTGAGGACGGCGGGGGTGAGGTCGTCGCGTCGGACGTACCCGATCAGGCTCAGCGCGCCCCCGGGGTCGAGCACCCGCTCCAGGGTGAGGTTCCAGCGGGCCAGATGGGTGGCCACGTGCGCGGGCAGCCCGGCCAGCCAGCGCCGCCCCGCTTCACCCTCGCCCTCGCCGACGCTGTGCGTCAGCCAGGCGGGGACGGTGATCTGCCCTGGTGCTGCCGACATGCTGGCCTTCCGGTTGGCGCTTCCCCCGTGGTACTACCCGTCCATTGTCGGCCATATCTGCGAAACCGCAGGTCAGCGACGCGAAGGGGATGAGCGGGGGAAGCCCGGCGGGCGGCGGGACCGCAGGTCAGGCGGTCGGTGTCGGGGTCGTGCCGGGGCCGGTGGTGCCAGGGGTGCCGGTGGTGCCGGGGGTGGGGACGGCCGGGTCGGGGAGGCCGGGGAAGGGGGTGGCGGCGGCGCCCCAGCGCCGGGCACGCAGGGCGCTGTCGCGCAGGGAGCCGGCGGCGGTGGCGCGCTGGGGGCCGGTGGTGGCGGCGACCAGGTCGGCGTAGACGGCCGCGAGGCGGGTCTCGATATGGGCGGCGAGCCGGCCCGCGCCCGCCGCGTCGGTGACGGCGAACGGCAGCTGGTACCCGGCGGCCGCGGCGCTCGGGGTGACGCCGACCCCGCCGAGCACCCGCTGCCAGGCGTCCCGCCGGGCCTGGTGGGCGGCCAGGGCGGTCCGGGCGTCGGCGCGCTGCTGGTCGTCGGGGAGCCGGGCGCCGACCACGCCGTAGCCGTAGACGGCGGCGTGTTCGGAGCTCAGCGCGCGCTGGAGGGCGGTGACGGCCTCCGGGCTCAGCCCCGCCCCACTGGCGGCCGCCGGGGGCGAGGCCGGCCCCGACGGGGAGGACGGGGCGGTGGTGGGAGCGGCGGACGGTACGGGCGGTGGCGGGGCCGGGGTGGTCGGCGGGGCGTCGTCGCCGAGGGCGACGGCGTGCAGGACCCCGGCGGCGGAGACGGAGGCGAGCAGCCGGGCCAGCTGGGGCGAGGCGGCGCCGAGGTCGGCGAGCCGGGCCTGCGCGGTCTGCCGTTCGAGCGAGGCGAGCGCGGCCTCGGTACCGACGGCCGAGGTCGGTGCCGTGGACGGGGACAGCGACAGGGACGCGGACGCGGAGGAGGCGGCGGTACCGGGGGAGACCGAAGCCGTCGGCAGCCCGGCGGCCAGCGCGGCCCGGTGCTGGACCACCTCGGCCCGCAGCGGCTGGAGCTGCGCGGCCTGCCCGGCACCCGGACCGGCCAGCAGGGCGTCGTACCCGGCGAGCAGGGTGTCGGTGTCGGTGACGGCGCGCAGCCGGACCGGCTCGTCCGGGTCGGGGCGGCGGCGGTCGCCCGGCCCGCCGCCGTCGCCGTCGTGGGAGCCGGTGCAGGCGGTGAGCGCGCCGCCCGCGGTGAGGAGCAGCCCAAGGGCCAGGAAGGTCCGTCGGCTGGGCGGCTGCATCGTCGTCACTCCGGGGCGTGTACGGGAGGACGGCCTGCCCGCCTGCCCTCGTTGGCGTGAATGATTACAGAATCCTCACGTAGCCGGGCACGGATTCGATCACACCGCGTCCCGGCCCGCCGGTGTGACCTTGCTCGCAGTGGGTGTCGCGCGGGCGGCCGTGCGCTGCCCGGAATCGGTGGTTGGCGGCTTCACCGGATAGGCTTTGGGCCGAGCTGCCGCGACCCGGTCTGCGCCCGACCGGCGCCAGGGGACGCGGAGCGACCTTCTGACAACAGCAGACGCGGCCGAGGAGTCCACCCGGATGAGCACCACCCACACCGACCGGCTGCGCGCGTTGCTGGAGCCGCTGGCCGCTCAGTCGGGCCTGGACCTGGAGGACGTCAAGGTCACCCAGACGGGCAGCCGCCGCCAGGTGCAGATCGACGTGGACGCCGACGGCGGCGTGGACCTGGACGCCATCGCCGAGTTCAGCCGCGTGGTCGGCGAGGCCCTGGACGAGTCCGACGTGATGGGCTCCGGCGCGTATGTGCTGGAGGTCGGTTCGCCGGGCGCGGAGCGTCCGCTCACCGAGCCCCGCCACTGGCGCCGGGCCGAGGGCCGGCTGGCCAGGATCCACCTGTCCGACGGCGGCGAGATCGTCGCCCGGGTGCTGGAGGCGGACGAGGACGGCGCGCTGGTCGAGGTCCAGCCGGTGAAGGGCCGGGGCCGGGCCAAGGAGCGCCGTCTGGAGTACGCCGAGGTGGCGCGGGCCCGCGTCCAGGTGGAGTTCAACCGCAAGGACGAGCAGCTCCTCGACGAGGCCGAGGACTTCGCGGACGCCTCGGCGGACGACGACGCCCCCGAGGAGGGGGACGACGGTGCGGAGTGACGACCTGCGCACCGACCGCACCATGTACGTGACGAAAGACGAGGAGGCGTAGCCGTGGACATCGACATGAGCGCCCTGCGCACGCTGGTTAACGAGAAGAACATCCCCTTCGACCTGCTGGTCGAGTCCATCGAGTCCGCCCTCCTCACCGCGTACCACCGCACCGAGGGCTCGCGCCGCCGCGCCCGGGTCGAGCTGGACCGCAAGTCGGGCCATGTCACCGTGTGGGCGACCGAGGACCCGGCCGAGCTGGAGGAGGGCGTCGAGCCGAAGGAGTTCGACGACACCCCGAGCGGCTTCGGCCGGATCGCGTCCAGCATCGGCATCCAGGTGATGATGCAGCGTCTGCGCGACGCCGCCGACGACCAGACGTTCGGCGAGTACGCGGGCAAGGAGGGCGACATCGTCACCGGTGTCGTCCAGCAGGGCAACGACCCGAAGAACGTGCTGGTGGACATCGGCAAGCTGGAGGCCATCCTGCCGCCGCAGGAGCAGGTCCCGGGCGAGGACTACCGGCACGGCACCCGTCTGAAGTGCTACGTGGTGGCGGTGCGGCGCGGTGTCCGCGGCGCCTCGGTGACGCTCTCGCGCACCCACCCCAGCCTGGTGAAGAAGCTGTTCGCGCTGGAGGTCCCGGAGATCGCGGACGGCAGCGTGGAGATCGCGGCGATCGCCCGTGAGGCCGGTCACCGCACCAAGATCGCGGTCTGGTCGCGCCGGGCCGGGCTGAACGCCAAGGGCGCCTGCATCGGCCCGATGGGCAGCCGGGTGCGCGCGGTGATGGGCGAGCTGCACGGCGAGAAGATCGACATCGTGGACTGGTCGGAGGACCCGCGGGAGATGGTCGCCGCCGCGCTGTCCCCCGCACGGGTGACCAGTGTGGAGATCGTCGACTTCGCCCAGCGCTCCGCACGGGTGATCGTGCCGGACTACCAGCTGTCGCTGGCGATCGGCAAGGAGGGGCAGAACGCCCGCCTGGCCGCCCGCCTCACCGGCTGGCGGATCGACATCCGCCCGGACACCGAGGGGCAGCCGGAGAACGGCGGCCGGGAATCCTCGGACCAGTAGTCAGCGTCGTCACAGGCCCCCCGCCGGTCCTTCCCGGATCGGCGGGGCGGCGCCATGTCCCTTCGGAGGGGTAGACTTGCCTTCGTCTGGCCGGACGCATGTCCGAGCACGCCCGGAACGCACCTGCGTGGGCTGCCGCAAGCGAGCGGCCAAGCACCAGCTGTTGCGTGTCACGGCGGTTGAGGGCGTCTGCGTCCCCGACCCCCGTGGCGCACTGCCGGGCCGGGGCGCGTACCTGCACCCCGAACCGGCCTGCCTCGACCTCGCGGTCCGCCGTCGGGCGTTCCCCCGGGCCTTCCGGCTCCAGGGCACGCTCGACACGGAGCGGCTCCGCGAGTACATCGAGGAGCGGGCAGGCGACACCCCGGGGCCCTGAGTCCACTCAGGCCCGCCCGGTGGGCACCTTCCGCTACGGCCGCCGCTCTGCGGCGGAGAACCACCGCAACAAGCACAGCGCTCGGGCAGCCGCGCGCCGTGCCACCAGTCAGGTACCTCGCGATGTGGAAGTAGGTCGAGATTGCGATGAGCACTCGATGAGTACGCGATGAGTACGCGATGGGTACGCCCATGAAGTAGCGACGGTCCGGCGGACGAGACACCCCGGACTCATAGACAGGAGTGAAGTGGCTAAGGTCCGGGTTTACGAACTCGCCAAGGAGCTTGGCTTGGAGAGCAAGGCCGTCATGGCCAAGCTCACCGAGCTCGGCGAGTTTGTCCGTTCGGCGTCCTCGACGATCGAGGCGCCGGTCGTACGCAAGTTGACTGACGCGCTGGGAGTGGCCCCCACCGGTGGCGGTTCCGCTGCCAAGCCGGGCCCGCGCAAGCCCGCGGCGCCCCAGCCCGCCGGTGGCTCCGCCGCCGGCGCGGCCGCACCCAAGCCGGGTGCCCCGACCCCGGGTCCGCGCCCTGCCGCGACCCCGGGCCCCCGTCCCACCCCGGCCGCCGCGGCTCCCGCCGCCCCGGCCGCGCCCGCCGCGACCCCGCGTCCCGCCGCGGCGCCGACCCCGGGCCCGCGCCCGGCGGCTCGCCCCGCCGCTGCCGCGCCCGCGGCCCCGGCTGCTCCGGCGGCCGAGTTCTCCTCGCCGGCTCCGGCCGGCGACGCCCCCGCCGCGCGTCCGGCCGCCCAGGCCCCGCGTCCGGCGGCCGGTCCTGCCGCCGGTGGCGCCCGTCCGGGCCCGCGTCCGGCCGGTCCGCGTCCGGGCAACAACCCGTTCACCTCGGGCAGTGCCACCGGTATGGCCCGCCCCGGCGAGCGTCGTCAGGGTGCGCCCGGTGCCCGCCCGGGTGCCCCGGGTGCGCAGGGCGGCGACCGTCCGGCGCGTCCGGGTGGCGACCGTCCGCGTCCGGCCGGTGCCCCCGGCGCGCAGGGTGGCGACCGTCCGCGTCCGGGCGGTGACCGTCCGCGTCCGGCCGGTGCCCCCGGTGCCGGTGCCCCCCGTCCGGGTGGCGACCGTCCGCGTCCGGCCGGTGCCCCCGGCGCCGGTGCCCCCCGTCCCGGTGGTGCCCCGCGTCCCGACGGCATGCCCCGTCCGGCCGGTCCGCGCCCTGGCGGCCCGACCCCGTCCGGCATGCCGCGCCCGAACCCGGGCATGATGCCGCAGCGTCCGGCTCCGGGCCCGCGTCCCGGCCCCGGCGGCCGTGGTCCGGGTGGCCCCGGCGGCCGTCCGGGTGCTCCGGGCGGTGCCCGTCCCGGCTTCGCCGGCCGTCCGGCCGGTCCGGGCTCGCGTCCGGCCGGTGGCGGCTTCGGCGGCCCGCGTCCCGGTGGCGGTGCCCCGGGTGGCGGCGGTGGCTTCGGCCCGCGTCCGGGTGGCTTCAGTGGCCGTCCCGGCGGCCCGGGTGCCCGTGGTGGCACGCAGGGCGCCTTCGGTCGTGGCCCGGGCGGTCGCCCGGCTCGCGGTCGCAAGTCGAAGCGGGCGAAGCGCCAGGAGTACGAGGCCATGCAGGCCCCGTCCGTCGGCGGTGTGATGCTGCCCCGCGGCAACGGCCAGACCGTTCGCCTGTCGAGCGGTGCCTCGCTGATGGACTTCGCGGAGAAGATCAACGCCAACCCGGCCGCGCTCGTCTCGGTGATGTTCAACCTCGGTGAGATGGTCACCGCGACCCAGTCGGTCTCCGACGCGACCCTCGAGCTGCTGGCCGGCGAGATGGGCTTCATCCTGGAGATCGTCAGCCGGGACGACGAGGACCGCGAGCTGCTGGAGTCGTTCGACATCGACTTCGGTGCCGACGAGGGCGACGAGGACCAGCTGGCCCCGCGCCCGCCGGTCGTCACCGTCATGGGTCACGTCGACCACGGTAAGACCCGCCTGCTGGACGCCATCCGCAAGTCCAACGTGGTGGCCGGCGAGGCCGGTGGCATCACCCAGCACATCGGTGCCTACCAGGTCGCGACCGTCGTCAACGGCGAAGAGCGTCCGATCACCTTCCTCGACACCCCGGGTCACGAGGCGTTCTCCGCCATGCGTGCCCGTGGTGCCAAGTCCACCGACATCGCGATCCTGGTGGTCGCGGCCAACGACGGTGTCATGCCGCAGACGGTCGAGGCGCTGAACCACGCCAAGGCCGCGGGTGTGCCGATCGTGGTCGCCGTCAACAAGATCGACGTCGAGGGCGCGGACCCGACCAAGGTCCGCGGTCAGCTGACCGAGTTCGGTCTGGTGGCCGAGGAGTACGGCGGCGACACCATGTTCGTCGACATCTCCGCGCGCCAGGGTCTGAACATCGACCAGCTGCTGGAGGCGGTCGTGCTGACCGCCGATGCCTCGCTCGACCTGCGGGCCAACCCGGACCAGGACGCGCAGGGTATTGCGATCGAAGCCCACCTCGACAAGGGCCGCGGCGCCATGGCGACCGTGCTCGTGCAGCGCGGTACCCTCCGCGTCGGTGACTCGATCGTGGTCGGCGACGCCTACGGCCGCGTCCGCGCGATGCTCGACGAGAACGGCAACAACCTCGCCGAGGCGGGCCCGTCCCGTCCGGTGCTGCTGCTCGGTCTGACCTCGGTGCCCCGCGCCGGCGACAGCTTCATCGTCGTCGACGAGGACCGCACCGCCCGTCAGATCGCCGAGAAGCGCTCGGCCCGCGACCGCAACGCCGCCTTCGCGCAGCGTCGGGTCCGGGTGTCCCTGGAGGACCTGGACAAGGCCATCGCCGCCGGCTCCATCGAGCAGCTCAACCTCATCATCAAGGGTGACGTCTCCGGTTCGGTCGAGGCCCTCGAGGACGCCCTCGTCAAGCTGGACGTGGGCGAGGAGGTCGAACTCCGGGTCCTGCACCGCGGTGTGGGTGCCATCACCGAGTCCGACGTGGACCTGGCGATGGGCTCGGACGCCATCATCATCGGCTTCAACGTGCGCGCCGAAGGCCGTGCGCGTACCGCGGCCGACAAGGAAGGCGTGGACGTCCGGTACTACTCGGTCATCTACCAGGCGATCGAGGAGATCGAGTCGGCCCTCAAGGGCAAGCTCAAGCCCGAGTACGAGGAGGTGCGCCTCGGCTCCGCGGAGATCCGCGAGGTGTTCCGCTCCTCCAAGTTCGGCAACATCGCCGGTGTCCTGGTCCGCGAGGGCCTGCTGCGCCGCAACGCCAAGGCCCGCCTCATCCGCGACGGCAAGGTCGTGGCGGAGAGCCTCACCATCGAGGGTCTGCGCCGCTTCAAGGACGACGCGACCGAGGTCCGCGAGGGCTTCGAGGCCGGTGTGACCCTGGGGTCGTTCAACGACATCAAGGTCGACGACGTCATCGAGACGTACGAGATGCGCGAGAAGCCGCGCGCGTAGGCGAGTGGCTGCCGGGGCCGGTCGACGGGTGGTATTTCCGTCGACCGGCCCCGGTCTCGCTGTGTAGGGTCCGGGGTAGTCAGATGTAGCAGTATCAGCCCGGTTCAGGGCTGCCCCCGAGGCCTCCAGGTCGGCGAGACCTGTCATACATGTTCGTGGGAACACTCACCTTCGACCTGCTGCTGGGCGACGTCCACTCGCTCAAGGAGAAGCGTTCGATCGTGCGGCCCATCGTGGCCGAACTGCAGCGCAAGTACAGCGTGTGCGCTGCCGAGACCGGGAACCAGGATCTGCACCGCCGGGCCGAGATCGGTCTGGCGGTGGTGTCCGGCGACGCCGGATACGTCACCGAGATCCTGGACAGCTGTGAGCGGTTGGTCGCCGGCCGCCCCGAAGTCCAGTTGCTCTCCGCCAGGAGGCGCTACCACGGCGACGACGATGACTGAGATCTGTGCGCGGCGGCGGAAGTCGCCGTTCTCACACAGATCAGGACCGAGAGCGCCCACAAGGCTGGGCGCGGGCCGGTACTTTGGGGCGTGGGCCCCGACGGGTGCGCAGCTCACCCGGGTACCGGGCCCACTGCACGAGGAGGCAACGTGACCGACACCGCAAGGGCGCGCAAGCTCGCCGACCGCATCCAGGTGGTCGTCGCCCAGACCCTGGAACGGCGGATCAAGGACCCCCGGCTGGGGTTCGTGACCATCACTGACACCCGGGTGACCGGCGATCTGCGCGAGGCCACCGTCTTCTACACGGTCTACGGCGACGACACCGAGCGCGAGGCCACGGCCGCCGCGCTGGAGAGCGCCAAGGGCGTGCTCCGCTCCGAGGTCGGCAAGCAGACCGGGGTGCGTTTCACCCCGTCGCTGACCTTCGTCGCGGACGCCCTGCCGGAGAACGCCCGGAACATCGACGACCTGCTCGACCGGGCCCGGGCCATCGACGCCGCGGTGCGCACCACCGCGGCGGGCGCGACCTACGCCGGCGGCGCGGACCCGTACAAGGTCCCGGCGTCCGAGCGTGACGACGAGGACGAGTAGTCATGGCGGGTGAGCCGGCGCAGGCCGGTTCGGCGGCAGGAGCGGCAACCACGGGGGCGTCATCCACCAGCACGGTGGAGGGTGCCCTCGCGGTGCTTCCGGGGCCGCGCTCCGAGACGCCCGGGTTCGAGCTGGTCTGGCAGCAGGTGGTCGCCGAGATCCGGCGGGCCCGCTCGATCGACCTGATCTGCCACATCTGCCCGGACGGTGACGCGCTCGGCTCGGCCCTGGCGGCCGCCCTGGCGCTGCGCGGGCTCGGTCACGAGGTGCGGGTGTCGTTCGGCGACGACCCGCAGATCGTGCCGGAGTCGCTGGCCTTCCTGCCCGGCCAGGAGCTGATCGTGCCGGCCTCCGAGGTGCCCGACACCCCGGAGCTGGTGCTCTGCTTCGACGTCGCCGCGGAGAGCCGGCTCGGGCTGCTGCACGGCAAGGCCTTCGCCGCGCCCGTGCTGGTGGTGATCGACCACCACGCCTCGAACCCCGGCTTCGGTACCCATCAGCTGATCGACCCGTCCGCGCCGGCCACCGCCGTCCTGGTGGACGAACTGCTGGGCAGGCTCGGCGTCGAGCTCGACCACGACCTCGCCACCTGCCTCTACACCGGCGTCGCCACCGACACCGGCTCCTTCAAGTACCGGGCCACCACGCCCGCCACCCATGAATTCGCCGCCCGGCTGCTGGCCACCGGGATCCGGCACGACCTGATCTCCCGGCAGCTGTGGGACACCTCCTCCTTCGGCTACCTCAAGGTGCTCGCCGGCGCGCTCGACCGGGCCGTCTACGAGCCCGACGCGGCCGACGGCCTGGGCCTGGTGTGGACCTGGGTGCCGTACCAGGACCTGGTGCTCTTCAGCGTCACCGTCGAGGAGATCGAGGGCCTGATCGACATCCTGCGACGCCCGGCCGAGGCCGAGGTGGCGCTGGTGCTCAAGCAGGACCCGGACGGCACGCTGCGCGGCTCCTCGCGTTCCAAGGGCGCGGTGGACGTCGCCGCCGCCTGCGCGGCGCTCGGCGGCGGCGGGCACACCTACGCGGCCGGGTTCACCGCCCGGGAGGACGTGGCCGCCGTGGTCGAGCGGTTCCGGGGCGCGCTGCGGCCCGTCCGCTGACCACTTCCAGCAGAGCTTTCCTCCAGTAGAGCCTTCACAGAAAAGAACAGATGAAGCGCAAGGGAACCGGCCCCGACGGCCTGGTCATCGTGGACAAGCCGGAGGGCATCACCTCGCACGGGGTGGTCGCCAAACTGCGGTGGCTGGCCGGCACCCGCAAGGTCGGCCACGCCGGCACGCTGGACCCGATGGCCACCGGCGTGCTGGTCATCGGGGTCGAGCGGGCCACCCGGCTGCTCGGCCATCTGATGCTCACCGCCAAGACGTACGAGGCGACCATCAGGCTCGGCCAGACCACCGTCACCGACGACCGGGAGGGCGAGGTCACCGCGTCCGTCCCGGCCGACGGTGTGACCGGGGAGGCCGTCGACGCCGGGATCGCCGCGCTCACCGGCGAGATCATGCAGGTGCCGTCCAAGGTCAGCGCGATCAAGATCGACGGCAGGCGTTCGTACGCGCGGGTGCGCGAGGGCGAGGAGTTCGAGCTGGCGGCCCGGCCGACCACGATCCACTCCTTCACCGTGCACGAGCGGCGGGCGGCCGTCGCCGAGGACGGTACGCCGGTGGTCGACCTGGACGTCACCGTCGAGTGCTCCTCCGGCACCTACATCCGGGCGCTGGCCCGCGATCTCGGCGCCGGGCTCGGCGTCGGCGGTCACCTCACCGCGCTGCGGCGCACCAGGGTCGGCCCGTACGGGGTGGAGTCGGCGCGGACCCTGGAGCAGCTGGAGGAAGGGGTGACCGGCGGTACGGGGCTGGAGGTGCTGCCGATCGGCGCGGCCGCGGCGGCCGCCTTCCCGCGCTGGGACCTCGACGCCGAGCAGGCCGAGCTGCTCTCCCACGGTGCCCGGCTGAAGGCCCCCGGGCTGGGGGTGGACGGACCGGTCGCGGTGTTCGGGCCGGACGACCGCTTCCTGGCCCTGGTGGAGGAGAAGGGCGGGCAGGCGAAGCCGCTCGCCGTCTTCGTGGGCTGACCCGGCGGGGCCGCGCAGCGGGCGGATTCGCGTCCAAGTTCACTCGCACGGGGGAGCGCGCGAGGTGAACGCCGGTGGTGAACGGCGCAGGCGCGGTCGGGCCGCGCCTGCGGCGGGCAGGCTCCCCGGCGGCGAGCAGGTCGCCGTGACGCGTCCGCCCCCGGGCCGCCCGGCCCTGCGGGGAGGGCTGCGCGCATGCCGGGATTCCTGGACGGCGACGAGGTGGCGGACGATCCGGGGCGGTACCTGCTGCGGATCCGCGACCTCGGCGGACGGCTGCACGGGCTGGGGTTCGTCGTCGACCCGCAGGGCACCGTCCTGACCGCGCACGAGAGTGTCGCGGGCCTCGACCGGGTCGTCCTGCACACCCCCGGCGGCCAGACCCGCGTCCTCGGCCCGGAGAGCGTCCTGCCGCTGCCCGGGCACGGGCTCGCCCTGCTGCGCACCGACGCCGTCGGCGGGCTGCCGGTACCGCCACTGCCGGTCGCGGCGGCGGGCGGCGGGCCCGAACCGGTGGTGCCCGGGCTGACCGGGGACGACACGGCGGTGGCCCTGCGCTGCGACGCCCTGGGGGTCACCGCCGCCGGCTACGCCCGGCCGGGCGGCTTCCACCTGCTCGGCGGGGTACTGCTGCTCGATGTGCCGGCCGCCGACGGCGTGCTGGTGCCGGCCGGGGCGCCGGTGCTGGACGCCCGCAGCGGCGCGGTGGTCGGCCTCGCCGCGCCCGCCCTGCGCGGCCCCGGGCGGGCCGGCGCGCTGCCGGCCGTACCCGCGACCGGCGGGCCGGGGGAGCCCGCGCCGGAACTGCTGGCGGCGCTGGCCCGGAACGCGGTCGGCGTCCCGGCGTACGGCACCGCGCTCAACCTCGCCGGGGTGCTGCGGCTGACCGCCGCCCGGCTGGCGGCCGCCGGCGCCGGCCCGGGCCGGGTGGCCGCCCTCGCCGCCGACCGGGTGGACCGTCCGGACGGCCTGGCCGGGGAGGAGCCGTCGGCGACGGTCACCGCCCTGGCCGGCCCGGCCGGCAGCGGCCGCACCACCGAACTCGCCGCGCTCGCCGTCCGCCGTGCCGACGGCGCCCACCCGCTGCCCACGCTCTGGCTGCGCGGCGCCGACCTGCGGGCCGAGGACGCCTCACTCGCCGACGCGGTGGAGCGCGCACTGGCTCTGGCGGCGGCGGAGCTGGGCACCCCGCCGCCGGGACCGGCCGCCGTGGCGGAGCTCTGCACGGCGGCGGGGCGGCCGCTGCTGGTGGTTCTGGACGGTCCCGAGGAGGCCCCGGCCCCGCTCGGCGCCCCCTGGCTGCGGGCAGCGGGGGAGTGGCTGACGGCCTGCGGCGCGCGGTTGCTGACGGCCTGCGGGGAGGAGGCCTGGGAACGGCTTGCGGCGGTCCCGGCAGGCGTCCAAGTGCCGGATGCCTCGGGCGGGTTGGCGGCCGCCTCGGTCGTCCACCCGCTGGGCCCGCTGCCCGCCGAGGCGGCCGACCGGGTGCGGCGGCGGTACGGGGTGCCGCCCGGCCTGCTCTCCCCGGGGGACGCCCGGCACCCGCTGGCCGTCCGGCTGGCCGGGGAGCTGTGGGCGGAGGGCCTGCGCGGCCAGCCGGTGCGCCGGGGCGAGCTGTTCGCGGCCCACCTCGACCTGCGCTGCCTGCGGGTGGCCCAGCGGCTCGCCGAGGACGGTGGCCTCCGCCGCCCGGGCGCCCACCGGCGGGGCAGCGCCCGGCCGCCCGGCCCCGGGCACGGCCGGGTGCGGCGGCTGGCGGCGGCGGTGGCCGGCCGGGTGCACGAGGCGTCCCGGCGGATGCTCGGCGCGGAGCAGGGCGGCCTCGGCCGGGCGGCGTTCGAGGAACTGTTCCCAGCCGCCGGCGGCTGGGCGACGGCGGTGCTGGCGGAGGGCCTGTTCGTGCCCGCCGGTCCCGGCTACCGGCTCGCGCACGGCGAACTGTCCGACTGGCTGCAGGGCCTGCACCTGGACCTGGACGCGGCGCTGCGGCTGCTGCTGGGCGAGGCCGAGGACACCCGGCCGCCGGGCGGCGGCCCGGGCGTCCCCCGGCACCGGATCGGCCCGGTGGTGGCCGCGCTCCGGCGACCGGCCGAGACCTGGGGCGCGCCCGCCCTCGACCCCTGGCTGCACCGGCTCTGGCGGGCCCTGGACCTCCGGCCGCCCGGCAGCGAACCCGGCTGGTGGGCGGGCCGGTTGCTGGCCGCCGGGCTGGCGGCCAGCCCGGACATCACCGAACACCGCGCCCTGCTTGCCCAGTTGGCCGGACGGATCGCCGAACACGCCGCCGCCGCAGGCGGGTTCGAACGGCTGCCGGAGGACGGCCTGGGCCGGTTCGGCCCGGCGTTCTGGACCGGCCTCGGGCTGCCCGCCGGCCTCGAACTGGAGCTGCTGCGCCGGCTGGTCACCGCGGACGGACCCGGGCAGCCGTTCCTGGCCGTGGTGACCGCCCGGCTGCGCACCGACCCGGCCGCCGTGATCCCGCACCTGTGCGGCTGGTTCGACGACCCGCACGGCCTGCCCGCCCGCCCCGGTACCACCCTCGCCGACCTCGCCCACGACCTGCTGTACGCCCACCGCAGCCTCGCGCTGGACGATCTGACGGAGGCCCTCGCCGACGCCGCGCACCCGAGGGCGGACGCGCTGCTCACCGTCCTCGCCGCCGAGGAGCCCTCCGCGCTCTGCCGGGCGGTGGACCGCTGGAGCCACGACCGGCGCCCGGCCCGCCACGTCGCCGCCGCCGTGCACGCCCTGCGCGCCGCCCCGCACGCGCACGGCGCCGCGGAGCGGCTGCTGCGGTTCACCGCGCTGACGCTGCTCGCCCGCGAGGAGGAGCCCGGCCTGCACGGCGCCGCGCTCGCCCTGCTGGTCCGGGACGGCGGAACCAGGGCCGCCCACCTCCCGGCGGCCCTGGCCCGCTACCGGAGCGGCGGTGACCCCTTTCTCACCGCACGTGCGCTGGCCCCGGCGCTGGAGAGCGACCCGGACGCCGTCCTCGCCGCCCTCGCGGACCGGCTGCCCGAGCCCGGCGCGGCGGTCGCCGAAACCCTGCGGGTGCTGGCCGACGCCCGCTCGCCGCTGGCCGTCCGGCGGGGCGCCGAGCTGGCCGCCCGGCTGCTGAGGGAGCGTCCGGCCCTGGCCGGGCCGATCGCGGTGGACTACCTGGGCCGCCGGCTGGAGCGCGGCGCCGCCGGGCCGGTCGCCCGGCTGGAGCTGCGGGTGCTGCTCGGCAGCGCGCTGGCGGCTCCGGCGGCGGCCGTCCGCCGGCCGTTCGCGGAGGTGCTGTCGGCCCCCGTCGCCGAGGCCGGCGCGGACGCCCTGCGGTGCGAACTGCTGGACACCCTGCTGGTCACCGAGGGCGACCCGGTGGTGCTGACCGCCGTCGTGGAGCGGCTGGCCGAGCACTGCGCGGCCGAGCGCCCGGAGCGGGCCCGGGCGGTGCTGGTCCGGGCGGCGGCCGCACTGCCGGCGGCGGACGACCTGCTGGTGCGCTGCGCCGGCCGCTCGGCGGCCTTCGCACTGCTGCTGGCGCGGTGGCCGGACGGCGGCGCCCCGGCCGCGCCCGGCGGGCCCCGGACGGCCAGGATGCGGGGCCTGGTGGCGGCCGGCCGTGACCCGCGGTACGCCGCCGCCGAGGCCGAACGCACAACCGCCCAGCGGTCCGGACAGCCGCCGGTACGCCCAACCCGCATTCCGGTGCCGAACCAGGGGCAGGCGCATGGCACGCTATAGGGGTTCGGGTTTTGAGCGTTTGAGCGTACAGAAGGTACGCGCCGTACGGATCAAGGAGCGGTCAGGGTGCAGCGCTGGCGTGGCCTGGAGGAGATCCCCGCCGACTGGGGGCGCAGCGTCGTCACCATCGGCTCGTTCGACGGTGTGCACCGCGGGCACCAGCTGATCATCAACCGGGCGGTCGGGCGCGCCCGTGAGCTCGGGGTCCGCTCGGTCGTGGTCACCTTCGACCCGCACCCGAGCGAGGTCGTCCGCCCGGGCAGCCACCCGGCGCTGCTCGCCCCGCAGCCGCGCCGGGCCGAGCTGATCGAGGAGCTCGGGGTGGACGCCGTCCTGGTGCTGCCGTTCACCGCCGAGTTCTCGCAGGAGGCCCCGGAGACCTTCGTCCAGCAGGTGCTGGTGGACGCGCTGCACGCGCGCGGTGTCATCGAGGGACCGAACTTCCGTTTCGGGCACCGGGCGGCCGGCGACGTGGCGCTCCTCGCCGAGCTGGGCCGGGCGGCCGGCTTCGACGTCGAGGTCGTCGACCTCCAGGTGCGCGGCACGGCCGGGGACGGCGAGCCGTTCTCGTCCACGCTGACCCGGCGGCTGGTCGCGGCCGGCGACATGGCCGGCGCGGGTGAGGTGCTGGGCCGCCCGCACCGGGTCGAGGGCGTGGTGGTGCGCGGCGCGCAGCGCGGCCGCGAGCTGGGCTACCCGACGGCCAATGTGGAGACGGTGCCGCACAGCGCCGTCCCGGCCGACGGCGTCTACGCGGGCTGGCTGACGGCCGACGGGGAGCGGATGCCCGCCGCGATCTCGGTGGGTACCAACCCGACCTTCGACGGCACCGCCCGCACCGTCGAGGCCTACGCCATCGACCGGGTCGGCCTGGACCTGTACGGGCTGCACGTGGCCGTCGACTTCCTCGCCTATCTGCGCGGGATGGAGAAGTTCGACTCCATCGAGGCGCTGCTGGACCGGATGGCCGACGACGTCAAGCAGGCCCGCGAGCTGACCGACGGGCTCTGACCGACGCGCTTCGGGCGCGGCCCGTCGTACGGGCGCGCACGAGGGCCCGCCGACCGTTCCGTACGGTCGGCGGGCCCTCGTGCGTCACTGCTGCGGCTGCTGGGGCGGCGGCGGGTAGCCGTATCCGGCGGGCGGTGCGGGCGGCGGGGGCTGCCGGTCGTCGGGCCTGGGCCCCTCCGGTCCGGCGGCGGGCCAGGAGGGCGGGTAGCCGTAGCCGACGGGCGGCGGCGGGGGCTGCTGCTGCCAGCCCGGCTGGGGTGGCTGTGCGCCCGGCTGCGGGTAGCCGTAACCGGGCGGGGGCGGCGGGGCCTGGCCCGGCGGCGGGGCCCACGGCGCGCCGGGCGCGGGCGCGCCGCCCTGGTGGCCGCCGGGAGCCTGCTGGTACGGCGGCGGGGCCTGCTGCGGGTAGGGCTGCTGCTGCGGGTCCGGGTAGGGCTGGGCCTGGCCCGGGTAGGGCGCGGTGCCCTGCTGGGCCTGCTGCTGCCAGCCGGCCTGCTGCTGGGCGGCGGCCTGGTGGGCGCGGATGATGTCCTCGCCGACGAGGGTGGCCAGGTCGAAGTAGGCCTCGCGGACCTTGGGCCGCATCATGTCGAGGTTGACCTCGGCGCCGGCCGCCAGGCTCTCGTCGAACGGGACCACGACCACGCCCCGGCACCGGGTCTGGAAGTGCGCGACGATGTCCTCGACCTTGATCATCTTGCTGGTCTCGCGCACCCCGGACACCACCGTGATGCTGCGCTGCACCAGGTCGGCGTAGCCGTGGGCGGAGAGCCAGTCCAGGGTGGTCGAGGCGCTGGAGGCGCCGTCCACGCTCGGCGTCGAGACGATGATCAGCTGGTCGGCCAGGTCCAGCACCCCGCGCATCGCGCTGTAGAGCAGGCCGGTGCCGGAGTCGGTCAGGATGATCGGGTACTGGCGGCCCAGGACGTCGATGACCTGCCGGTAGTCCGAGTCGTTGAAGGTCGTCGAGACGGCCGGGTCGACGTCGTTCGCCAGGATCTCCAGGCCCGAGTTCAGGTCCTGCGAGGTGAACTGACGGATGTCCATGTAACTGCGCAGGTGCGGGATGGCCGTCACCAGGTCGCGGATGGTCGCGCCGGTCTGGCGCTTGACCCGGCGGCCGAGGGTGCCGGCGTCCGGGTTGGCGTCGATCGCGATCACCTTGTCCTGGCGCTCGCTGGCCAGGGTCGCGCCCAGCGCGGTGGTGGTCGTGGTCTTGCCGACGCCGCCCTTGAGGCTGATCACGGCGATCCGGTAGCAGCTCAGCACCGGGGTGCGGATGATCTCCAGCTTGCGGTTGCGCTCGGCCGCGGCGGCCTTGCCGCCGAACTGGAAGCGCGGCTGCTGGCGTTGCTGCTTCGGCTGGCTGCGCAGCAGGCGGTCCGAGGACAGCTCGACGGCGGCGGTGTAGCCGAGCGGCGCGCCGTGCGCGACCTGCTGCGGGGCGGCGGACTGCTGGAACGCGGCGGGCGCCTGCGGGACGCCGGACTGCTGCTGCCACGGCTGGCCCGGGCCCGGCGGCTGGGCCTGCTGGTGCGGGAGCGGCTGCTGGTACGCGGCCGGCTGCGGCCAGCCGCCCTGGCGCGGGTCGACCGGGGCGGCCTGCGGGCCGGGAGCCTGGGGCGCCTGCGGGGCCGCGGCCTGCGGGGTGGCCCAGGCGGGGGCCTGCTGGTCCTGGGGGTGCGGCTGCGGCGGCTGGGCCTGCTGCGGGTAGGCCTGCTGCGGGTACGGCTGCGGGGCGTACGGGTCGGCGTACGGCTGCGCCTGCTGCGGGGCCGGGGGCTGCGCGACGGGCGGTTGGGCGACGGGCGGCTGGGCCGGGCCCGGCTGCTGGTACGCCGCGGGGTCCGTCGGCGGCCAGGGCTGGGCCGGGGCCTGCGGGTGCTCCGGAGCGGGCGGGGGCGCCGGGGCCGGCGCGGGAGCCGTCGGCGTGGCGAACGGGACCTGCTGCGCCTCGACCTGAGGCGCGGGCGCGGGGGCAGGGGCCGGGACCGCCTCCGGCACGGGCACCGGTGCGGGAGCCGGAGCCGGAACAGCGGCGGCCGGCGGCGCGGCGGGACCGTCCGCCGGGAGGACGAACTGCGCGGCCGGCCCGGCCGGTACCGGGGCGGCGGCAGGCGCAGGCGCGGGTGCGGGCACGGGATCCGGGACGGGCACCGCCACCGGCGCGGACGCGGCCTGACCGCCCCCCGCCGCCGGAGCGCCGGCCCCGCCCGGCGGCCCGGGCGCCGGCCCCGGCGCCGTCGGGGCACCGCTCGCGGGCTCGGCCGCCGGAGCCGCCGCGGACTCCGTCTGCACGTACCAGGACGGGGGAGTGTAGTCAGGCGTGTCGGACCAGTCGTCGTCGTCCTCCGCCGCGTTGTCGCCGACGTAGACGCCGTCCCGATCGCTGCTCACCTAGGGCTCCCTCGTGTTCGCCGCCGCTCTTTCGCGGTGCCGTTGCCGCATCAAAGACTAGGCCGTGAGCCACCTTCCGATGAAGGCGGAGTCTCATCCGGTCCGGGCCCGCGACCCCGGCGCGCGGCCTCAGTCCATCCGCCGCGGAGCGCCCAGGACCTGCTGCTCGGCCGGCCCGGGGACGGTCCGCACATACTGACGGCGCATCCGGGTCGCCCAGAGCGTCAGGTCCTCGCCGAGGCCGGGCAGCGCGGTGACGTCCTGCGGGTCGAGCGAGAGCACCCGGCCGATCAGCTCGGCCTCCTGCGGGGAGACCCGCTGCACCCCGACCAGGTCGGCGGAGTTGAGCACCCGGCCCGCGTTGGGCCCCAGGTACGGCAGCAGGGTCAGGGTGGTCTGCCAGGGCGCGGCGGAGAGCCGGCCGCGCGGCGGCCGGGCGCCGAGGTCGCGCACCACCAGCACCGGGGAGGCCACCGAGGCGCCCTGCGGGCCGAGGCGGCCGACCTGGTGGACCGTCACACACGGCTGCCCGCCGCCGGCGGCCTGCGCCATCGGGCCCCACAGCTGCGCGCGGCCGGTCTCGACGGCGACCCGGGCGCCGGTGGCGGCCGCCCGCAACGCGATGACCTGCGCCGTCCAGACCCCGCCGACCAGGACCAGGTCGTACGCGGTGGGCCGGAACAGGCCGAGGACGGCGGGCTGCCCCTGCGGGTCCTCGCCGATCACCACCCCGTCGTCACCGACCGGGAAGGAGAGCGCACCGAGGTCCTCGGCGGTCAGGACGTGCTTCTCCCGGCGCGGGCCGCGCAGCCCGAAGCCGGGCAGGACGCGGGGCCGGACCGGGTGCTGTTCGGCGCCGGGCTGCGGACCGGGGACGGGATAGGTCTGGTACGCCATCAGGAGGTCCCTCCCAGGGGCAGGGTGGCGAGCAGGCCGGGGGCCTGCTCCAGGTCGAGCCGGGACAGGCCGAGGCCGACGCCCTGCGCGCGCGCCTCCACCAGCCGCCCGACCTGGACCACCTCGCTCTCGCTGCGCCCGGTCAGCCGGACGTGCCCGCTGATCGTCACCGAGCCGCCGGTGCCGTGCCCGGCGGTCAGGCTGAAGGTGCTGGCCAGCGCGGGGGTGCCGGTGACCAGGTTGACCAGGTCGGGGGCGGCGATCCGCCCGGGGGCGCCGCCCGGCCGGCTGAGCTGCGGCCACCGGGAGATCCAGTAGGTGCTGTGCCAGCGGTCGTCGATCCGCCAGAACCGGTTGCCCTCCTGGGTCCGGCGGCCGCTGCCGCCGCCGCTCGCCGTGCCCTGTCGTCCGGCCACGGCGAGCGGGTTGGCGCAGGTGGAGATGGAGAGTGCGGCGATCAGCTCGCGTTCGTCCAGCACGGTCGCGTGGAAACCGGCGCTGTTGAGCCGGCCGGCCAGCTGGTCGGTGACCCGTTGGAGGGCCTTGCGGGCGCCCTCCTCGCCACCGCCCCGGGCCCGGACGGCGGTGGCGGCCCGCTCGGGGTCGAGCTTGAGCGCCACCCAGGTCAGCCGCAGTCCGGGGGTGGTGGTGCCGGCCGGGAGCTCCTGGTAGGCGCGGGTGGCCAGCGACTGTTCGGGCAGGTGCGGCGCGGGCGCCGGCTGGGTGTGCTGGACCAGTTGGACCGACTCCAGCGTGATGTCGTCCACCCGCAGGGCCGAGCAGATCACGTCCAGCGGCAGCGGCAGCGCGGTCCGCACCGGGCGCAGCGGCTGGTCCTTGGCCTGGACGAGCAGCACCGAGCTGAGGAAGGTGCCGTCGCCGACCATGCCGGTCTCGCGGCGCACCGGGCGGCCGCCGAGGTCGGTCTCGGTGGCGTGGGTGCAGGTGCGCAGCGCGGGTTCCAGCTCCAGCGCCGGGGCGAGGGCCGGGTCGGTGCCGGCCGGGAGCGTGCTGGTGCGGGCCTGCTTCCGACGGGCCTTCAGGGCGGCGCGCACCCGCAGCGCCTCGGGGATGGTGCGGCCGCGCAGCGGGACGACGGCGAGCACGACCAGCGCCAGCGCGACCGCGCCGAAGGCGCCGGCGACCGGCCTGCTGATCGTCCATCCGACCGCCACGAGCGCCACCGCGACCTCGACCAGCACGAGTTGCTGGAGCCTCAGCCGCCCGCCGAGCAGCCCGGGCCTGGGGTGGACCCGTACCGGGACGGGGGCGCCGGGGCCGTCGGCGGGCGCGGGCGCGGTGGCCGGGCCCGGCTCGCGCTGCGCCCGGTGGCCGGGGCGGCGCGCCCCCCTGCCCGGTGCCGTGCTGCGGCCTCCTGGAGCGGTCTGGCTTGGCATCCCCCGAGTGGCCCTCTCTGATCAGTTGTCGCGGCCCGGCTGGCCGGTTCGCGAACCGTACCCGTACCGTACTCACCGTCTGCTGCCGCATCGTAGAGGGTTCGAGGGTGCTCTCGCCCGGCGGGTGCGGACCACGGGGTATGTCGGTCAGACAGGGGAGACGACGAGCATGGCATCGCGCCGCGACGAGCTGAACGCCTACACCTTCGCGCGCAAGCGCACGGTCGGGGCCTTCCTGCTGCCCGGGGGCGGCGGAAGTGACGAGGACGCGCCGCGTCCGGTCAAGGCGATCCTGCCGAGCGTCGTCGTGGCGGCCCTGGTGGTCGGCGGGTTCGGGGTCTGGGGGGTCTTCAAGCCGAGTGCGCCGGTGAACTGGGACGACGGCAAGAACGTCGTCCAGGGCAAGAGTTCGACCACCCGGTACGTGGTGCTGACCGATCCGGACGGCCGGACCAAGCGGCTCCACCAGGTGCTCAACATGTCCTCGGCGCGGCTGGTGCTGCCGGTGGACGCCAAGGTGGTGGTGGTCGCCGACGAGGTCCTCGACAAGTACCCCAACCACGGTCCGACGATCGGCATCCCGTACGCGCCGGACAAGTTGCCCACCAAGGACAACGCGAGCAGGCCGATGAAGTGGTCGGTCTGCGACCGCCCCGGCTCGGACGACAAGCAGGAGACCGTCAACCAGGCGGTGTTCGTGGCGGCCGGTGCCGAGGCCGCGGCGCTGGAGGCCAAGGACCGGATCCTGGACACCGACCAGGCGCTGCTGGTGCAGCAGAAGGACGAGCAGCAGGTGGCCGCGCAGCCGGGCCCGGGTGAGCCGCCGCTCAAGCAGAGCACCCTGAACATCTACCTGGTGGACGCGCAGGGCCGTAAGCACGCCATCGGTGGCACCCAGACGGAGGACAAGGAGAAGAGGTCGCTGATAACGGCGATCTTCGGACCCAACGCGGAGCCGCAGCGGGTGAAGCGGGAGTGGCTGGACACCCTGGCGACCGGCAGCGCGATCCAGTTCCCGCAGGTAGAGGGGGTGGCCGCGGAGCCGCAGGCGCCCAACTCCTCGGTGGCGCTGGAGAACCAGGCGGACCGCAAGGTCGGTCGGCTGGTGCGTTACGGCGACCGCAACTACGTCGTCGGAAAGACCCAGTTGTTCCTGGTCACGCCGTTCGAGGCGCAGTTGATCCGTCAGAACCCGGCGTATCAGGGCCTCTACAAGTTCGACCAGGACAAGCAGCCGCGGATCGACGAGCTCACCCCGGCCGACCACGCGACGTACGGCAACGGCACCAGGCTGAAGAACCCGGGCGAGGACTGGCCGCTCAGGACGGGCGCGCCGGCCAACAACTGGCAGGCGCCCGCCGGGGCGCGCAAGGTCGTCTGCAGCACCTTCGACGGGGTCGCCGAGGACGGCAAGACGCCCCGGCGCAGCGTCTGGGCGGGGCAGGATTACCCGGCGCAGTACAGCAACGGCGCCGGGTCGGCACATGTGACGCCCGGTCACGGCCTGTTCTACCGCGCGCTGGACAACGGGACCGGCGGCTCCGGCAGCGACTTCCTGATCACCGAGACCGGCCTGCGCTACTCGGTCCCCGCCAACGGCGACGGCGGCAAGGCCGGGACGGCCGCGCAGCCCGGCCAGAGCGGCACGCCCAAGGCGCCGTCGACGGCGCCCAGTACGCCGGCCGCGGCACCGCAGCAGCCGCAGCCGCAGGAGGAGGCCGGCGGCAACCAGGCCCGGCTCGGCTACCAGGGCGTGCAGCCCGTGCCGGTCCCCCGGGAGTGGTCGAACCTGGTGCCGGCCGGACCGGCGCTCAACGCCAGGAGCGCGGCGCAGCAGCAGAACGCCTGACCCGCCCTGCCCGGCAGGGGAATTGGCGGACCCGGTCCGGTGTCATGGTCCGGTAACCGCCGTCCGGCCGGGGTTGGGTGAGCTGCGTGTGCCGACTACAGTGCTGCTGGGCATCACACGGGTGATGCGACGGGCGGGCCGGGAAGGCCCCCCGGACACAATGTCTGTCTCATGGGGGACGGTAGAGCATGGGTCAGTTCAAGACGACCGCTCAGGAGATGCTGGCGTTCGCCAAGCACATGGATCAGGTCATCGGCCAGATCGAGGGCGAGATCCGCGCGTTGGACCAGCTGGTGACCAACATCACCGGCGGGTGGCAGGGCCAGGCGGCCACCGCCTACAAGGGCCTCCAGGCGCAGTTCAACGAGGACGCGGTCGAGCTCAACAAGTCACTGCGGGCGATCAAGAGCGCGATCGAGCTGACGACCAAGCAGTACTCGGCCACCGACGCGGACCAGCAGGCCCAGTTCAGTGCCGGCAAGGTCTGATTCCTCGCTCTGACCGGCCATCCGTCGGAGCGCCCCGGTCGATGACGGGGTGCTCCGGATCCTCGACAAGGAGACATCGTGTCCGACTCGCACATTCTCGTTAACTTCGAAACCGTCAAGCAGGCCGGCGCCGACGTGCGCGCCACCGCGAAGCGGATCGAGAGCCAGCTGGAGGAGCTGAAGAGCGGCGTCAACAAGATCGCCTCCAGCTGGGAGGGCGCGGCCCAGCAGGGCTACCAGGCCCACCAGGCGAAGTGGGACCAGCGCGCCACGCACCTGCAGCAGGTCCTGACCCAGATCGCCGGCTCGCTGGACAAGGCCGCGGACAGCTACAACGCCACCGAGCGGAGCAACGCCGGCCTCTGGGGCTGACGAGGGTCCCGCCCCGGCCGGGGCGGTGAGCGACTCCGCCGCGAGGGGCGGGTGCCCGGCATCCGGGCACCCGCCCCTGGCACGCGATCACGGGTGGACGACATGAGGGGTGGCAGGGTGTCCGGAGTCAGATACCGGAAGGCGGCCGCGACGCTGGCCGCGCTCACGGTGCTGGGCGGTCCGCTGGCCGCCCCGGCGTCCGCCGACGCACCCCAGCCCGGTCTGGCCGCCGCCGGCGACTGCCCCAACCCCGCGCCCAATGTGCAGGTCGTGCCGTGGGCGCTGCAGCGCGTGGTGCTCGACGAGGTCTGGCAGGGCGGGCAGACCACGGGCGCGGGCGTCACCGTCGCGGTGATCGACACCGGGGTGGACGACCAGAACCCGCAGCTGGCCGGCAAGGTCGTCGACGGGGGTTCGCTGCTGAAGGACAAGGAGAAGGGCACCGTCCTCGGCACCGGCAGGGAGGACCCGGTCGGCCACGGCACCAAGGTGGCCGGCATCGTCGCCGCCGCCCGCAGCGACCGGACCGGCTTCGTCGGGCTGGCCCCCGGCGCGACCATCCTGTCGATCCGTCAGAACGACAGCGAGGGCAGCGGCGACGTCTCCACCCTCGTCGAGGCGATCTACAAGGCGCTGCAGGCCGGTGCCAGGGTCATCAACATCTCGCAGGACGTGCGCGGCGCCGGCGGCACGGCCTTCGCCGGCTATCCGGAGCTGAAGGCCGCCATCGACGCCGCCGAGGCGAAGGAGGCCGTGGTCGTCGCCTCGACCGGCAACGACGGCAAGGAGGGCGACACCTATCCCGGGGCCTTCCCGACCGTGCTCGCCGTCGGCGCCTCCGACCGCAACAACGAGCGCGCGGGCTTCTCGCAGTACGGCGAGTTCGTGAAGGTCGCCGCGCCCGGTGTCGACATGCTCTCGACCGTCCCCAAGGGCGGCCAGTGCGTCGACAACGGCACCAGCTTCGCCGCCCCGTACGTGTCCGGGCTCGCCGCGCTGCTGATCGGCGCCCACCCGAAGTGGAAGGCCCGGCAGGTCCGCGCCTGGATCGAGCAGACCGCGCAGCGCACCGAGCACGGCCCGAACCGCTTCATCGGCTGGGGCGTGGTGGACCCGCTGAAGGCCGTCACCAAGGCGCCCGAGGTGGCACCGGAGAAGGCTTCCGAGGACACCCCCGTCGAGCTGGCCGCCGCCCCGATCGTGCCGCGGCCGGTCGGCCTCGGCGAGACCCAGGCCGACCGCGACGGCCGCACCGCGACCTATGTACTGGCCGTCGGAGGCCTGCTCGTCGCGCTGCTCATCGGCGGTGGCGTGGTGCTCAGGGACCGCCGTCGGAGCCCCGGGGACTGACCCGGGAGCCGTTCGAAAACCCATCCGGATCCGTCTGTAACATCCGGCCCCGCTCACCGCATCCAAAAGATGTCAGTGACAGTCGGCGGGGGGACAGGACGGATGCGGCGGATCGGCGCCACACGGCAGGCCAAGGACGCGGAGTTCCTGGAACTCGTGTCGGGCCGGACCGGTCATCTGTACCGCTCGGCCTGCCTGCTGACCAGCGGAGACACCCACCACGCGGAGGACCTCGTCCAGGAGGCCCTCGGCCGGATGTACGTCCTCTGGCGCCGCAGCGCGTGGACCGGCGGACGGGACCGGATCGTCAATCCCGGGGCGTACGCCCACACCGTGATGGTGCGCACCTTTCTCGCCCAGCAGCGCCGCCGCTCCAGCACCGAGCGCCCCACCGGTGACCTCCCCGAACCGGAGGTGCGCGAGGCGGACAGCACGCTGCGGCTGACGCTGCTCGGCGCGCTCGCCCGGCTGCCGGCCAAGGACCGGGCGGTGCTGGTGCTGCGCTACTGGGAGGACCGCAGCGTCGAGGAGACCGCCGAGGTGCTGCGGTGCTCCTCCGGCGCGGTGCGCACCCGTACCTCCCGCGCGCTGTCCCGGCTGCGCGGCCTGCTCGGCGACTCGTTCGCGGAGCTGGCCGCCCGCTGAGCCGACCGGGCCCGTTGAGTCCGTAGATCCCGCTGAGCCCGCTGAGTGCCCGAGCTCCGCCACCGACCGACCCCGTGACCGAAAGAAGCGGTGATCACCCATGTCCGAGCAGGACAGATTCGAAGACGACGTCGTCTACGCCCTCACCCGTACCGGTGAAGGCTTCCGCACCGAGCAGGCCCCGCTGGTCTCCGGCGGCCTGGACCGTGGCCGCCGCCGCTGGCGCCGCCGCTCGGCCGCCGCGGTGGTGAGCGGTACGGCCGCCCTGGCCGTGGTGGCCACCGGCGCGGTGTACCTCTCCGGCTCCGCCGGGAACTCCCCGGCCGGCACGGTGCTCACCGCGGCCGCCGAGCCGGCGGCCGGCAGCGGCACCGGGACCGGAGGCGGTACGGGCTCCGCCTCCCCGACGCCGTCCGGCTCCGCGACCGCCGAACCGCCGGTGATCACCGGGGACGAGGTGCTGGCCACCTTCAAGGCGCTGCTGCCGAAGGGGACGGTGTCCAACGGTTCCGGGCGGGGTACCGACGACAGCAGCGGACCGGGCAACGGCACCTTCGCGGCCGCGGACCTGGTTTTCGACGACGGTCAGGGCAAGTCCTTGATCTCGGTCGCGATTCAGAAGCACCGCAAGGGCCAGTCGCAGCCGCGCACCTGCCCGGCCGACCTCAAGACCGCCCGGCTCGACTCCTGCGCCGTCACCGTCCTGCCGGACGGTTCCCGGCTGCTGCTCAGCCAGGGCTACGAGTACCCCGATCACCGGGCCGACACCAAGCAGTGGCTGGCGCAGCTGGCCGGGCCGGACGGCCGGGAGATCCTGGTGAGCGAGTGGAACTCGCCGCAGGAGAAGGGGGCGCCGGACAGCCGCCGCAATCCGCCGCTCGGCCTCGACCAGCTGAAGTCCGTGGCCACTGACAAGTCCTGGGACCGGATCGTCGCGGCGGTCCAGTACGACGGGGTCGACACCGAGCCGCTGGACACGGGCCTCTCGCTGGAGGACCGCGAGGCCGTCTTCGCCGGGCTGCTGCCCGCCGGGGCGCGCGTGACCGCCCGCGACGGCAGCCAGATCTACGCCACCTTCCAGGTGAGCAGCGGGACCACGACCGGCCCGGTGATCCTGAAGGTCGAGAACTGGTCGAAGCAGGCCGGCGACACGCAGCTGGGGGAGCTGTTCAAGGACGCGACCACGCTGCCCGACGGGACGAAGGTGGTCGAGTACGGCCCTGGTTCCGCCAAGGCGGGCTCGGCCCAGCCGATGGTGGACACCCTCCACCCGGGCGGCCTGCGGGTCATGGTCACCCTCGGTTCCGGCCCCGCCAAGGGCGGTCGGACCGCGGGCGTACTGACCCTCGACCAGCTCAGGGCGATCGCCACCAGTGCGCAGTGGAAGCTCAGGAAGTGACCACGCCGTAGGAGACGGCAGTGCCCCGGGCCAGGGGGAGCCCGGGGCACTGCCGTGTGGGGGAGGGGTGGGGTCTCAGGCCTGCTGCTCGTCCTCGGGGAGGCTGATCACCCAGTGGCTGTCCTGCCGGGGGCGCAGGTAGAACAGCCAGTAGAGGGTGGCGGCGGCGGTGATGCCGCCGGTCCACAGCAGGGGTTCGGTGTCCAGCTGGGTGATGATGTAGACCAGCAGCGCGATCAGCACCACCGGGACGGCCGGCCACAGCGGCATCCGCCAGGCGGCGGCGTGCTTGTGGTGGGCGCGGCGGGAGAGCAGCGCGGCGATCGCGACCAGCAGGTACATCCCGGTGACGGCGACGCCGGTGATGTTGCTGAGCAGCTCGCCCGGGACGAAGCAGAGGGCGGCGCCGGGGAGGCCGACGGCGAGGGTGGCGACCCACGGGGAGCCGAACCGGCCCAGGGTGCCGAAGGCCTTGTTGACCGGCTCGGGCCAGGCCTTGTCACGGGCGGAGGCGAACAGCACCCGGGAGTTCTGGATCACCATGACGATGCCGGCGTTGATGATGGCCAGCGCCACGCAGAGGCTGATGAAGGTGCCGACGGCGGAGTTGCTCCAGGCCGTGACCATGCCGGAGATGTCACCGGAGCTGAGGGTGGCCAGGTCGGGGGCGCCCATGGTGATGGCGGCGACCGGGATCAGGAGGACGGCGGCGGAGATGCCGAGCGTCCACAGCACGGTGCGGGAGACGTTGCGGCGCGGGTTCTCCAGTTCCTCGGAGAGGTAGACCGCGGTGGAGAAGCCCTGGGTGATGAAGAGCGCGATGCCGAGTGCGCCGATGATGGCGCCGATGCTCACCGTGGTGGTGGCGCCGCCCTCGCCGGCGACCACGCCGTGCAGCAGGCTGGGCGCGTCGCCGTTGGCGTGGGCGAAGCCGAGCACCGAGACGACACCGGCGGCGATGACCTCCAGGACCAGGAAGATGCCGGTGATCCAGGCGTTGGCCCGCAGGTCCAGCAGACCGGCCAGGGTGGCGGCCAGCATCACCGCGGCGCCCGCGATCGCCTTGTCGACGTGCAGCACCGGGGCGAGGTAGTCGGCCGTGCCCAGGGCGATCACCGAGGGGACGATCATCACCACGATCAGCGAGAGCACGAAGACCAGCCAGCCGGCCAGTCGCCCGGCCAGGGTGCCGACCATCGCGTACTCGCCGCCGGCGCTGGGGATCAGGGTGCCGAGCTCGGAGTAGCAGAAGGCGACGGCGATACAGAGCACCGAGCCGATCGCGATGGCCAGGGCGGTGGCGCTGCCGATGCTGGAGAACAGCTCCGGGACGATCACGAAGAGCGTGGAGGCCGGGGTGACACAGGACAGCGTGAGCAGGGTGCCGCCCACGACGCCGATCGAGCGCTTGAGCTTCTGGGGGGAGGCGGTTGCGCCCTCGGTCGCCGCAGCGGGGGCTACGGCGAGTGGTGGGCGAAGCGTGTCGGTCATGTGGCTTCCGATCGGCTCTGTGCGGTCCTGGAGAGGGAGCGGTATCGCCTCCGCCGGCTGGCTGCTCTGGGTCCTGGTTCTGAACGCTCCCTGGCCGCCATGGAACCTTGGCCGTATTGATTGCGTCAATGGCGGAATTGCTTCGGAATCCGTTGCGGCAAGCGGCATAAACATGCGATCTGATGATCACTCACGGTCATTGTCATGCATGTCCGACTTGTTACTTTCGCCGCACCGTGCCTGAATCCAAGGTGAACGGAGTGTTGCAAGCGCCCATTCAAAGGCTGGGGTGGGGTGTGGCAGCGACTGCCCAGGCGCCCCTCCCGTGTCCGCCGTCCTCCCAGGTCGCAACGGGAACCGCAGCGACACGCCGTAAAGATCTAGGTAACGTTTCAGTAGCTGGGACGCCGAAGGGGCCGGGCTCCTCCGAACCCGACCCCTTCAATCACCCTCCGTGACCGCCGCGCGAGGCGGCGCGGCGGACGGCGGCCCGTCCTACGCCGACGGCAGCCAGCCCGTCTGCACCATCTGCCCGCTGCTGATCCGGCGCGACACGTACACCCCCCGGCCCGGCGGCAGCGGCTGCGGCTTGACCGTGCCGAGCAGCGCGCCCTCGTCCTTGTTGCCGGACAGGATCACGCCCTGGCCGCCCAGCTCCCGCATCCGCTGCATCACCGGCTCGTACAGCGAGCGTCCGGCGCCGCCCGCGCTGCGCGCGATGACCACCCGCAGGCCGATGTCGCGGGCGAACGGCAGGAACTCGGCCAGCGGCGCCAGCGGGTTGCCCGAGCCGGTCGCCACCAGCTCGTAGTCGTCCACGATCACGAACATGTCCTTGCCGCTGTACCAGCTGCGGTTGCGCAGCTGCTCGGCGGTCACGTCCGGGCCCGGCAGACGGCGTGCGCAGGCCCCGCGCAGCATCTCCACGATGCTGGTCATGGCCGGCTGCGCCGCCGCGTACTCCACCAGGTACTCCGGTGGCACCGCGCCGAGCAGCGCCCGCCGGTAGTCGCCGACCACGATGCCGGCCTGCTCCGGGGTGTACCGCTCGGTGATCTGCTTGACCAGCATCCGCAGCAGCGCGGACTTGCCGGACTCGGTGTCGCCGAAGACGATGAACAGCGGATCGGTCTCGAAGTTGACGAACGCCGGCGCCAGCTCCACCTCGTCCACGCCGAACGCGATCCCGCGCTCCGGGTGCTCGAAGCCCTTCGGCAGCGAGAAGCCGTCCAGCACCGTCGGCAGCATCCGGACCTGCGGCGCGCGCGGGCCGGTCCAGGCCGCGTTGACCGCGGCGACCAGGCCGGCCACCCCCTCCTGGAGGTCGTCCACGGTGTGCGAGCCGTCCAGCCGCGGCAGACCGGACAGGAAGTGCAGCTTGCCCGCGGTCACCCCGCGCCCCGGGACGGCCGGCACGTTCTGCGCCACCCGGCGGTCCACCTCGGACTCCATCGCGTCACCGAGCTTCAGCTCGGTCCGGTTCTGCAGCAGGTCCTTCAGGGCCGGGCGGACCTCGGCGTAGCGGGCCGCCGTGACGATCAGGTGGACGCCGTACCCGAGACCGCGCTGGGCGATGTCCCCGATCACCGGCTCCAGCATCTCGAACTCCTGCTTGAAGGTGTTCCAGCCGTCGATCACCAGGAAGACGTCGCCGAACCGCTCGTCCGGCAGCTGCCCGCCGGCCCGGCGGGCGCGGTAGGTCGCGATGCCGTCGATCCCGGTCGCGCGGAACAGCTCCTCGCGCCGGTTGAGCACCCCGTGCACCTCGCTGATCATCCGGCGGACCTTCTCGCCGTCCAGCCGCCCGGCCACCCCGCCGACGTGCGGCAGGTCCTGCAGCGTCTGGAAGCCGCCGCCGCCGAAGTCCAGCAGGTAGAACTGCGCCTCCAGCGGGGTGTGGGTGAGCGCGAACGCGGCCACCGTGGTCCGCACCACGGTCGACTTGCCCGAACGCGGACCACCCACGATCAGACCGTGGCCGGCCGCCCCCGCGTAGTCCTGGTGCAGCACCTCGCGCCGCTGGTCGCGCGGCTTGTCGACGATGCCGATCGGCACGTTCAGCCGGCCCAGCGCCCCGAACCCGGGCGAGGTCAGACCGCGCTCGGTGGTCGCCTGCAACGGCGGCAGCAGCTCGTCCACGCTCGGCGCCTCGTCCAGCGGCGGCAGCCACACCTGGTGGGCGGCCGGCCCCTGGCCCGCCATCCGCTGCACGAACACGTCCAGCACGGTGTCGACCAGCGCGTCGTCCTGCTCCTCGGTCTCCGGCTCCACCTCCCGCACCAGCGGCTCCGCCACCGGCACCTCGGCCGCGGTGAACCGCACCGGCTGCGCCGTCACCAGCCGGCCGCCGGTGGAGCGCTGCTGCCCCGGGGCGCGGTACGGCCCGGAGACGTACGCGGCCTTGAAGCGGTCCATCACATCGGTGCCGAACTTGAGGTAGCCCACCCCAGGCACCGGCGGCAGGTGGTACGCGTCCGGCACCCCGATCGCCGCCCGGGACTCCGCCGCCGAGAAGGTGCGCAGGCCGATCCGGTACGAGAGATAGGTGTCGAGGCCGCGCAGCTTGCCCTCCTCCAGCCGCTGCGAGGCGAGCAGCAGGTGCACACCCAGCGACCGGCCGATCCGGCCGATCTGGATGAACATGTCGATGAAGTCCGGCTTGGCGGTGAGCAGTTCGGAGAACTCGTCGATGATCAGGACCAGGGACGGCAGCGGGGCCAGCGCCGCGCCCGCCGCGCGGGCCCGCTCGTACTCGTTCAGGTTGGCGTAGTTGCCCGCCGAACGCAGCAGCTCCTGGCGGCGGTTCATCTCGCCCTCGATCGCGTCGCGCATGCGGTCGACCAGGGTGAGTTCGCCCTCCAAGTTGGTGATCACGGCCGAGGTGTGCGGCATGTCCGCCATGCCGGCGAAGGTCGCACCGCCCTTGAAGTCCGCGAGGACGAAGTTCAGCACCTCGGAGGAGTGCGACATCGCCAGGCCCAGCACCAGCGTCCGCAGCAGCTCCGACTTGCCGGAGCCGGTCGCGCCGACGCACAGGCCGTGCGGGCCCATGCCCTCCAGCGCGGCCTCCTTGATGTCCAGGTAGACGTGCTCGCCGCCGGCGCCGACCCCGATCGGTACCCGCAGCCGCTCGTGCTGCGCGCGCGGCCGCCAGCTGCGGGTCACGTCGAACGAGCCCGGGTCGCCAGAGTTCATCAGATCCGTGAAGTCCAGGTTGGACAGCAGCGGCTCGTCGTCGCCCCCGGCCGAGATCCGGTACGGCGCCAACTGCCGGGCCAGGGCCTCGGACTGCCAGGTCGAGAGGGTGTCCGGCCGGCCGGCGTACGTCGCACCCGAGACCGAGCGCAGCACCAGCTCCTCCGGCGTGACGGTGACGATCAGATGGCCGGTCGGCTCGTCCAGATCGCCCGGGACCACCTCGATGATGGTGACCCCGTGCACGCCCTCCGGGCCGGCCAGCAGCGAGTCGGGCGGTACCGAGGCGCCGTCCATCACGACGATGACGTGCGGCTGGTCCGGCGCCGGCGCGGCGTCGCGCACGAAGCGCTGACGGCCGGCCAGTTCGTCCTGGAGCAGGTCCTCCAGCTCACCGAGGCCGGTGGCGATCAGCCGCCGCGAGCCGGCCCCGTCGCCCTCCTTGCGGTGCTGGTTGTGCGGGAGCCACTTGGTCCACTCCCACTCCTCCACCGCGCCCGGCGCCGCGGCCACCGTCACCAGCAGGTCGTCCGGCGAGTGCAGGGTCGTCATCTGGGCGATCATCGCCCGGACGTTGCCGTACACGGTGTCCGGGTCGCCGCAGACCGTGATGTGGTAGAAGGCGCGCAGCGAGACCGCCAACGGCAGGTCCTGCAAGGTCCCGTGGGCCTTCAGGAAGGTGTGCATCGCGGCCGCGGAGAGCGGCTCCAGCTCGTCCATCGGCGCGGTCTGCGGCGCCACCAGCGGCGTGGACAGCTGCACCGGCCCCCGGCCGACCCTGATCTGCGCGAAGTCGGCGTCCCCGGTGCGGCGCTCCCACAGCCGGCGGCCGTCCGCGACGATCGACCAGAGCTGGTCCGGCTCCGGGTTCAGGAACAGCTGCGCGCCGCGCTGCCGTTCGGCGGTGCGGCGGACCTGGCGGCGCATCTGCTGCAGGTACTTGAGGTAGTCGCGCCGCTCGTCGGCGGTGGCCGTCGAACCGCCCTTGCGCGCCCGGACGATCTGCGCCAGCGCCATGCCGACCGTCGAGACGATCATCAGACCGCCCATGATCTTCATAGGGGCCTGCGCGCCGGGCGAGAAGAAGAACACCGCCGAACCGCCCATACCGAGCATCGGCAGAATGCTCATCACCCAGTCCTCGCCGCCCGCCCTGGGCAGTTCGGGCGGGCTGACCAGCTCCACCGGCTCGTCCGGCACCGCGGGCGGATAGGCCCGGGCGGGCCGCTTGACCGTGATCACGCTCATACGCACCCCACCGCACGGCCCAGAACGGTTCGCTCGTTCACTTCGGCATCAGCCCTCACGCAACTGGAAATACGTACGGGTGAGGGCGCCCCGTGTGACGCCGCCCCCGCTTCGCCGACCGCAGGCATCCGGGGAGGAGCGCGGCCCCTGTCCCCGTCGCCGTGCGCAGGGGCCGATCCTACTGGTCACCCCCGGGGCCCGTACCGGCCCTACCCCACCGGCCCTGAGCGGTACCGCGCACGAACGGAGCGGGTAGGGTAACGCCGCGCCAACTCGCGGCCGGAACGAGCCAGTTCCACCGGCCGGCGCCCGCGCAGCAGCCAGACCGACCGCCGCCCGAAGCCGCGGCACCGTCAACAAGGGGGAGCGCCCAGTGCGTCGAGCGATCGAGGGGTGCCCATGAGCACTTCCGCCACGACCGGATTCTGCCGGGTCACCGTCGTCGCCCCGAACAGCCGGATCGACGTCGCCCTGCCCGAGGACGTCCCGCTCGCGGACATCTACCCCGAGGTGCTGCGCCTCTCCGGCCAGACCCAGCCCGACGGCGTCCCGACCGGCTTCCACCTGGTCCGCCGCGACGGCACCGTGCTGGACAGTGGCCTGCCGCTCGCGGCCCAGCAGGTCCGCGACGGCGACCTGCTCAGCCTGCGCCCCTTCGCGGAGTCGCTGCCGCCGGCCGTCTACGACGACGTCGCCGACGCCATCGCCACCGCCGTCGAGGCCGACCGCCGCTTCTGGAGCCCCGAGCTGATGCGGGCCTTCGGCCTGATCGGCGCCGGTGTGCTGCTCGCCCTGCTCGGCTTCGCGCTCTGGTTCTCCGACCTGCGCCACGACATGCACGGCCTGCCCGGCGTCCTCTCCGGCGTCACCGCCGTGGTGCTCACCGCGCTCGCCGGCGTCCGCGCCCGGGTCTACCAGGACGCCTACGCCGCCCTCGCGCTCGGCCTCGGCGCCCTGCCGCACGCCATGATCGGCGGCAGCGGCGTCATCGCCGTCGCCCACCCGTGGGACGGCCCCGGCCGGCTCCAGTTCCTCACCGGCTGCGTCGCCGTCCTGGTGGTCGCCGTCCTGCTGGCCGGACTGCTGCCGGAGAAGGACGCGCTGTTCGTCGCCGCCGCCTTCCTGGCCGCCGCCGGTGCCCTGGCGACCTTCGCCGCCGTCCTGCTGCCCGGCACCCCGGCCGGCCACGTCGCCGCCGTCACCGGCGTGGCCGCCGTCGCCGTGATCGGCTTCCTGCCCGGTCTCTCCGCCCGCTTCGCCCGGCTGCCCGTCGGCTTCAGCGCCCCCGGCCAGACCCGCACCCGCAGCCGCGACTACGACGAGGAGGCCGGCCGCGCGGAGGCCGTCCAGTACGAGCGGATCGCCCACCAGGCCCGCCGCGGCCACGAGGTGCTGGTCGGCCTGGTCGGCGGCTGCGCCGCGGTGATCGTCGGCGCCTGCGCGGTGCTCGGCTTCACCGACGAGCTCTTCCCCCAGCTGCTGGCGCTGGCCCTCGGCCTCGCCACCATGCTGCGCGCCCGCCTGTTCCGCTACACCGCGCAGGTCTTCAGCCTCACCATCGCGGGCCTGCTCGGCCTGTCGCTGCTGATCATCGGGCTGTCGCTGCACACCCCGCTGTTCATCCTGAAGGCCGCCGGCTCCACCGACGTCGACCTGCGCACCATCTGGCTGGCCGCCTCGATCGCGGCCGGCGCCGCCCTGCTCACCGCCATCGCCCTGGTGGTGCCCCGGCTCGGCGTCTCACCCTTCTGGGGACGCATCCTGGACCTGGCCGACAGCCTCACCCTGATGGCCCTGGTGCCGCTCGCCCTGGCCGTCCTCGACATCTACCACCTGGTGCGCGGAGCGACCGGCTGACCGGCCGGGCGAACGGCACTGGTACGCTTGGCCTCCGAGCGCAGCCTTGTACCCGGCCCCAGGCCGGTGGCAGCAGGCGGCGCCCGCGTTACGACACCGAGTTCTTCAAGAGTCCTGTGCCGTAGACCAGGACCGCTCGGTATCACCTGTTAAGGAGTTGCAGTGGCTCTCGCCTCTGACGTCAAGAAGCAGATCATCGCCGAGTTCGGCCAGAAGGAGGGCGACACCGGCTCCCCCGAGGTTCAGGTGGCCATGCTCTCCCGCCGTATCTCGGACCTGACCGAGCACCTCAAGACCCACAAGCACGACCACCACTCGCGCCGCGGCCTGCTGATCCTGGTCGGCCAGCGTCGCCGCCTGCTGCAGTACCTGGCCAAGAAGGACATCGAGCGCTTCCGTACGCTCGTCGACCGCCTGGGCATCCGCCGCGGTGCCGCCGGTGGCGCCCGCTAAGACCGCCGCTCGGGGCGGCTCCCCACACCGGGGAGCCGCCCTTCGCGCGTATGCCGCGGGCCACGGCCCGTGGTCGGAGATAACAACTCGCGCCGACCTCCCCAGGTGGCCGAGGATTGCACCGTAGGGTTGTGGGCATGCCGGGTGATGGCGCCGACGAGCGCCACCCGAGCAGAGACCCGACCCCCCGCGGGCCGAAGGCTTCAAACGGAAGCCGCCCGCATCCGAGAGAGCGTCCAGACGCGGACCGCCCGTCCAGGCCTGGCAGCCGAGAGGCGCCGGTCCTCGGTAGTGGCCGCCGGAAGCCCCGCAGACCGAGCGGGGCCCACCGGAGGCTTCGATCGAAGACCGGCCCGGACTGTCCAGGGCCACCAGCGGGCCATGCGCGGGGACGCTCTCCCGGAGACGTACGAAAGAGGAGATCTTCCAGGTGGAAGAGAACGTGTTCTATGCCGAGGCCGTGATCGACAACGGTTCCTTCGGCACCCGTACCATCCGCTTCGAGACCGGCCGCCTGGCCCGTCAGGCCGCCGGCTCGGCCGTGGCCTACCTCGACGACGACACCATGGTGCTGTCGGCCACCAGCGCGTCGAAGCAGCCGAAGGAGCACTTCGACTTCTTCCCGCTGACCGTGGACGTCGAGGAGCGGATGTACGCCGCGGGCCGGATCCCCGGCTCGTTCTTCCGTCGTGAGGGCCGGCCCTCCGAGGACGCCATCCTCACCTGCCGCCTGATCGACCGCCCGCTGCGCCCGTCCTTCGTCAAGGGCCTGCGCAACGAGGTCCAGGTCGTCTGCACGATCATGGCGCTCAACCCGGACCACCTGTACGACGTGGTGGCCATCAACGCCGCCTCCGCCTCCACCCAGCTGGCGGGCCTGCCGTTCTCCGGCCCGATCGGTGGCGTCCGCGTCGCGCTGATCAAGGGCCAGTGGGTGGCCTTCCCGACCCACAGCGAGCTGGAGTCGGCCGTCTTCGACATGGTCGTCGCCGGTCGCGTCCTGCCGGACGGCGATGTCGCGATCATGATGGTCGAGGCCGAGGCCACCGACAAGACCATCAAGCTGGTCGAGGGCGGCGCCGAGGCGCCCACCGAGGACGTCGTCGCCGCCGGTCTGGACGCCGCCAAGCCGTTCATCAAGGTGCTCTGCGCCGCGCAGGCCCAGCTGGCCGCCCAGGCCGCCAAGCCGACCGGCGAGTTCCCGGTCTTCCTGGACTACCAGGACGACGTGCTCGCCGCGCTGACCTCCGCCGTGAAGGACGAGCTGGCCCAGGCCCTCACCATCCCGGGCAAGCAGGAGCGCAACAACGAGCTGGACCGCGTCAAGGCGCTGGCCGCCGAGAAGCTGCTGCCGGAGTTCGAGGGCCGCGAGAAGGAGATCAGCGCCGCCTACAACGCGCTGACCAAGAAGATCGTCCGCGAGCGCGTCATCAAGGACAAGATCCGCATCGACGGCCGCGGTGTCACCGACATCCGCACCCTGGCCGCCGAGGTCGAGGCCATCCCGCGCGTTCACGGCTCGGCCCTGTTCGAGCGCGGCGAGACCCAGATCCTGGGTGTCACCACGCTGAACATGCTGCGCATGGAGCAGCAGTTGGACACGCTCTCCCCGGAGACGCGCCGCCGCTACATGCACAACTACAACTTCCCGCCGTACTCGGTCGGCGAGACCGGCCGCGTGGGCTCGCCCAAGCGCCGCGAGATCGGCCACGGCGCGCTGGCGGAGCGGGCGATCCTGCCCGTGCTGCCGACCCGCGAGGAGTTCCCCTACGCGATCCGCCAGGTCTCCGAGGCGCTGAGCTCCAACGGCTCCACCTCGATGGGCTCGGTCTGCGCCTCGACCATGTCGCTGCTGAACGCCGGTGTGCCGCTGAAGGCCGCCGTCGCCGGTATCGCCATGGGCCTGATCTCGCAGGAGATCGACGGTGAGACCCACTACGTCGCGCTGACCGACATCCTGGGCGCCGAGGACGCGTACGGCGACATGGACTTCAAGGTCGCCGGTACCCGCAACTTCATCACCGCCCTGCAGCTGGACACCAAGCTCAACGGCATCCCGGCGTCGGTGCTGGCCGCCGCGCTGAAGCAGGCCAAGGACGCGCGTCTGCACATCCTCGACGTGATGAACGAGGCCATCGACGCGCCCGACGAGATGTCGCCGAACGCGCCGCGCATCATCACCATCAAGATCCCGGTGGACAAGATCGGTGAGGTCATCGGCCCCAAGGGCAAGATGATCAACCAGATCCAGGAGGACACCGGCGCGGACATCACCATCGAGGACGACGGCACCATCTACATCGGTGCGGTCGACGGTCCCTCGGCGGAGGCTGCCCGTACGACGATCAACCAGATCGCCAACCCGACCATGCCGGAGGTCGGCGAGCGCTACCTGGGCACCGTGGTCAAGACCACGACGTTCGGCGCGTTCGTCTCGCTCATGCCGGGCAAGGACGGCCTGCTGCACATCTCGCAGATCCGCAAGCTCGCCGGTGGCAAGCGCGTGGAGAACGTCGAGGACGTGCTCGGCGTCGGCGCCAAGGTCCAGGTCGAGATCGCCGAGATCGACCCGCGCGGCAAGCTCTCCCTGATCCCGGTGGTCGAGGGCGAAGAGGACGGCGAGGCCGCTTCCGAGTGAAGCGCCGCTAGTTGACCCCGCGGCCCGCACGCCACGTCGGCGTGCGGGCCGCACCCTGTTGTTGCACATGCTTTCTACGGAGGTACACCCCGTGGCTCAGGCCTCGGCGGCGAAGCAGCGCCCCGGCACCACCCGGACCCTGCTCAAGGGCGTGGACGGCGCCGGCACGGTGCGCCGCACCGTCCTCCCCGGCGGCCTGCGGGTCGTCACCGAAACCCTGCCGACGGTGCGCTCCGCGACCTTCGGCATCTGGGTCGGCGTCGGTTCGCGGGACGAGACCCCGCAGCTCAACGGCGCCACCCACTACCTGGAGCACCTGCTCTTCAAGGGCACCGAGCGGCGCAGCGCGCTGGACATCTCGGCGGCCCTGGACGCGGTCGGCGGCGAGATGAACGCCTTCACCGCGAAGGAGAACACCTGCTACTACGCCCGGGTCCTGGACACCGACCTGCCGCTGGCCATCGACGTGGTCTGCGACATGCTCACCGGTTCGCTGATCCGCCCGGAGGACGTGGAGGCCGAGCGCGGCGTCATCCTCGAGGAGATGGCGATGGCCGAGGACGACCCGGGCGACGTGGTGCACGACCTCTTCGCCAAGGTGATCTTCGGCGACGGCCCGCTGGGCCGCCCGATCCTCGGCACCCAGGAGACCGTCCGGGGGCTGACCCGCGACCAGATCGCCGGCTTCTTCCAGCGCCGCTACCGGCCCGAGCAGCTGGTGGTCTCCGCGGCCGGCAACCTGGACCACCGCAAGGTGGTCCGGCAGGTCGAGCGGGCCTTCGCGCCGATGCTGGCCCGCTCCACGGCCGCGCCCGCCGAGGCCCGGCGCGGGGTCAAGGCGCTGCGGACGGCCGGCCGGATCGAGGTGCTCAACCGCAGCACCGAGCAGGCCCATCTGGTGCTGGGCGTGCCCGGGGTGCCCCGGCACGACGAGCGCCGCTGGGCGATGGGCGTGCTCAACGCGGCCCTCGGCGGCGGGATGAGCTCGCGGCTGTTCCAGGAGGTCCGGGAGAAGCGCGGCCTGGCGTACTCGGTGTACTCGTACTCCTCGTCGTACGCGGACAGCGGCCTGTTCGGCATCTACGCGGGCTGCCAGCCCAAGCGGGTCGAGGAGGTGCTGCGGATCTGCCGCGAGGAGCTCGCCAAGGTGGTCGCCGAGGGCATCACCGAGGAGGAGCTGCAGCGGGCGATCGGGCAGATCTCCGGTTCCACCGTGCTCGGCATGGAGGACACCGGCTCGCTGATGAACCGGATCGGCAAGGCCGAGCTGAGCTACGGCCACCATCTGTCGGTGGACGACATACTGGCGAAGATCGCGGCCGTGACCCTGGACGACGTCCACGCGGTGGCCCGTGATGTGCTGGGCGCGTACCGGCCGTCGCTGGCGCTGATCGGCCCGGTCAGCGACAAGCGGGCCGCCCGGCTCGCCGACCTGCTGGTCTGACCGGCGCCGCCGGTCGTGTTGCTCTTGCTGGTCCCACTGGTCTGAAGGGAAGTTCGTCATGACGCTGCGTGTCGCCGTGATCGGTGCCAGGGGCCGGATCGGCTCGGAGGCCGTCAAGGCCGTCGAGGCCGCCCCGGACATGGAACTGGTCGCCACCCTCGGCCGGGAGTCGAAGCTCTCCGAGCTCACCGACGCCGGTGCGCAGGCCGTGGTCGAGCTGACCCACCCCGACTCGGTGATGGGCAATCTCGACTACTGCCTGCACCACGGCATCCACGTGGTCACCGGCACCACCGGCTGGACGGACGAGCGGCTGGCCACCGTCCGCGGCTGGCTGGACGAGGCACCGGAGCTGGGCCTGCTGATCGCACCGAACTTCTCCATCGGCGCGGTGCTCGGCATGAAGTTCGCCCAGACGGCCGCCAAGTACTTCGAGTCGGTCGAGGTGGTCGAGCTGCACCACGACCGCAAGGCCGACGCGCCCAGCGGCACCGCCACCCGCACCGCCCAGCTGATCGCGGCCGCCCGGGCCGAGGCGGGCCGGCCGCGCCAGCAGGACCCGACCACCCACAGCCTGCCGGGCGCCCGCGGCGCCGACGTGGACGGGGTGCCGGTGCACGCCGTCCGGCTGCGCGGGCTGCTCGCCCACCAGCAGGTGATGTTCGGCGACACCGGCGAGACCCTCACCATCCGGCACGACTCGCTGCACCACAGCAGCTTCATGCCGGGCATCCTGCTCGGGGTGCGCAAGGTGGTGGAGACGCCGGGGCTCACCCTCGGCCTCGAACACTTCCTGGACCTGTGACCGTGATCACCGCTTGGAGCGCCGCATGACCTCGCGTACCGGCTTCTTCGTGCTCGCCGCCGTGCTGCTGCTGGTCGCCCTGATCTGCGTCGGCGAGGGTCTGCAGCTGATCGCCACCGGCAAGCCGCTCGGCATCGGCATCGGGCTCTGCGCCTTCGTCATCCCGCTGATCGGCGTCTGGTTCCTGCGGCAGACCGTCCGCTTCGGCCGGGCCAGTGAGCGGCTCGCCCGGGAGCTGGAGGCCGAGGGCGGCCTGCCGGTGGACGAGCTGCGGCGCACGGCCGGGGGACGGATCGACCGGGCCTCGGCCGACGAGGTGTTCACCCGCCGCCAGGCGGAGGCGGAGGCGGCGCCCGGCGACTGGCGGGTCTGGTTCCGCCTCGCCGTGGCGTACGCCGACGCCGGCGACACCCCGCGCGCCCGCAAGACGATGGCGCACGCCATCCGGCTTCACGGCGCGGCCGGTGCGCCGATCCCCGCGGGCTAGGCTGTCGGCCGGCACGTACCCGAACTCTGGAGGATTCTCGCGTGAGCGACGAAGTGGGCACCGCCCCGCAGTTCCGCAGCGACGTCACGGTGGAACTGGTCCGCAGCGCCGCCGCCGACTCGGACGTCATCTGGGCGGCGCGGGTCTCGACGGCGGGGGAGCAGTCCCTGGAGGCGCTGCAGCAGGACCCGGAGAAGTCCACGGGTCTGATCAACTACCTGATGCGGGACCGGCACGGCACGCCGTTCGAGCACAACTCGATGACCTTCTTCATCAGCGCGCCGATCTTCGTCTTCCGGGAGTTCCACCGCCACCGCAGTGGCTGGTCGTACAACGAGGAGTCCGGCCGCTACCGCGAGCTGCAGCCGGTCTTCTACGTGCCGGGCGAGGAACGCAGGCTGGTCCAGCAGGGCCGGCCGGGCCGCTACGAGTTCGTCGAGGGCACCCCGGAGCAGCACCGGACCGTCACCGGGGCGATGGAGGCGGCGTACCGCGAGGCGTACAGCCGCTACCAGGAGATGCTGGCGGCCGGCGTCGCCCGCGAGGTGGCCCGGGCGGTGCTGCCGGTCGGTCTGTTCTCGTCGATGTACGCGACCTGCAACGCCCGCTCGCTGATGCACTTCCTGTCGCTGCGGACGAAGAAGGAGAACGCCAGCGTGCCGTCCTTCCCGCAGCGCGAGATCGAGATGGTCGCCGAGCGGATGGAGGAGCAGTGGGCACGGCTCATGCCGCTCACCCATGCGGCCTTTGAGAAGCACGGCCGAGTCGCCCCCTGAGCTGGGACGACAGGCATATGGACGGCTTGTACAGAATGTCTGGATTGCGGCTTTTCTAGCCGCTCCCTACGCTCGTGACACGGATTCCGGTGCTGCTTGAACCCCCGAGCATGCAGCACCGGGATCCCATTCTCCCGCCGCCCTGAGTGCTACACCTGTCCGAACCCTGGACCGGCATGGGTACCGCCCCACCGCCTACGAGTAGCTTTGGACGCATGGCTCCGACCTCCACCCCCCAGACGCCTTTCGGCCGGGTCCTGACCGCGATGGTGACTCCGTTCACCGCCGACGGCGGTCTCGACCTCGACGGCGCCCAGCGCCTCGCCGCGCACCTCGTCGACTCCGGCAACGACGGACTCGTCGTCAACGGCACCACCGGTGAGTCCCCGACCACCAGCGACGCCGAGAAGGCCCAGCTCGTCCGCGCCGTGGTGGAGGCCGTGGGGGACCGGGCCCACGTGGTGGCCGGTGTCGGCACCAACGACACCCACCACAGCGCGGAGCTGGCCCGCCAGGCCGAGGCCGCCGGAGCGCACGGCCTGCTGGTCGTCACGCCGTACTACAGCAAGCCCCCGCAGGAGGGTCTGTACCGGCACACCACGCACATCGCCGACGCCACCGGCCTGCCGGTCATGCTCTACGACATCCCCGGTCGCAGCGGCGTCGCGCTCGGCCACGAGACGCTGGTCCGGCTCGGTGAGCACCCGCGGATCGTCGCCAACAAGGACGCCAAGGGCGACCTCGGCGCCGCTGCCTGGGCCATCGCCCGTTCCGACCTTGCCTGGTACTCCGGGGACGACGTCCTCAACCTGCCGCTGCTGTCCGTCGGAGCCGTCGGTGTGGTCAGCGTGGTCGGGCATGTCGTCGCCGGCGAGCTGCGCAGCATGATCGAGGCCTTCCTGGGCGGCGATGTGGCCAAGGCCACGGCGATCCACCAGGGCCTGCTCCCGGTCTTCAGCGGTATGTTCCGCACGCAGGGTGTCATCCTCACCAAGGCCGCGCTGGAGCTCCAGGGCCTGCCGGCCGGGCCGCTGCGGCTGCCGCTGGTGGGGGCGACCGCCGAGGAGATCGTGCGATTGAAGAAGGATCTCGCCGCCGGCGGGGTACACCTGTAACAGACACAGACGTGCGCGCCCCGGCTCGCCGGACCTCTCGGGGTCTGCCGCTGAACCGGACGAAGGCGTGAGAGCACCGACCCAGTAGGAAACCGACACTGAGTACACACGCCATATGTCTCCAGGGGGAGGACCCCGGGCATATGGCGTGCGTTGTGAGGAGAGTCTTTTGAGCCACCCGCACCCCGAACTCGGCGCGCCCCCCGCACTCAAGGAGGGCGCCCTCCGCATCACTCCGCTCGGCGGCCTCGGCGAGATCGGCCGCAACATGACGGTCTTCGAATACGGGGACCGCATTCTCATCGTCGACTGCGGTGTCCTCTTCCCCGAGGACGAGCAGCCCGGCGTCGACCTGATCCTGCCGGACTTCAGCTACATCCGGGACCGTCTCGACAAGATCGACGGCATCGTCCTGACCCACGGGCACGAGGACCACATCGGTGCCGTCCCGTTCCTGCTCCGGGAGAACCCGGACATCCCGCTGATCGGTTCGAAGCTGACCCTCGCCCTGATCGAGGCCAAGCTCACCGAGCACCGCATCCGGCCGTACGTGCTGGAGGTGAAGGAGGGCCAGCGCGAGCGCATCGGCCCGTTCGACTGCGAGTTCATCGCGGTCAACCACTCCATCCCGGACGCGCTGGCCGTCGCCGTGCGGACGCCGGCCGGCATGGTCGTCGCCACCGGTGACTTCAAGATGGACCAACTGCCGCTCGACGGCCGCCTCACCGACCTGCCGACCTTCGCCAAGCTGGCCGAGGAGGGCATGGACCTGCTGCTGGTGGACTCCACCAACGCCGAGGTCCCCGGCTTCATCCCGCACGAGCGCGACATCTCGGTCGCGCTGCGAAACGTTTTCGCGAACGCGGACAAGCGCATCATCGTCGCCTCCTTCGCCAGCCACGTGCACCGCATCCAGCAGGTGCTGGACGCCGCGCACGAGTACAAGCGCAAGGTGGCCTTCGTCGGCCGCTCGATGGTCCGCAACATGGGCATCGCGCGGGAGCTCGGTTACCTGAAGGTGCCGGGCAACCTGATCGTCGACGTGAAGACCCTGGACGACCTGCCGGACAAGGAGGTCGTGCTGGTGTGCACCGGCTCGCAGGGCGAGCCGATGGCCGCGCTGTCCCGGATGGCCAACCGCGACCACCAGATCCGCATCGTCGAGGGCGACACCGTCGTCCTGGCCTCGTCGCTGATCCCGGGCAACGAGAACGCCGTGTACCGGGTGATCAACGGCCTGACCCGCTGGGGCGCCAAGGTCGTGCACAAGGGCAACGCCAAGGTGCACGTCTCGGGCCACGCCTCGGCCGGCGAGCTGCTGTACTTCTTCAACATCTGCAAGCCGCGGAACCTGATGCCGGTCCACGGCGAATGGCGCCACCTGCGGGCCGCGGCCGACCTCGGCATGGCGACCGGTGTGCCGCGCAACCGCACGGTCATCGCCGAGGACGGTGTCTGCGTCGACCTGGAGGGCGGCGTCGCCCGGATCGTCGGCAAGGTGCAGGCCGGCTACGTCTACGTGGACGGTTCCTCGGTCGGTGACATCACCGAGGCCTCGCTCAAGGACCGCAGGATCCTCGGAGAGGAGGGCTTCATCTCCGTCTTCGTGGTGGTCGACTCCGCCAACGGCAAGATGGTGAGCGGCCCGACCATCCAGGCCCGCGGCTCCGGTATCGACGACAACGCGTTCGGCCCGGTCGTCGCCAAGCTCCAGGAGGCCCTGGAGCGTTCGGCCGGCGACGGCGTCCTGGAGGTCCGCCAGGTCCAGCAGCTGGTCCGCCGGACCATCGGCAAGTGGGTGGCGGACAACTACCGCCGCCGGCCGATGATCCTGCCGGTCGTGGTCGAGGTCTGACCCCTCCACTGCCCGGTTTGACGTGGGGCGGCCCGGTGCGTAACGTTCTCCGGGTTGCCCCACGGGACGGCCGGAAGCTTTCGAATGGAATTCGGGAGCGGAAAGCGGACCGAGAAACTCTGATAGAGTTCGGGAGCGCCGAAAGGCGAAAGCCAATCAGATAAACGAAACTCCGGAAAACGGAGCGGAAAACATCTGATAAGCTGAGAACACGAAAGAACGAAGCGCCCGGAGGGCCCGCTGGAAGGCGGCCTGAAGGAA